>JADJWG010000002.1:1200000-1540798 GCA_016716475.1 Phycisphaerales bacterium
ATCTTCCAGCAATTGGTGGGCGGCTTTCTCACGTTCCGCCCGTTCGCGCCGGAACATGATCATCTGGAAGGCCAACACCGCCCCGCCACCGACAACCGCTCCCAGCAGGTAGCCAATCACCTTCCCGTCAAGAAGCCCCCCTTGCGCCAGCAAGGCCGTACACGCGCTGAACATGATGAATTCCGCCTTTCAAATCGCAGGCGGCGCGTGAAGCGTACGCGCCCCGAACACGGGCGCGATGGCAGGCGGCCAACGGAACAGACCTCGGACTATGCGTTCTACAGCAACACCGGCCCCGCACCACGCCGGATCCCGTGAGCAACAGCCCTTTCAGCACTGAGTCGCTTGGCGCACACGATGAATGATGATGAAGGTATGATGAACTCGTGCGCGTCTGGCGTCCCGATCCAACTGGGCCTTTGCGGGAACGCGCCGCGGGGCTGCGTTCCACTCTCCCGAGGTACTCCAAACAGCCTTGTCGTGACACCGTGAGGGTAGTCAGACTCCCGCCACAGCGTCACGTTGAACCATCGTCACCCTAAGTCTCACAATGGGGCAACATTATACGGTCACAGAACGCAGCACGCCAGAGCGCGACGGCCACCCGTCGTCGCGGCAGGGGAAAATTCCGCCGAGTGGCAAGAAAGGATCCACCCTTTCTCCGTGAACGGCAGAAACACGGATCCGCGCCGCAAATGATTGACCGGCAGACCGGTCTTGCACGCCCCGCACACGGGGGCTAGCATCCAGCGGATGGGCGAGGATTTGAGTTCGACCCTCGGATCGCCACGGATCCCGACGAGCAAGCCAGCCATGACCGAAGTCGCTACGACCACCAGTGCCCACCCGACGCGACGGGGACTCGCACAGTGGGTCATCGCCTTCCTTCTCGGTGTGATCGCAGTCGGCGTTTGGCAGCGGACCGCCCCCCTGCCGGTATCCGCGCTGGCCCAGGGGCAACCGATGGCTGGCGCTCGCGGTGTGTACGCCTTCACGGGCCCGCTCGCCCGGGACCAGTTCGGACTTTTCATGCTGGATATCGACCAGGGCACGCTTTGGTGCTACGCTTTCGATGATGTCGCCGGCACCCGTAAGCTGCGGTTGATCGCCGCGCGCACGTGGATGTACGATCGCTATTTACAGGATTTTAACTGTGCTGCTCCGGACTTCCGGATGGTGCAGCAACTGGTGAATCAGCAGCGGGCGCAGCCCGGTGGCGCCGCGCTCGATCCGGCGGAAGATCCGTCGGAAAGTCGCCCGTCGGCACCGTGACGCGCGGTGTGCGTCTAGCAGCAGGAACCGCTCCCGAGGAGTTTCGTTGATGGCCAGCAAGCCGTTCTACTCGATTGAAGAGGTCTGCGAGAAGCTCGGCAAAACCGCGGACGACGTGAAAGCGCTCGTGCGGGCGGGCGAGCTTCGCGAGTTCCGTGACGGGGGCAAGGTTTACTTCAAATCCGACGACATCAAACGACTCGCGGGATCAGGCGATTCAGGCGAACTGTTGAGTCTCGAGGATTCCGGCGAGATTGAGCTCGAACCGGCCCAGGACAGTGGCGACGACGATGGACTTCCCAGCATCGGCGAGGCCGGGGGCGGCACCAGCATCATCGGTCTGGAGCCGCTCGGTGACGACTCTGCAGACGAAGCCAGCAGCAAGAAAAAGGAAGACACCGTCATTACCAAGAGCGGCATCGGAGTTTTCGACGACGACGAGCTCGAGATCGATGCCGACCCGATGGCCAAGACGCAGATTACCACAGGCGCATCCGACCAGATTTCACTAGAAGGTGCCGGCAGCGGCTCAGGCCTGCTCGACCTGACGCGCGAGGCGGACGATACCGCACTCGGTGCCGAGATTCTCGACGAAATCTGGTCCGGCGAAGATGAAGCCCCGGCGGAAGCAGAGCCCGTGGCGCCCACGCCTCCCCCGCGGCGCGAGGTACCCAAGCCAGAACCCTTGGCGGAGGCGGACGCCGGCGAAGTGGTGCAGCCGGTCATCGTCGCAACTGGCGATCCGACCGAAGGGATCTTCGGCGGTGTACTCGCAGGCGGACTGGTGCTCGCGGCATTCGCCCACATCATCGTGGCCAGCGCGCTGCAGGGTTTTACCCCCGGCTTCGCGACTGCCCTCGCGAGCGGCACGATGTTCTGGGCACTGCTCGGCGGGTCGATCGGTGTCGTGGGCCTCGCGATTGTCATCGGCTGGCTGCTCGGCCGGGCCTTTGCTCCGCGTCGCCGTTAACCTCACCGGGGGTTTGCCGTCGCGCGCTGCGACACGCACTCCCCAGGTGCCGGTGGCGGCCTGCGCACAGCGCCGCTTGTCCACTTCATGAGGAGAGCTCGTATGCTGCACCGTTCCGTTTCGGTCGCCATGCTTCTGACGGTTGGCCTGCTGCTGACCGGGTGCGCCGCCGAGCAGCGGCAACGCGAGCTTGAATTCGAGTTGCGGAAGGTGACCGAACAGCGCGATGATCTCGCCGCGCGCCTCGCCCAATCTGATGCGCGCGGTACCGAACTGACCCGCCAATTGGCACACGCTGAAGATACGCTCAATACCGCGCGGGCCGAGGTCGGCAGTCTCAGTAGCCGCATCCGCGACCTGGAACGTGACAAGGAGGATCTGGCGGTCCTCGTGCAGCAGCAGGCCGTCGCAGAGCTTGCGCGCCCCGCCGTGCCGACCTCCACACTGCCGCCGGTCATCGACAATGCCCTCGCCGCATTCGTGCAGCGTTTCAGCGGACGTGTCGCTTACGACCCTGGCCGCGGTGCCGTCAGTTTCGCAAACGATCGATTGTTCGATGCCGGCAGTGCCGAGGTGCGCAGCGACGCCGGTGCCCCACTGACAGAACTTGCGGGTCTCCTGGCACTCCGCGAACTCGAGGGGTACGAAGCGATTGTCGTCGGTCACACGGACAATAGCCCGATTACCCGGCCAGAGACCTTGGCGAAACACCCGACCAACTGGCATTTGTCCGTACACCGCGCGATCGCAGTCAAGGACTTGCTGGTCAACGCAGGCGCTCCTGCCAGCCGTGTCGGCGTGATGGGCTATGCCGATCAGCGGCCGGTGAGCAGTGATCCAGCTCAGAATCGCCGGATCGAGGTCTTCGTGATTCCACAGGGTGGGTTGAGGCCGTTTGAGGCAGTGCGGCCCAGATAAGCCCTGGGCTGAGTGTCCACAGCTCCAGCGTAGTCTCGAAGGTGCCGCGCATGCTCCGCACATAGGCGATGACGCGCGGAGCGGTGGGAACGCCGTGCGCGGGGGATGCGACACCCACACCCCCCTCCGAATCCGACAAGCCGCGGCTACTCATGGCTGCGGCTCTGCGGATTGCGGTTCCAGCGCCTGCAACTCCAGTAGCGCTTCCCAAGTCGCACGTTTACCGGGATTCTGCACGCGCTTCCAATCGAGGAAGACTACCGGCATCGCACGCAATCCCAGCTTCCCCGCGAGCGCCACGTCTTCAGCCACACGCTCGGTGACAGCGGCACTTTCAAAGGCCGCCTCAAACGTCGTGCGGTCCAACCCCAGCTCGGCAGCCCACTCTGCAAATCGGCTACGTTCCGTATCTGACAATTCTCGCCATGGACGCCGCGGCAATTGCCGCTGTCGCTCGTAGAGCAGTCCCCGCAGGGCGTGAGCACCGGCCGCGCCGCCCGTCACACGGGCGGCCTCGACCGCCCGTGCGGCCGCACAAGCCGACGGGTGCCCCGCCGCACGCCAATTCGGGTCCGGATTGCATTCGGCATCCTGGGGGGCATGGCGGTAGGCGACGCGGAATTGATCCGGGTGTTCGGCCAAGAGACGCGCCAGCGTGCGATGGACTTCCGCGCAATGCGGACAACGAAAGTCGCTGAAGACAACCACCGTACGCGCGGCCACGGGGTTGCCGTCGAACAGCTCGTCCGCGCGCAGGAAGGGCTCGACCGGGATGCGGCGATCATAATCCCAGCGGATGAACTCCGGATCATCCACAATGCGGACGAGTTGTTCCTGGGCCACGTTCTGGAGGCCGGCGACAAAGAGCATGATCAGGATCGCGAAGTGCAGTAGTCCGAGCAGTGTGCCGCAGGTGAGTGTGGCCATCGCCAGGCGCGCCCGCGGATGTACGGGCTCATCCGCCCGTGCCGCGCGCCATGGAAATGCCAGCAGCGCCAGCGTGGCCAGTACCCCGTTCAGCCCATGCGCCACAGCACAGCCGCCACACCATTGCTGCAACTCGAACTGCATAATGTACAGGTAACCGATGGATTGCCCTACACCGCCAATCACGAGCAGCAGGACCGGGATGTGCCACAGCCACCCGCGCGCCCCGGGTGGCCCGACAAACAGAAACCACACCAGCAGGAAACCGAAGTAGATCATTCCTACGCCCGCGGCGGGCACGCGCAGCGCACTGGGTGCATCACCAAGGGCAATGTAAGCGTAGGATGATTGCAAAACGGCCGAGCAGGGATTCGCGGCCTCCCCAAGATCATTGCCGCACACAGCGCGCAGAAAGGGCGGCGTGCCGCCGGGGTTCAGGGTTTGCTGGAGCAACTCCAGGGAAACGAACCAGCCCGCTGCTGCCACAACGATCGCCAGCCAGCGGATCATCGGCCGGGGCTGCCGGAAGCCATCCTCGGCCGCTATCACTCTGGGAGCTCTGCGCATGACAGATCCTCGAACTAACCCCTGGGTGCGTCGTCGCGCCGCCTGAGTAGTATACGTGGATCCACAGTTGGAGGGAGAGATCCGGGCCGTGCACAGCAGCCGGCGCGCGGCACGGGCCGATCCCGTGGGACCGGCCCGTCATGCAGGGTCAGGAACGCTTTGCATCGCTACGGCTGCTGATCGTCGGGCGGCGGCTCGGGCTGCGGATCACCCTGCTTGGCAGGACGTACACCTTCTGCCGGATTCATGATACGACCCGATTTCGGATCCACGATGCCGAAATTACCAGATGCGGCGTCCACATAGGGTACCCACGGTCCGTCGGCCACCTTCACCTGCGTGGGGCGGAAGGTCTTCGGATCGTAGTTGAAATATACGACATAGGTTCCACTATCACCCGTAAAGCGGACGGTGGAATAGAACTCCTGCTTGCCGCACTTCGGGCAAGTCCGGGGGCCAGGCGCCCCCGGGGCATCTTCGGTCGAGTCGCAGCCCGGCCCCAGGCAACGCCACGTCACCATGAAATCCGCAGCCGACTGAGTCTTGCCCTGACCCAGATTCTGGGTAGCACGAACCCGCATGTTCCAGATGACTGATCCGACCAGCAGAACGATGATACCTGCCAGCAAACCAACCCGGATCAACTGCTTGCGTGCTTCGTCGGACATTCACGACCTTTCTGCCAACATGGACCTGCGATCAGAGCACAGCGGACTCTGGTGGCCGACGGATCAGTACTTGATCTCGCCGGGGTGCCCCGTCCACCACCACAGCTTCTGATCGGAGAAATCGTAATGCGGTGTGCTCTCGCGGCACAAGTAGCATACGAAGGTTGTTTGCCCACCGACCACGGCACGGCCGAAGCACTGGTTCCGACGCACGATCGGGCCGGTCCGCAGCACACGCGCCGAGTTCACGGCCCGCACCGAACCATCCATCGCGGTCATCGGGATGCGACCGCCGTAGCGTGGCGTCAGCCAGGTCGGGCCGGGGTACCACGAGCGGTTTCCATCATCCCACAGTAGGCGGCCACCATCTCGCCACGGGCGCCCAACCTGCATGGGATCGGCGGAACCGAAGAGCGGCATGACCGGCAATTCGTCATCCGGGCCCACCTCGGACATGAGGATGGTTTCGTTCGGACGGGAAGGGCCGTACCGGGTTACGTTGAAGAGACGACCGTAGGGCGCCTGAAGCGGGGGCCGGCCAAAGTCTTCAGCGCGGCGATGTCCTTCCCAGTGCCGGAGCCCGTAGTTCATGCCGTAGCCGCAGGCAAAGGCCTGGGTGTTGGTGCGAACCGCGCCGGTGCCACCAATGCCATCGAAGCGCGATTCAAAGTCGTACTGCTGGCCGTACGGGTCACCCGCCGGCACAAAGACGCGCTCATCCGGCACGGTCTTGGTGTCGAACAACGTGTAGAACCAGAGGTCGGCCTTCTTGACACCCCAAGCTGCCTCACTCCACAGGTTGCCCCAGGTGCCGGTTTCAGTGTTCCGGGCATAGGGGAGATACCCGGCATTGTCTTCGGAATAACTTGCGTTTCCAAGTGCAATCTGTCGGAGATTGGACATGGAGACGACGAGCTGGGCTTGCCGGCGAGCTTGGCTCATGGACGGCAACAGGATCGAGATCAGCAGCGCGATGATGGCAACCACCACGAGCAACTCGATCAAGGTAAAACCTTTCATCCCTGATTTACGACAGCGACCTGACCGCATGATGTGAACTCCTGTTCCTGACCGGCTCGCGTAGCTCCATCCGCCGGCGGCAGCAACACCGGGGACCACGCAGATGACTTGTTGGTAAACTATTCTCGCACATTCCCGGGCGGGCTTCAAGCCCGTCACTCACTCCTGCGGAGAAAAAATTTTCACGATCTAAATATCCGCCAAGAAAACTGTCATCTTGATGAAAGTGTCTCATTAAGAGCATAGGCCCAATTGCGGCTATCGGCAAGAGACAACCCGTAAGAGCACACGATTCGACAACCGTTTATCGGCACCCTGCTACTTCAGAATTGAAGGTTCCGGGGTGGCCCGGCCGCCAAACGATGCAATAGAGCTACATCCACTGTGACCCCCAGCCCCGGCTCTGACCCCACTCGCACCCGTGCACCCAAGCCCACCCGTACCGGCCGACGGGAAATATCTCGCTTCAATAACAACGTCCCATAACCACCCTCATAAAAGCGGACCTTGGGACACGCCTCCAGGAACGCCACACCGGCCGCTGCCAATACACTCGTCTCCCCCACCAGGCAGCCCAGTTGCACATCCCGTCCTGCCGCCAGCACCAGGCGAGCGATACGCAAAGCCGGTAGCAGACCCCCGTTCTTCGCCAGCCGAAGATTGAATACACGCACTGCACTGCCATTCAGGAGCCGCTGGGCGTCTTCGATTGTGATCAATGATTCGTCGGCCACGAGATCGCACCGCGTCTGTTCTGCGAGATAGGCGAGGTCTCCATCTTCCGCATCCGAGAGCGGCTGTTCCAAGGCACACACGCCGAAACGCTCGAGTGCCCCGCATGCTTCGTTTGCCTCAACCAGTGTCCAGCCCGCGTTCGCATCTACCCGCAACGTCGCCCGGCCAGCCGACATTGCTCCCCCGAGCACCTCGTGGGCCCACCGCAGCCGCTCCTGCCACCCTTCGACGGCGACTTTGAGTTTGAAATCTCGCACGCCAGCAAGCCGTTGCATGCGCAGCAGCCATTTCAGCTTTCGTTCGCTGTGGCCGAGCACGAAGCCCGACACGCGCGCGGTCGCTCGGCAGCCCGGCGCCCCGAAGCCGGGTAACCCCAACCAGCCGGCAACATCGGCCGGACGCCTTCGGTACACCCGGCAGACCAGGTCGAGCAAAGCGAGTTCAAGCGCGGCGCGGGCGGCCGTAATGATTCGTCCATCGACTTCCAGTGGCAGCGCCTCGATAACCTCCAGGGCCTCCGCGAAAGTTGTACTGCGCAGCGCCTCAAGCCGCGGCGCCAGGATGTGGACGAGATCCTCGACCACCGATGCCGGTGATTCACCGGTGACATAGGGGCGCGCCAGTGTCTCTCCGAAGCCGACGTACTGGGCGTAAGGTGCCGCGGCGGCGAGTTCTACCACGATCGGATCGGCCACGGCCCGCGTGGCGGCGGCATGCTCGAACTTCACACGCATCGGAATAGCAAGTCGATGAATCCGCACACCACGGATCTGGAGGGGCGGGTTCATGGCGCCGCGTCCTCCTGACCGGCCTGATGCGGCTCCCCCGGTCGTGCCATGGGCAGATCGCGGCGCTCCGGCGCGATGGGCCACAGGTCCGTCGCGATGATCGCGGCCGCGCCGGCCGGGCTGGCGAGGTACTCCATCGCCGCACGCACCGCTTCGGTGGGGGGCGCGGCGTGGTAGATGTAGATCATGCGCGCCAAGCCGTAACGCTCCTCCTCGATCGCCTCGATACTAGGCAACACAGCGGTCCCGTCCCGCGTCATGCGCAGGCCCAGGTAACGCACATCGTCGCCGTCATACCCCAAACCCGCGAGGCCGAGCCCCAACGGATCGCCTGCCACCGCCGCCAGGACCGCCTCGTCATTTGCGCATACTTGCCACGTGGCCTCGGCGACTACGATCCCCGCGAGCCGACTCAGCAATTCGCCCGCGCGCGTGCTTTTGGCAGTTCCGTAGACGCGAATCGGTCCAACATAGTCCGCCCCCGCCGCCCCGGCGACCTGCTTCCAGTCGTTGAACTGCCCGCGGAGAATCGCCCTCAGGTGACCCGTATACATCGCATCGGTCGGGTTGGCTGGGTGGACGTAGAGCCCGTAGCCGTAGAACGCGAGCCGCCGACCGACCGGTGGGTGGGCGCCAAAATCAGCCATTTCGCGCCCGCCCAGGGGCCGGTCCGTACAAGCGAGATCGCAGTTCCCGGCACGCAGCGCCGCGAAACCATCCTGCGAGTAGCGCACCGGGTCGATGCGCATGACGGCGAACCAGGGCCCGCGACTTTGTTGCAACCAGGGCTCGACAAGTTCTACGGCGACTTGGGCCCCAGCCAGGCGAACACGGTGCGCGGGCTCCGGTACAGCGCAGCCCAAGAGCAGTATCGCCGCAAGCCCGACAGACGCGGGCAGGACAAGCGCGCGGGCTAGCCGCAGCAGGGCTGGCTGAGATGGATAGCCCAGAACGGTGCCTTTGGCATGACCGGCTACGGGGCGTACACTGCGAATCGAAATCGGGGACGGCCGACATGAAAGGAATGCGGCGCGATGGCAACGGCAACAACGGTGGCGGAACTTGGGCAGCATGTCGGGCAGACGGTAACACTCCGCGGGTGGCTCTACAACAGCCGCTCGAGTGGGAAGCTGCTGTTCCTCATCCTCCGGGACGGTACGGGTCTCTGCCAGTGTGTTCTGGAAAAGACCGAGGACGGTGCGCACGCATTCGAAGAAGCCAAGCGACTGGGGCAGGAGTCGTCACTGGAAGTCGACGGCACAGTGCGCGCTGAGGAGCGTGCCCCGGGCGGACATGAACTGGTCGTGGCCGCCGTCCGGATCGTGCAGAATGCCGCCGGTTACCCCATCACCCCCAAGCCCCACGGCATCGAATTCCTGATGAAGCACCGGCACCTCTGGTTCCGGTCCCAGCGGCAATGGGCGATTCTGCGCGTACGACACACGATCATCGAGGGCATCCGCGAGTACTTCAACCGGAACGGCTTCATCCTGGTCGACACACCGATCTTCGCCCCGGCCGCGGGCGAGGGTAGCCAGACGTTGTTCGCGGTTGATTACTTCGGCGAGCCGGTGTACCTGGCACAAACAGGGCAACTGTACGTCGAATCGGCGTGCCTGGCCCATCGCAAGGTGTACTGCTTCGGACCGACCTTCCGCGCAGAGAAGAGCAAGACCCGGCGGCATCTGACCGAGTTCTGGATGGTCGAACCGGAAATCGCGTACGCCGATCTGGACGATGTGGTCGCCCTGGCGGAGGACTTTGTCGAATACCTGGTGCAAAAGGCGCTGCGCGAGCGGCGGTTGGAACTGGAGCTGCTCGGACGGGATCTCCCCGCGTTGGAGCGCATCCGCAAGCCGTTCTACCGGCTGACTTACAGCGCGGCGGCCGAAATCCTCCACAGCGAGCGCGTCAGGCAGATGCTGACGGAGGATCTCGCGCGGGCCGAGGCACGGGTGGCGGAGCTCCAGAAATGGATCGCGGACAAGGAGGCCGAAAGGACGGCTCCAGGCACCAAGCAGTGGAAGGCCGACAAGCTCGCTCAGGAAATCATCGACCATCGGGAGGAATTGGCCGACCAGGAGGAAGCGGTGCGGAACACCCCGCACCACATGGAGTTGGCGGCGAACTTCGAGTGGGGTAGCGATCTGGGTGGAAGCGACGAGACGATCATCGCGCGGCTGCACGACAAGCCGGTCTTTGTGACGCACTACCCGCGCGGGTGCAAGGCGTTCTACATGAAACAGAACGCGGCGGACCCGCGGGTCGTCAACAATCTCGACCTGCTGGCGCCGGAGGGCTACGGCGAGATCATCGGCGGCTCACAGCGCGAAGATGACCTCGATGTCTTGCTGGCGCGCCTCCGTGAAGAGGGGTTGAACGAGGCGGACTACGACTGGTACCTCGACCTCCGCCGGTACGGCAGCGTGCCACACGGTGGCTTCGGCCTTGGCGTGGAGCGCACCGTCGCGTGGATCTGCGGCTTGAAGCACATTCGCGAAACGATTCCGTATCCGCGCATGATGGGGAAGATCTACCCCTAGCGCCGCTACGGCCGGTATTCCACCGCGATCCGCGGATGCAGCACGTGTTGCCCAAACACGTTCGCGAAGTCCACGAACAGTTCGTGCTTGCCGGCCGCGAGACCGCGCGGCGGTGTAACCCGCACCTGGCTCTTGGCCGCGTCGTGGCGGAACTCAACCGGCCGACCGCCCACGCGCACGGAGAGCGTGCCTTCCAACAGTTGTGGCAATTCGGCCCCCCATCCGCGCCGCCCACTCAGGCCGTTGTCCAGCGCCACCACCCACGCACCCCGCGATCCGATCACCCCGTTCGCCGGTTCCACCAGCCGGATGCGCGGCAACCCCGCCTGTGCCCACCGCGCCAGCCCGACAAAGAGGCCGTACGCCTCGCGCCGGTTGTATACCGGGTCGCGCAGCCGCTGTTCCTCGTCCGGGTGGGTGAAGAACGATGCCTCCGTCAACACGGCCGGCACCTGCGCGTGCCGCAGTACCGCGAAACCGGCATTTGGCGTCATGGCGTGATCGCTGAGCAGGGCGCAATCAATGTGCCGCTCCAGCCGCAGCGCGTCCTGCAAGCCCTGTAAAACAAAACGCCCCGCCGCGACACTCGCCGGGTTATCTTGTGGGCGGCCATGGTAGAACACGACGGTATAGTTTGCCCGCGGGTCGGCGGCCGCATTGTGGTGAATCGAAAGAAACAAATCGGCGCGCAGGTCATTCGCCACGGCCGCGCGGCGACGCAGATCCTCCACGTCGGGCAGATCCAGACTGCGATCCACTTCGCGCGTGAGTACGACGCGTGCGCCGACCGCCTCGAGGAACTCGCGCAGGTAGAGCGCAACGCGCAAGTTCACCTCGGCCTCGCGCAGACCGGTTGGTCCGCGTTTCCATGTGCCACCCGGATCACGCTGGCCGATATGGCCGGGGTCGAGAACGATGGTCGTTCCCTGGAGAAAACGCGCGTAAGGGGGTAACGGGAACTCCGGCAACGGTGCCTGTGTCCACGGATACTCCGCCGCCGTGGTGCGGAGCGGGTCCGGCACTCCCACAGGCCAGTTCGGCGCAGGCGCGGCACGGATCACATACGACGCCACGACCCACGCGACACCCGCACCGAGCACCACCCACAGGGCGCGATCCACCCACAGGTGCCAGTCAATTGGCGTCGCTTTTCGTACCGTTGAGCGCTTCCGCGCCACCGTTCGTGCCTCCTTGCACTTCTGCGCCGCACCTGCCACTGCACGGTGTTCAGGGTGTGCCCGCGATCTGTTCGAGCGTCGCTTGGACGGCGGCATCGAGCTGCGGCCGACGACCGCGCAGCTCATCCTCGGGTGTAACCAGCTTGAGGATATCCGGCACGGCGCCTTGATCCTCCATGTTGACGCCGTCGGGGAGCGTAAACCACCCGCGCCGCGGCATGCGGACGAGGGCATTGTCAATCAGTCGATAGCTGCCGGTGCTGATTACACCGCCATGTGTCGTGTTCCCCACCAACGGACCGCGCCCGAGGTTCTTGAACGCATGCGAGACAATCTCCGCATTGGAGAAGCTTTCCTCGTTGCACATCATCGTCGTGGGCTTCGTCCAGGCATAGAAGATCAGACGGTCTTGCGGATATCCCGGCACGCCGCCGCGCGGCACCGTGTACGCGTGTCGGCGCACCATCAGCGTCTGCATGACCCAATCGGCCGTCCAGCCACCTCCGTTGCTGCGCACGTCGATGATCAGGCCGTCGCGTCCGCTCGCCGCGGCGAACAGGTCACGCTCAAACTCCTCGAACGACTCCGCATTCATGCTGCGGATGTGCACATACCCCACGCGCCCGTCCGACTGCTCGTGTACGTAACGCTCATTCTCGCGCACCCACGCGTCATAACGCAGGTTCGCCATGGCCTCGAACGAGATCGGACGCAGCACAAGCTCGCGCAGCTTCGGCGCATCGGTGGACTGCGTGGTCGTTGGTGCGGAGTCCTTGAGCGGCGGTTCGGCTCCAGCGACAGGCGCCACGACTACGGGGGGATCGTCTTCCCATGCGCTGTCGTCCCACCGGCCATCCGGGTCGAGAGGCGCCGGAGGTGGGACCGGCTCCGGTTCGATGGGTGGCTCCTGGGGCAGTGTGGCGGGTTCATCGGTCGGCGCCGGCGCCGACGGTGCGGGGGTAGGGGGGGGCTCCGGTTCAGGCCCCCGCGTGGGCGACGGCAGAAACTCGATGATGACGTCATCACCGACCGTGCCGAGCAACGCCTGCTCCAGCGCGAACTGGGGTCCGACCGCCACGCCACCGATGCGGGTCAGGATGTCGCCCGGTACGAGTCGGCTCGCGGCCCGGTCGGCCGGGGCATTGGGCAACACGCGCGCAACCTTCAACCCCGGACCCACATACGAAGTGTCGATGTCCACTCCGAGATAACCGACGCGCTCCAGGCCGCCACTGCCCGGTCCGAAAATCCCCATGTGTGAGGCGCTCAACTCGCCAAGCATCCGGTTGAAGACCTCGTTGAACTCATCCAACGTGCGGGTCCGGAGCGCCAACTCCCGGTAGCGCGCCGTCACCGCCGGCCAATTCAGGCCTTTCAAGGTCGGGTGGTAAAACTGCTGTGCGATCTGCCGCGCGCCGTCGTCGAACTTCTGCGCCGCTTCGGCCCGCCGCGAAACCGCCAGCCGAGCGCGGTGACGATGCGTCTTCGGATCGGTACCGGTCGCGGTGCAGGAGTTGGCAACGCCACTACGCAAATAAAACAGCCGTTTACCGTCGAAGCTCCAATGTAGTCCGCCGGCGGCGCCAGTGAGAATGCGACGGCGGTTCTCGCCATTCCAGCCGACGGTAAAGACCGCGGCACTGCCCTCATGCGAAGAGGTGAAGGCCAGGGTCTGACCATCCGGGGCCAGCGCAAAGCGGCTCTGATCATCAGGCAGCGTGGTGACACGCCGGATGCGCCGGTAGGCGGTCTCGAGTTCGTAAGGATACGGGTCCGGGGGTGGCGCCGGTTGGGTGGTGGCGGCAGCGGCCGGTTTGCGGGCCGCTTCCTGCTCGGCGAGGTAATCCTTGATCCAGCCGCGAACCTGCGCGCGCAACCCGGGGTCGTCCGGCTGCGTCGTGGCCGCCACGACTTCGGGTTGTGTGTCCGGCACAGACGTTACCTCTTCCGCCGCAGGCGATTTCTGTGCCGGTGCCGGTTGTGGCCGCGTGGTAGTGGCCGGCTCCACAAGCGCAATCTTGCCGCTGGCGACGACAGACGCTGGTGGCTTGCGCTTCTTGAGGGCCTCGCCCTGCTCGCGGAAATAGGCCGCCAATTCCTCGGGGTTCTTCTCATCGAGCACGCGCGCGAGGAACACGATGTAGAGGTCATGATCAAAGCCGTGCCGCCGCGAGGTAAATGCGAGCATCTTGCCGTCGAGCGACCACTGGGCACCGCCATCGTAGTCCGGATGACGCGTGATGTTGATCGCCGGCTGTGAGCCGTCAACTGGTACCACCCACACATCGGAGTTGTGTTCGTGGTCCTCGAGCTCGTAGGCCATCCACGCGCTGTCCGGTGACCAGCGAAATGCGGGCTGAGCCCAGCCGGTGAGCAGCGCCCGCTCCGCACCGGTCTTCAGATCGCGCAGGATCAAATCGCCGCGATCACGCAGAAACGCAAGCGTCTTCCCGTCCGGCGAGAGTTGTGGCAGCGTCTCAGGCAAAGTGGACGACGTGACGCGCTCCACACGAAACCGCAGCGATTCGCTCAGCGGCTTGGCCGGTTGCTCGGCGGACGTGGCCCGGTAGACATCCTCCTGCCCGTGCAAATCAGAAACGAAAAAAAGCGCTTTGCCATCCGGCGACCAGGTGAGGTGCTGCTCACGCGCGACGGTATCGGTCACGCGCCGTGTCGACCGGCCCTCCTCCGTCGAAACGACGAAGACCTCGCCGTACACGATCAGCGCCACTTCCTTGCCGTCGGGCGAAACCTCGGCTTCGCTCGCATCGCCCGTAAGCACCCGTAAGTCGAGGTCATTCTGCACGTCGTCATCCCCGGCCGTGATACGGAGCGCGCGGGAACTGCGTTCCTGGAGATCGAGCACGTACACATCGCTCCAGTGCGCGAATGCGAGCCGCGCGCCGTTCGCCGCGACGGTGAAGTCGCGAACATCCTCACCGGTCATGCGCGTCACGGGCTCCGGCCCACCGCCCGCGAGCGGTTGAAACCAGACGTTCATCGGCCCGTCGCGGTCCGACAGGAAGTACACACCGCCGCCGTCGGCCGACCAGATCGGCTTGCGGTCGGCTCCATCGAAGTTCGTCACTTGGCGAAAGCTGCCGGCCGAGAAGTCATGCACCCAAACATCGTGGTTGGCACTGCCGCGGTAGTGGCGCCGCGTGAAATCCGGCGCACTCCCACGCTCAAAAGCCAGCGCCTTGCCATCCGGACTGACCCGGCCTGCGCCCCCGAGGACATCCGTGACACGCTCGACCATGCCGCCGGCCACCGGCACACGGTAAATCCGCGGTTTGCGCGAAACATCGCCTTCACGGCGGGCGTGAAACAACACATAGGCCCCATCCGGCGTGAAGTCCGTCGGCACTTCGGCACGGTCGGAATAGGTGAGCCGCTGCACCCCCGTACCGTCGGCCGCCATGATGAAGACATTGTCGGAACCGTGCCGGTCCGAGGCGAACGCAAGGTACCGTCCGTCACGTGACCAGACCGGATGACCATCGCCCGCAGGGTGTGCAGTCAGGCGCCGGGCCTGGCCCCCGGCCGCGGAAACCGTCCACACGTCTCCGGCCCAGGCAAAAGCCAGCGTCTGACCGTCCGGTGACAGCGCCAGGTGCCGGGCATAGGCGACTTCTTCCGCTCGAACAGACGCGGTCGCGCCCAGGCCGAGGAGACCCCACAGCCACAGTGTCTTCCGGGTGATTGCCAGTAAGTCCATGCCGTGATCTTCCTTTCCGGATTCGAGCGACGCTGGAGGGCGACGAGACGCGCATTGTCAGCCCGTGGGAGCCCGCGATTGTACGCGTTCAATCCGTTGCGCCCACCACTCAGACATGGTACTCCCCCCAACAATGGGCTTCGTGGCCCACACTCCGTGGGATGAAAACTGCTCTATCCGCTTTACGCCCCCCTGCTGCCCCCCCAACCCGGCGCCTCTTTCAGCGCGAATGGCACACATGGTGAACACGATTTCAATGTGACTGCACGCCAGCCACTACGATGATGTCCGCCAAGGGTTCCAGGCGTTCGGCGAGCTAGGCACGGCCGATCTGGAGGCCTGTCATAGTAAGGTCAGCCAGGCCACGGCCACTTATATTACGGCAGGGACTGGCGGGGACCGTCGGTGAACGCAGAATCGCAAACTACGCTTTGTGCTGTGCGATATCCACGCGCGGCGGGCCGGACCCAACAGCCCCCATGAGTCTGTATGAGCATCTCGCAAGTATCGTTTATGTCGAAACTTACGGGATTGGGCGATACTGGGCTCGAACCAGTGACCTTGTGCATTGTCGATCTGTTCTTGTCGCTGGCTTCGATCCGTAACCCTTTGTCAAGACGATACCTACAAAGTCGGCTATTTTGCCTGTCGTGCGTTCAGAAGTACCTAACTTCGCGTCATTTCGAGTAGACTACTCGCGCGCGTTTCACATGGGCGCGCGAGAATCACGCTGCCGCGGCCGTATCGATGCGCCCACTGCGCGTCGCGGTATACTCCCGCCGTGATCGCGTCCCTGCTTGGTGGTCTGGGCATCTTCCTGCTCGGCATGGTCCTCCTTACCGACGGGCTGAAGGCCGTCGCCGGTGAGGCCCTGCGCCGCATCCTGACACGCTACGTCGCCACGCCGCTCGCCGGTGTGGGCTGGGGAGCCCTCGTCACCGCCCTCGTTCAGTCCTCCACCGCCACGACGCTCACGACCGTCGGTTTCGTCAGCGCCGGCCTGCTGACGTTCACCCAGGCGGTCGGCGTCATCTTCGGTGCCAATCTCGGCACGACGAGCACCGGCTGGATCGTCTCGCAACTCGGCTTCAAGGTCTCCCTCGGCAGTCTCTCGCCGCCGCTCGTACTCGTCGGCGTCGCACTCCGCCTGTTGTGCCGGGGGCGTGCCGCACATGCCGGCACGGCCCTCGCCGGCTTCGCGCTGTTGTTCATGGGGATCGACCTGCTGCAGGCCGGGATGGCGTCGTTCGCGCCGTCGTTGGGCGTTTCGCCGCTCGCCGCCGGTGCCGGTACCACTCCCCTTGCACTACTGCTCCTCGTCGCGACCGGCTTCCTCATGACTGTCGTCATGCTCTCGTCGAGCGCGGCGATGACCGCCACCCTCGCGGCCGTCGCTTCCGGGGTGCTCGGACTGGAGCAGGCCGCGGTGCTGATCATCGGCCAGAACATCGGCACGACGCCGAAGGCCGTCGCCGCAGCCATCGGCACCCCCGCCGCCGCCAAGCGCACGGCCCTTGCGCATGTGCTCTTCAACGTCGTCACCGGCGCGATTGCACTCGCGATCCTCCCATGGCTGTTGAAATTGAGTGTCCGGGTAGGTGACGCACTCGGCGCGGGCGATGCTCCGACCGTGCTCGCCGTCTTCCACACCGTGTTCAATGCCCTCGGCGTGCTCGTCCTGTTCCCGCTGATACGGCCGTTCGCGGCGCTCACCGAGCGCCTCCTGCCCGAACGCGGGCCGGCAGCCACGCGCTACCTTGCCCCCGCCGTTGCCGAAGTCGGCCCCGTCGCCCTCGAAGCCGCCCGCCGCGCGATGATCCACGTCCTTCGCGACATCGTGGCACTCATCCCCCGTGCCGCCGCGCCGGCCGGTCCCCCCGCCGACGCACTCGCCGCCGCCGGCGCGGGGCGGCAGGAGATCGTCCGCTTCGTGCAGCGTTTGGGCCTCGCGGGGCAGCCCGCCGGTGAACTCGCGCGGGTGCAGTCACTCCTGCACGCGGCGGATCACCTGGACCGGGCTCTGGCTGCGCTGCGCAGCCCACGGGTCGATGCGGCGCTCGTCGCATCCGATCCGATCATCGCGCCCGCCTGGGAACTCGTGCTGCGGCCCGCTCGCCGGCACACCGAATTGCGCACCGTCCACGAGGAGACCACCGCCGCGGCCCCCGATCCGCTACTCGAAGCTGCCGACGACTGGGCCCAGGCGTCGCGCGCGATGGCCGATGTCCGCCGGCTGCAACGGCGCGAGATCCTTCGTCTCGCGGCGGCGGGCGCGCTGGCACCCGATGCCGCAATGGCTCACATCGATGCCCTGCTGTGGCTCGACGGAGTGGCCTACCACCTCTGGCGGGCCACGCACCACCTCCGGCGCGAGCCCGAGCCCGAGAATGGTGACCCCACGCCGCAACCGCCCCCCGACCTCCCCGCAGAACCGGCCCGCGCCGCCGGCGCCTGAGACCCGCCAACCGAGCCCCCGCGCTGCCGTCACCAACCCCACTCAAGCGCAGCGCTTAATGAGATGCAGTTGACATCGTTCCAGGCGCCGGAGGTGCGGTGCGGTGGCCGGGGCGTCGGCCTGGCCGAGGTAGCGGGCCTGGCCGTTGAGCACGACGTAGCCCTGGCCGGTGGCCTTGTGGACGCTGTACTTGGGGTCGCGGTACTTGGGGACGCGGATACTGCTGGGCGTGGCAGCGGAGGAGGGCACGGCCGTAGTCTCCCGTCGGTGGCGCGAGGAGTACTACGCGCGCCGGGACCCGGGTTACGTCCGCTCCGCCCGTTGGGCGGGTCTACGCAACTCGCGAAGTCGGCGATAGTTACAATCGATGGGCGATACTGGGCTCGAACCAGTGACCTCGTGCTTGTCGATCGCAATTTTGCACGCCAAAAGCGCCAAAAACCGCGTTCTCGATAGCGCCACGCTGGTTTTTATCTCGCGTAGCGCGGCCACTCGTTACTAACATCGCACGAAATTTGCCGGGTAGCGCGGCCTGGCCGCGCTACGATTTGCCGCAGCAGGTTGGCTTGTACGCGTCGGTGTCATCCGGTATGGCACGCGCACCGTATGAGTAAGGTGCCACTAAGAACCAGAGTTTCATTCCGCATCATGTCGTGATTCCCACGCTTCCTTGGGCACAAATCGGCACATGCCAACAGGACCGTCTCTGTGGAGCCGATAATTCCCGTATGGACGGCACCTATTGGCCATGCCGTGGCGTGGCCGAGCACGCCTATTGTCCGCGCCTGTTCTACTACATGACGGTCGAGGGTGTCTTTCTGCCCAGCGCTGACACCGAACTGGGTGCCGGCGTTCACACCCGTGTTGATCAGCCGAGCGAGGCCCCGCCAACACTCGAAGGCAATGGCAGGAGTGGCCGTAGTAAGAAGAAAGTCGAGAAACTGGAAGAGTCAGACTCCGATTCGGATCGCCCACTTTCCGTGCGCAGCCTCGCACTTACCAGCGACCAGCTCGGCCTCACGGCCAAGCTCGACCTGGCCGAAATCAACGGCACGACTGCCATTCCCGTCGAGTACCGCAAAGGCAGACCCAAGCGCTGCGGGGAGGTCAGCGAACCGGTTGACGAGATGATGGAGCAGGGCCGACTGCTACCTGGTCCGGAGCCGTGGCCGACCGACCGTGTACAAATCGGGCTCCAAGCAATCCTATTGGAAGAGGCCGGGTATACCGTCCCCGAAGCGTACTGTTACTACGCCGCCGAGCGACTGAAGCTTCGGATACCGGTAGACGATTCGCTGAAATGCGAAGCGCTTGCAGAACTTGAGGCCGCGAAACGCACCGCGGCAGGAGAACGCCCGCCGCCGCTGGTGAACGATCCGAAGTGCCCGCGCTGCTCACTCCAACCGATCTGCCTGCCTGACGAAATCAATCAGCAACGATTCACAACACTCGCCGCCAACGGCGAGCCGGCCGACGAGCAACTCACGCCACGGAAGCTCTGGCCGCCGCGGGACGAAGGTATTCATGTGGTCATTCAGAAAGAAGGTGTCCGCGTAGGTGTGCGCGGCCAGTCCGTGCGTATCACCGACAAGGATGGCGGCATCGTTCGCGACCTGCCGCTGGCGAATGTCGAATCGCTCGCTGTGCTCGGGGGCGTGCAGGTCTCGACGCAAGCGCTCGCCGTCTTTGCCGATCACGAGGTTCCTGTCGCCTATCTCACTGCCGCTGGACGTCTGGTTGCCATGATGGACCCGATGGGGCCGACCAGCGCTGCCGTGCGCGCCGCACAGGTTCGCGTACTCGACCGGCCCGAGAAAGCGCTCGAACTCGCCCGCGCCGTCACCGTCGCCAAGATCGCCAACCAGCGCACGCTGCTCATGCGCAACCATGCCGCGCTCCCGTCACGTGTCGCGGCAGACCTTCAGGACAGCATCGCCGCCGCCGAGCGGGCGACCACGATGAACGAACTCCGTGGCCACGAGGGAAACGCCGCCGCCATCTACTTCCGCCATTTCGCCGGCATGTTCAAGGAGGGCGTCAAGGAGATCGCCGTCCGATTCGAGAGCAGCGGCCGCCAGCGCCGTCCGCCGCCTGATCCTGTCAACGCCGTGCTGTCATTCGCCTATTCGATGCTGACGAACGAATGCACCGCCGCTGCTCGTCTGGCCAGTCTGGAGCCAGCGCTCGGCGCCCTCCACGCCACGCGCCCCGGCCGGCCAGCACTCGCGCTCGACCTTATGGAGCCGTTCCGGCCGCTCATCGCTGACTCCATCGCCGTGTCCGCCTTCAACCGCGGCGAATTGACCGAGGGCCATTTCCTCGACACCGCCGCCGGCTGCGCCTTGACCGACGCCGGGCGCAAGGGCTTCTTTTCCGCCTACGGTCGGCGGATGGATACCGAGGTAACCCACCCGGTTTTCGAATACCGGCTGTCCTACCGGCGCATGCTCATGCTCCACGCGCGGCTCATTGCGGCGTGGCTCCTGGGGGAAGTTCCCTCGCTCGCTTTTCTGACGACGAAGTAATGCCATGCGCCGCTGCTACCTCGTCTGCTACGACGTGCGGAACGACAAGCGCCTCCGCCGCATCCACAAGCTGATGAAGGCGTACGGAGAGCCGTGGCAGTACTCGGTCTTCTACTGCACACTCAAGGCCATTGACCGCGTCCGACTGGAGAACGCCGCCCGCGAGATCCTCAACCTGAAGGAGGACCAGCTCCTCATCGTGGACCTGGGCAGCAACGAGGAGGCGGCCCGGGAGGCGGCCACCACGCTCGGCCCGGCACCCCCTCAACAGGAAGGCGGGGTTGTGGTAATCTGATCGCCATGTCTGGGGACTCAGCCAGCTTCGTGAGAGTGTTTCATGCGCTGTTTTCGGTGCACACGCCCTTTCGCTGGCAATGCAGACTGTTCGACGAGCTTGCAGCGGGCCGTATTCCTTTGACCGTTACCCTGCCCACCGGCCTCGGCAAGACCTCCATCATCCCGATCTGGCTGATTGCCCTGGCACACTCGGCCGACAACGGCCTGCGCTTGCCGCGCCGGCTGGTTTACATCGTGAACCGCCGAACCGTTGTGGATCAGGCGACCGAAGATGCCGCCCGGATTCTCAGCACACTGAGTGTCCTCGACAGCGACAACGGGCCGCTCGCGCAATTGCGAAAGGCGCTCGCAAGGCTCGCTGGGGGCGATTTGCAGGTGCCACTCGCCGTCAGCACCCTCCGCGGCGAACTGGCCGACAACGGCGAATGGAAGAAGAACCCCGCCCGCCCCGTGATCATCGTCGGCACCATCGACATGATCGGCAGCAAGTTGCTGTTCTCCGGTTATGGCGATGGCCGCTACGGCCGGGCTCACCACGCGGGGCTGATCGGACAGGACACATTGATCGTCCACGACGAGGCCCATTTGTCGCCGGCTTTTTCGCGGTTGTTGTGGAAGATCGAGCGCGAGCAGCGGGAGGCGAACGAACCAAGACCGGTGCGCGTCCTGGAGTTGACCGCGACCTCACGCGACGATGCCCGAGAAGATCGGGAGGCCGTCCGCCGACTGCGCGGCGCGGAGGCCAGCGCCGACTTCACACTCATCAAGGAGGACGATGCGGACGCCATCGTCACGCAACGGCGTACGGCCAGCAAGACGCTGACGTTGCAGACATACGACGCCGGCAAGGGCAACTTGGCGCAGGCGATCGCGACCAAGGCGCTTACGTACCGCGACTCCAAGGAGCGGATTCTGATCTACGTTCGCTTGCCGGAAGATGCAAAGGCCATCGCGGATGCCATCAAGAACCCGAAGACTGGGCTCGGCAAAGACGGGGACGGGCGCGTTCGCCTGCTCACGGGCACGATCCGCGGGTTCGAGCGCGATCAACTGGCCAACAGTGAGCTGTTCAGGGCATTCAGATCGGACCCGGCTCGTCCGCCTAAACTCGAACAGGCGCTTTATCTCGTGTCCACCTCGGCCGGCGAAATCGGGGCCGATCTCGACGCCGATCACCTCGTTTGCGACCTCAGCACTCTCGACAGCATGGCCCAGCGCATCGGGCGCATGAACCGACTGGGAGGAGGCAGCCGATCGGCCAAGATTTCCGTTGTGGTGGCGCCCATCGGCGACAAAGATCCGGTTCGACCGCAACTTGAGATGACCGGCGAGGCGTTGCGCGAGCTTCCCGCGAAGAACGACGGATTCGATGTATCGCCGGAGGCGTTATCCAATCTGTTGAACACGGACGACGCAAAACTCGCGTTCTCGCCACCCCCGACGATCCTACCCGCGACGGACATCCTGTTCGACGCCTGGGCGCTCACGTCGATCACGGGCGAACTGCCCGGCCGGCCCGGAGTCGAACCCTACCTGCACGGAGTCGCCGAGTGGGAGCCGCCCGAAACGCACGTGGCGTGGCGAGCCGACATCGGCGAATTGGGCCGCGCGGGCGTGGCAGAGGATGACCTTGCCGAGATGCTCGAAGTCTTCCCAATCCGCGCTGCTGAGCGGCTCAGGGACCGCCGGGACCGTGTACAAGAGCAACTCGCGCGTATCGCGGCACGCCAAAACGACGTGAAGGTGGTTCTCATCAGGAACGGCGAGCCGCGCTGGGTCACGCTCGCCGAGCTCGCCCCGGCGGATAAGACGGACAAGGCGAAACTGAACGAGGCGCGTCGTCTTCTCTCCTACGCCACAGTGCTGCTGCCGACTGAGGTTGGCGGCCTGAAAGCCGGCATGCTGGACGGCAACGAAGAGGCACCGAAGCAACATCAGGACCTAGACGTGGCCGAGGCGGCGCTCGCCGACCAGCTGGCGCGGCAGCGTCTCCGCGTGACAGATGACGAAGTGAAGCCGTTGCTCGGCGAGCAGGTCAACACGACGCTCGTGGAGCGCTGTAGGCTGGCGCTGGCAGCGTCGGACTCAGCGAACGAGGACATCTCGCCGGCGACGATCGAGTACCGCGTGGCGAAGGCGGAGAGCGGCGAACCGGGTACACGTGTTCGACTCGCCGATCACTCGGGCACGGTCGTGACAACGGCCAAGAGGATCGGCGCGGCGTTGGGGTTGGAACAGCCGGTCTACGAAGCGCTGGCGCTGGCCGCGCACTGGCACGACAGCGGCAAGAACCGCCCCATCTGGCAACGCTACGCCCGCAAAGGTGATTCCTCGGCTCCGCTGGCGAAGTCCGACCGTTACTTGCACTGGAAAGCGCTCAACTTCTACCGCCACGAGTTCGGTTCTCTGCTCGACGCGACGTTCGGTGACGCCGACGGCAACCCGGTGTCTGAGGTCGCCAGCCACGCAGAACGCGATCTGATCCTCCACCTGATCGCGGCCCATCACGGTTGGTCCCGGCCACACTTTGAACCGATGGCATTCGACCGCGAGCGCCCGACCAAGGACAACGAAGCCGCTCTCGTAGAGGCCATGCAACGCTTTGCCCGTCTCCAGCGCCGCTTCGGCCGCTGGGGGTTGGCGTGGCTGGAATCGCTGCTACGGTGTGCGGATGCGCTGGCATCGGCGGACCAAAATGGGGGTGGCGCATGACCGGCAATCAAATCTGCGTCCCCGTGGACCCAGCGAACCCCGGTCAGTTCTTCGCGTGCTGCGGGCTGCTGGAGTTGGCGGCGCGGACGTGGCCCGGCGCCACCGGGAGGTTCATCGACAGTCACATCGAAATTGGCGGCATACCGGACGACGCGACCATCTTGACCCTCATCCAGCGCCTCCAGAAGGTCGGCCTTGCCGGTGCTCTCACTCCCGAACTGAAGTCCGAGCTCGATCAACTGGAGGAGGCCAAGCGGGAGGCCAAGCAGAACGGGAGCGCCCTGACGGCCGAGTGTGAGGCTCGGCGAAAGCAACTCGGCGGGCTGCTCAGATCTGGCCGTGTCACTATCGGGTCGCCCTTCGAACTTGACATGGACTGGTGGCAGGGCGATAGCGACGAGGTTCCTAAGCCATGGGCGGGCAGCATGCAAGTGCGCCGAGTAGCAGCCGCAGCACTCGCCGAATGCGTCTGCGCATTCTCAAAGCTACACCCGTTCGACTTCGCATGCGTTTTGCGGCCGACCGATGATGAAGAGAGCGACGAAGTCGCCGAGGGGGAAGGAGTCGAGGAAGGCAAGGCCGAGCCGTTCTACTTCGACTGCACGCGCGGATCGAACGCTCATCCGGTCGATCAGGGGTTCAGCGCGAACAAGCTCTCGGTATGGCGAAATGGGCCGGCGAGCAAATCTGGCAAGATCAAGCGGAAGCAAGTGAAGATGGAGAGCGCCGCCTTCCCTGCAGTTGAGCTGTTGGCACTCATTGGCCTCCAGCGTTTCCGCCCGATGCCGACCAAGCAGCCGCGCGTGTTCGTCTACCGTGCCTGGACGGTCCCGCTGCCGCCGGCCGTTGCCGCTGCTGCCGCGTGCGGCCTGCTTCCAGGCGGCGGAGGCGACTTGTACCGCTTCGAGAACGCGTTCCGCACTGATCAGCGCAAGCACAAGGGCTTTCTGCCCGCCATTCGCATTACAGAAGGAGACACTCCATGAGCGACGTGTTAACCAAATACGACGCCTGGCTCAATGACGACGGCCCCGCGGCCCTCGTTATCCGCGAGCACCTCATGCCCGTCGAGGGCCGCGACGGCGTGGTCTTCCCCGCGACCTTCGCCGCCGAACAGGGGAACGACCCGAATCGGTTCCGCGGCGGCTACAACATCGACGGACCATTCAACGGCCAACCCGATGGAGAGAACGTCTGCCTCATCGACTCCGTCGGCTCGCAGGCCAACCGCGTCGAGCCGGAGTTCGCCAAGGAGAAATACCGCACTCTGGTGCCGCAGATCACGATCAAGGCGGGCAACGAGAAGGAGGTAAGCATCCTTGACGCCGGGCACCGGGCCGGCGACGCGCTGCTGCGGTGCACTGAACTAGCGCAGGAATTGAAGGCGTCCTTCGAGAGCGTCGGCAAGGGAGATGCACAAGCACTAGCGAGGATCGCCCCGACTTCCCTGGTCTTCGGCGTCTGGGACTCGCGCGACACTCAAGCCAAGCTCCCTCGCATCTTGGGCTCCACCATCCGCGCGTTCAACGTCCGAAAGCTCACCCGGGGGGCGGTCTACATCCCACCCTTGGATTACTCGGCCCTGGAGGTCTTCAGCAAAGAGGACAAGGAAACGGCCGAGGGCGACAAGAAGAGCCCGCTGGCCCAGCGAGGCTTCGTCCACAACCCCGCGTCCGGCTCGCACGGCGGCATTATCGCGACGGGCGGCATCCGGCGCGACGCCACGCTCAATCTCGCGGCGCTCCGGCTGCTAAACGCCGGCAAGGACGACCCCGCCCCGCTACGTCGCTACATTCTCGGCCTTTCCCTTGTGGCCTTCACCCATCCCAGCGCGTTCGTCGGGTACCTTCGACAGGGGTGTACGCTCGTCCGCGACCCCGACAAGAAGCCCGAGTTCGTCGAGGTTCATCCCGATGGCAAACGCGCCCCCGCCGGCATCACGCATGAAGCGGCGCTCACCTTCGCCGAAACGGCGGCCAAGGCGTTCGGCGTTGGTGAGTCCAAATCCGTCACCTTCGACAAGAACGCCGCCAAGCAGGATGTGACCGAAGCTGGCAAGAAGAACAAGAAGACCAGGAAGACAGAGAAAGCGGAGGCATAGGCGCCCCATGCCCTCTCACCTCCACATCTCCGTCACCTTCCTCCAGCACACCTGCCACGCGCGCCTGGGCAAGGAAGACGCCGCGCCCAACGAATGGCCGCCCTCGCCGCTGCGGCTCTTCCAGGCGATGGTCGCGGGCGCCGCGGCGCGCTGGGCCGGCGATGACGGCTCAACCCGCGCCGCACTCACCGCCCAGGCGCCGGTCGCTGCGCTGGGATGGCTGGCGAATCTATGCGCCGCGACGCCTCCGACGATCCTGGCGCCGCGCGCCGTCACGGGCCAGACCGTGCCGCGCTACGTCCCCAACAACTCCGCCGACCTCGTCGCCGCGAAGTGGTCCCGGGGCGATGTGCTCGCCATGTTCGAGGACCGCACGAAGAAGGTCTTCCGCCCGACGCACCTGCTCGACGGCGATACGGTCCACTATCTGTGGCCGCTCGACGAGACGAGCGAGCGCCAAGCCCGCCAGAACGAACCGACCATCGCCGCCGCCGCGCGCTGCATCGTTGCGCTCGGCTGGGGCATCGACGCCGCCATTGGCGATGCCCGCATCATCGACGAACCCCAGGCCGCCAGGCTATCTGGCGAGCGATGGGAACCGGGGCGCGTCGGCACGCCCGGCCTGCGCCTTCCTGTCTCGAACACACTTGACGCGCTCATAGACCGTCATGCAAAGTTCCTCGATCGCCTGAAGGATGGCGTGTTCCACCCCGTGCCGCGCTTGCGCGCGTTCAGCACCTCCGCGTACCGCCGAGCGTCCGACGTGCCCCCCCGTCCCTTCGCGGCTTTCGCCCTCCGCCGGCTTGACGATCCCGAAAAGTCTCGGCCGTTTGGCGTCGAGAACGCTGCCAAGGTCGCTGCTATGCTCCGCCACGTCGCCTGCAAGGCCACCCAGAAGGATCGTGACTATTGGGCCGCCGTCCCTGGCGGCTCGAACATGTATGTCGCTGGCCATACGCGCGACGATCCTGCGCTCACGCGCGGCCCCACGCCCCCACGTTTTTCCTACTTACCGCTGCCCTCGATCGGTAGCCCGTACGCTGACGGCATGATCCGGCGTGTCCTCGTCGCCGAACCGCACGACGGAGACGGGCGGCACGCCAAGTGGGCCGCGATGCGCCTCGCAGCATCGGACTTGATCGACGAGGACACCGGTGAAGCGGTCGCGACGCTCGAACGGCTCGACCCGACCGACCGCGTGCTGCGGATGTTCACGCAGCGCTCGCGCGCGTGGATCACCGCCACGCCGATCGTCCTCCCGGGCTACGACGGGCTCAAGGCCACCAAGGCGGCGAAGCTGCTATCCCGCGCCTGCGACCAGGCGGGCCTGCCATCGGGTTCGGTGGAGTCGTTCGAGTTCATCGGCCCGCCGGCGCACACGGGCGGTGCCGGACGGTTCTTCGTGCCGAAATATCTCCGCCGGTGGCCGCTCCGCTGGGCCGTGCTACACTTCACGGAGAAAGTTGAGGGTCCGCTCGCTCTGGGAGCGGGCCGGCATTGTGGCCTGGGTGCGTTGTCGGCGATTGACCCGCGAGCGTGAAGGTGGTGCAGGGGAGTGCCGGGTACGCTCGCGTCGATGCAGGTGTTTGACAAGTGAAGAGTTACATCCAGCCGACCCGCTGCGCCAACCCGACCGGGAACCTAACTCGCTGCTTGCGCTCGCTATGTGGACTGCAAGTGGCACGTTTACCAAATGTTGCGAGAGCGGGAGTTTCCGCGGCTCTCGAGCCGCGGTCCCATTGAAGCGGGGAGACCGCGTTCGATCTGAAGCGGCACACCGGGTTTCCGCGGCTCTCGAGCCGCGGTCCCATTGAAGCTCCTTCGTGTCATAAAACTCGACCACGCCCTGCGCGTTTCCGCGGCTCTCGAGCCGCGGTCCCATTGAAGCCGGCCACTCCTGCCAGACCTGCGCCGCGGCCGGGGTTTCCGCGGCTCTCGAGCCGCGGTCCCATTGAAGCCTTATTCTACCGGGTGGGTCCGAGTGTGCCACGAGGTTTCCGCGGCTCTCGAGCCGCGGTCCCATTGAAGCCCTTGGCGCGGTTTGGTCCCGACTCGCACCGGCTGGTTTCCGCGGCTCTCGAGCCGCGGTCCCATTGAAGCCTTATTCTACCGGGTGGGTCCGAGTGTGCCACGAGGTTTCCGCGGCTCTCGAGCCGCGGTCCCATTGAAGCAGCATGTCTCGATTCACAACCAACCCGGCCCGGCTGGTTTCCGCGGCTCTCGAGCCGCGGTCCCATTGAAGCTCTAGAACTTCTGCGTTTGGGGCACAACATGGCCGTTTCCGCGGCTCTCGAGCCGCGGTCCCATTGAAGCACGCTCCTCATGTTGTCGAAATGGGGCACCGGCGGTTTCCGCGGCTCTCGAGCCGCGGTCCCATTGAAGCTGTAGACGACTACGCTTCTTCGGCGGCCTATGGGGTTTCCGCGGCTCTCGAGCCGCGGTCCCATTGAAGCCGGCCACTCCCGCCACACCTGCGCCGCGGCCGGGGTTTCCGCGGCTCTCGAGCCGCGGTCCCATTGAAGCCTCCTCAGGCCACTCGTACGCCACGGCGGCCGGGTCGTTTCCGCGGCTCTCGAGCCGCGGTCCCATTGAAGCACTTCATCATCGTCGTCGTCACCCGGTAGGCCAGCGTTTCCGCGGCTCTCGAGCCGCGGTCCCATTGAAGCTCTGTACGCGGATGAACAGGTATTACCCTGCGCGCCGTTTCCGCGGCTCTCGAGCCGCGGTCCCATTGAAGCTAGGCGTTCGTTCTCGCGAGCGCGGGCTGCTTGCTCGTTTCCGCGGCTCTCGAGCCGCGGTCCCATTGAAGCGCGATTGCCAGCCGGGACTTTGCGCCATTCGAGAGGTTTCCGCGGCTCTGATCGGCGGACACATGTCTCCGCGACGCACGGCCTCTAGCGTGTCGTGCCGCGTCGGCCGACGCGGCTCTGATCGGCGGACACAATGTCATCGCCAGCCCCCAGCTCGCAACCGAGCCCTATCGCAGGCCAACCAGACGGCCTTCGAGCTCCCACCGATTCAGCGCCAAGATCAGCGATTCGATCGCGGCATTCTGAACGTCTGGCGGTGGCGGCGGGTCATGCAGCCACTCGAGTGTCCCGACCACGCCGGCGACTCGCAGCCCCTCGGAAGTCTCGACATCGCTCAATTCCGGCGACATGTCGCGAGTCATCAGCCGGGCCAGAACCATGGCCCGGTTGCTCGCGGTGCCGAGCACGTGCGGTGACGAGCCATCATCCGGGATGCAGATGTACCAGCGGATGTTGGAAGTCGCATGTGGCATGGAGGCAGCACCCCTTTCAACTCGATCTACGTGAGCGGCACGAGCGGGTTGGTGGCGCCGCTGACTCCCAAGTGTGCGGCCGGATTGAAACCATCATTACTCCCGCATCCTTGCTTGCTTGACGCATTCGACTCGGCCACGTAGCCGCAACTGTGTCGCGGAAGCGCAACTACTGCTGTGTTTCGCTGCGCCGCAAGTCGGCGAGCGTTTCGGCGACGTCCTCAAGCAACAGTGCGCGCTTCGCCATGGCATACTCGAGTTCCGTCGTTGTGGTCGCGAGCGTTTCGAGCTTGTTTCTTAACAGGTTGACCGTAGCCGGCAAGGCCCCCTGGCCTTGCGTGAACGGGTCGCAGTTGCGTGCCACCGCATCGATGTCGTCGCGCAGTGCCGCACAGATACTGGACGTGAGGGCCATGTCCGCGAGCGCAGCTCGAAGCGCCGGGCTCAAATCATCGACGATGGTCTCGGGGGAGTCATATTGGGGCTGTTGGTCGTTGACCATGTGCTCCTCCATGGCATTAGCCGATAAGCGAAAGCCGGCTCGTCGGGGCGCCCACGGGGACCGCCGCAGGCGCCCCTTATGACGAGCACAGCACTAGAACTCGTTCAGGTTCGGATCAGTCGTACCGGTTGTCGCCGCGGCCTTCACCGGGGCCGCTTGTAGCGGCACGCGCTTGGCACGGGTTCTACCGACCTTGGATTCCACGAGTGGCGTATGGGCCGCATGAACCGTGTTCAGCAACCGGCGTGGCGGCACGCTGTTGCTCGTCGCTGTGGAGGTATTCTCGACCAGCGCCAGGAGCTCGCCGACGAGACCCTTGACGGAGGCGGCCTGCGCCGCGAGTTCCTCCGCGGCGGACGCGGCCTCCTCGGCGCCCGCGGCATTGGACTGGGTGACCTGGTCCATCTGCGAGACGGCCGTCGTAACCTGCTGCACGCCCTCGGCCTGCTCGTCGCTCGCACTTGAGATCCCGCTGACGAGTTCGGACACGCGCGTGACGCCGCTGACGATGGCCTTGATCGCGGAGACGCCGTCCCGCGATTTCGCGACCGACTCCTCGATCAAACTGGTCGTCTCCTTGGCCGCTCCGGCCGCACGCTGGGCCAGGTTGCGGACCTCCTCGGCCACGACCGCGAAGCCCTTGCCGTGTTCGCCGGCCCGGGCGGCCTCCACCGCCGCGTTCAGCGCCAGCAGGTTGGTCTGGAAGGCGATCTCTTCGATGACCTTGATGATCTTGCTGATCTTGTCGCTCGCCTCGTTGATGCCACTCATGGTCTTCTCGCCGTCCTGGGCCGCGACGTTCGCCTCGCTGGCCACCTGGTTGGCGTCCTTCGCGTTGGTGGCATTCTGCCGCGTCATCGCGGAGACTTCTTCGAGCGCGGCCGAAGTCTCCTCGAGCGAAGAGGCCTGCTCACTGGCGCCCTCGGCCAGTTGCTGGGAGACGGCGGAGACCTGCGCCGCGGCGTCGTTGACCTGGTCGGCGCCTTCGGACATCCCACCGATGATGCGCAGCAGCGTCTGGCCGGTTTCACGCAGTTCATGCGTGCTGCAGGTCTTGAGACCCTTGAAGGTGTTCCGCAGCGGCACCGTGATGCTGCGAGTAATGAAGATGCCGAGCGTCAACGTGACGAACACGGCCGAAGTCCCGAGAATCAGCATCAGCGTCGTGAGCCACTGGGCACGGGCCTGGCTCTCGACCACCTCCCGGTGGCAGATGTCGACGTTAACCTTGATGAGGTCTTCGAGGATGCGGCTGCAGGTAGCGAACGAAGCGCGGATCGCGACCAGCTTTGTACGTCCTTCTTCGTAGGCGGCGCGCTCCGCCTCTTCATGACCGCTGGCCAGCGCGCGTTCCCACGCGTGGTTCACCGTCAGGAATTCACTCGCCATCTTCTTCCATTCGGCGAAGGCCGGCTGGAACTCGCGCCAAAGAGCGGTTTCTTCAGGCGTATGCGGCAGCGACTCGTACTCGGTCCAGGCGGCCTCAATGTCACGCCAGACGCGCGTTAGATCGCCGCGCATCTGCTCACGCTCGGCCGAGGTGAAGCCGGCGTTCATCAAGGTGTTGTTGATGGCCCGGATTTCCATCTGGGCGACGGACAGGTGCAGGATGCTATTCAGGGTGGGCACACGTACTTCGCCAATCTCGTCGATGTCAGCGGCCGTGGTGGTGATGGCGTAGTACCCCGTGCCACTGAGTGCAAGGGCGATCGCGCCCGACAGGAAAAAACCACCCACTAGTTTGCCCAATAGGCTCATTCTGGCGAACATGAGGCTATCTCAAAACCGGGACACCTGTTGACTTTGTACAATGATGCATGTTGACACTCACGAATGAGCAATTGGATTGGCTGGCGGACAGGATTCCGGATCGGCCGAAGAGTCCGAAGGGCGGCCGCCCGTCGCGGACAAGCGGCGGACGCTGCGCGGCATCTTCTGGATGCTGGACAACGGCGCGAAGTGGAAGGACCTGCCGCGCGAGTTCGGCGCGCGGGCCACGGTGCACCGTTGGTTCCACCGCTGGACGCGCGAAGGGCTCTTTGAGCAGGCCATGCGGGCCGCCGGACGCCTGGTCGAACGGCGCGGCGCGTACCGCGTGTACGAATGCTTCATCGACGGCACCTTCGCCAAGGCCCGGGGCGGCGGTGATGGGATCAGCGCGGCCACCTCGGAAAAGGCGTGAAAATCATGGTTCTGGTCGATGCTCGCGGGTTGCCGGTGGCGATCGATACCGCGGCGGACGCCCACGAGAGCCGCTGCGTGCAGGCGCTGTTCGACTTCGTGCTGACGCGAGACGCCGCCGCGTGATCGGCGACAAGGCGTACGACAGCGACAAGCTCGACGAAGAGCTCGCACAGCGCGGCATGGAAATGATCGCGCCGCATCGCGGCAACCGCAAGCCGGAGAATGTGACACAGGACCGCCGGCCGCTGCAGCGCGCCAAGCGGCGCTGGACGGTGGAGCGGACGATCTCCTGGATCCAGAACTACCGCCGGCTCTGCATCCGTTGGGAGAAGTCGAGCTGCCTGTTCAGCGGCTTCTTGCATATGACCTGTACGCTTCTCTTGCTTTCAGAGGTTTTGAGATAGCCTCATGAGTCGCTCCCTTGAAGGTCTCTTGTACTTGTAGCTGAAGGAATTTGCTGTACGGCTCGGTCCAACCGTACAGCAAAGTGTAATCCGCTACGCAAACACCAATAGCGTTGGCGTCTAGGTCGATTATCGACCACCCCGATATCCGAAATCACATTATTCGCGACTTTTCGTCGTTTGGGCGATATATAACGCACAGATATCAGACGTGCCGCCTACTGAGACATTGCCCATCTGCAACACTGGGAGCGCACGGCTCACTATTGCTCTTGGGGGCAGGTCCCACCTTGGACTGCACGCCGTCAGGCACAGGGAAACGGGTGACTCACTCTTGACGGTGGGAAGTGGCATCGAGCGCCGCCAGGATCGCCGGCAGGCGTTGCGGGTCCAGGCCGCTGCCGCCGCGCTCCCAGCGCGCGATCGTGGGCTGCGGGCAGCCGAGTCGAGCCGCCAGCTCGGCCTGCGAAAGTCCGGCCTCGCGCCGGGCCGCCCGCAACATTTCTCCGAGACCCGCAGCGATGACACTGGCGGCGGCCAGTTGATTTGCGGCGCGTTGCAGTCGGGCCTTGGCGGTCATGGTTCCAGATCCAGTTGTCCCCGGATGGCCCAGTGGTGTTCCAGCGCCTCTTGCAGAGCCGGGAGGAGTTCCTTGGGATCAAAGACCGGATCGTCGAACCAATCGATCGCCGCGAGAACCTCGGTGTCACTCACGGAGAGCGTGACGCCGGGAGGTAGCCTGAAATCTTGTGGAAATTGAGAACGTGGGGCATCCTGCTGGTGCGTTTGAAACGAGAGTCGTTTCCCAGGAGGAGCCCGATGGCTACTACAACCGGACGAGGATCGAGCGTCAAGCGGCGGGACGAGGCGGGGGCGGACGAGGCCGTGCAGGTGGTTCGGGACCAGGTCGAGGAACTGGCCCGGCTGGGGGCCCGGCAGATGCTGCTGGCGGCGTTGGAGGACGAGGTGAACGTCTACCTCCAGCGCGACCGGTATCAGCGACAGGGCGAGTTCCGCGGCTACCGCAACGGGACCACGCCGCGGCGGCTGACGCTGGGCAGCGGCACGGTGCCGCTGGAGGTCCCGCGGGTGCGCGACATCCCGCCGGGCCAGGAGCCGTTCGAATCGAAGATCGTGCGCAAGTACCAGCGTCGCAGCGACACGATCGAGGAGACGTTCATGCGGCTGTTCATCGAAGGCCTGGCGACGCGGGACTTCGAGCCGGCCTTGCGGCTGCTGGCGGGGAACGACGCGCCGCTGTCGCCCAGCACGATCAGTCGGCTGACACAGCGGTTCCGCGTCGAGTACGCGGCGTTCGACCGGCAGGATCTGAGCGGCCGGAAGTTCGTCTATATCTGGGCGGACGGGATTTACCTGAAGGCCGGGCTGGGTACGGAGAAAGCCTGCCTGATGGTGCTGATCGGGGCGGATACGGAGGGGCAGAAGCACTTGCTCGCGCTGCGGGAGGGGTATCGCGAGAGCGCCGAGAGCTGGGGCGAGTTGCTGAAGGACTGCCGGCAGCGGGGTCTGAACGAGCCGGGCTGCTGGATCGCGGACGGGGCGTTGGGGCTGTGGGCGGCGGTGAACGAGCAGAGTCCGAACTCGGCCCAGCAGCGCTGCACGAATCACAAGACGATGAACGTGCTCGACAAGCTGCCGAAGGCCGAGCAGCCTGAGGCGACCCCGCGACTGCGGGCGATCTGGCAGGCGGAAAGTGAGGTGGCGGCGCGGAAGCTGGCGGCCGGTGTGATCGCGGACTTCCGTCGGGCGGGCTACGACCGGGCGGCGGACTGTCTGGGGACGATCTGGATCGCTGCCTGACGTTCTACGCGTTTCCGGAGCCGCACTGGTCGCACCTGCGGACGACGAACGTGATCGAGTCGCCGTTTGCGGGCGTACGGCTGCGGACGAACGCGGCCAAGCGGTTCAAGAAGACCAAGAGCGGCGTGTACCTGGTGCATCAGGTGCTGATGCGGCTGTCGCAGAACTGGCGGCACTTGAAGGCGGCGCACCTGTGTGCCCAGATACCGCTGCCGGAAGGAAAGAACCGCCGGGTGAAGACGAAGGTGAAGGCGAAGGCGAAGACCCATGCGGCGTGAACGAACGTGACGGATGCCCCAGATTCAATTTACACAGGACTTGACACTACCTCTCGGCGCGTTCTCGGGTGACCGTATCGAGCAGGGTAACGTATGCGAAAACGGCGTTTCCCTTGCGTCTTTTGCGGTATTTCGGGATACCCGGTATGCGTGGCATAACACCCCCCAGTGTAACGTAGCGCGGCCAGTGGCCGCGCTAAAAAGCCAGAAATAAGAGGGTCACAAGTTCGATCGACGCCCGTAAACGATTTGTTTCCAACGGCTTACAAGATTGGGCGATACTGGGCTCGAACCAGTGACCTCGTGCTTGTCGAGCACGCGCTCTAGCCAACTGAGCTAATCGCCCGGGTGCGGATCGATACTCACATATGGGGGAGTTTCGCCGCCTGTGCCGGGGATGTCAAGGCCCACTATAACAAGGCAACCTACGGCCGCTCAGCCCGTTATGACACCTCAGCAATGGAGCTGCGAAGCCGAACGAAATGCCGCGCAAGCCCAGCGGGATGGTACCTGGAAACGACCCTGGCATTGTGCCCGGGGACCGCACAAGCAGGCACGTACACGCACGCTGGGGAGGCCTTGTCGCTCGGCACCAAGTCGCATAACATTCGGTCTCCGGGTACAGCAGGCGTACCCGTTGCCAGCGTGAATCTCGTGGGTTCCGTTTCCAAGGCCCGCTTTGGCGCTACACGATGAACCGCGGCGAGAGTCGCGGTTTTCTTGTTTCCGCCCATGCGGGCAGGCGTGTGCGGATCGGGAGCCCGAGTTGATCCGGCATACGCCTGTGGCAGCCGAAGACTGCGAGGAGAGCACTGTGGCGGAACGTCGCATCTGCATGACGGTTGACGACATGAACCGGCTTGGTCAGTTGCTGCTCATCGCCATGGGCGAACAGCCAGACGATGAGTCCTTGCGGCTGCTGGAACAGGAGTTGGATCAGGCCGAGGCCGTCCGCCGTGAGGACATTCCGCCTACGGTTGTGACGATGAATACCAAGCTGCGCATGACCGACCTCGCGACCGGCACTCAGCGCATCGTTACGCTCGTGTACCCGGAGAAGGTGACGAGTGACGAGCACGTCTCCATTCTCAGTCCACTCGGGACAGTCCTCCTCGGTTACCAGGCGGGTGACGAGATTCGCCGCGAGACCCATGGTGGAACCCTGCATCTGCGTGTCGATGAAATCCTCTACCAGCCCGAGGCCGCCGGCCACTACCGGCTGTGACAATCCCTCCCTACGTACCTGCACCGATCACAACGATGCCCGCTGCCGCCCTGGTAGCCGTCCCCTGCGGCAGTGGAGTGCAGGGTGACTATGATCCGGGCAGTATCAGGCGTGGGTGCCTTGATCGGCGTACGCTCGTTGGTTACCCCGAGAGGTTGAGCAATGTCCGAGCTTGCTTTTGAGAAGTGGAAGGGGCTGACGATTCCCTCGCAGTTGGCGGATGTGCTGCGCGCAGCGCCACGCGTCGTCCTGCCCGAGAGCCGAGCCGAGCTGGTGGCGCTCGCGCTGGGGGGCAACCCGGACCGCTACGAAGTGGCCTACGAGGTTCCCGGCAAGGGTCGCATCGTCGAAGTGGAAGTCGTACGGGCGCGGAACGGCGTGGTGGCCAACTATCCCGAGCCGTACATGCGCCGGCGGGACCCCGACTGCATGGTCATTTCCGATGAGCTGCCGTCGGACAAGCCGCGCTACGAGGACCGTTTCCAGACTCCGTTTGCAGAAGTCCGCTCGGAAATTCTCGCGTGGCTGGCAGCGCAGGAGTTGATCGTCCTGCCCTTTGAAGCCGGCGGTAGTGATGCGGGATTTGCCTCACTGCTCGTGTGCCCGCTGAACGCGGCCTTCTTTGCGACCGGGTTGGCCGATCTGCAGCGCATGCTGTCCGCGTCCCAGGTGTCCGGCGATTTCAAGCCCCGCGCAGTCATCTATGTAGCCCCCCCCTTCCGGCATACGCATTGTGATGGCCGGCAACTCGTCGTGCACAGCCGCCAGCGCGAGCTGCATGAGGTCTATGCGCTCAATCTGTATCCCGGGCCGAGTGCCAAGAAAGGTGTCTACGGAGTGCTCCTGTCACTGGGGCGACAGGAGGGCTGGACCACCGTACACGGCTCCACTGTTCAGGTTGTTACCCCTTACGACCTGGTGGTGACGATCCTGCACGAGGGGGCGAGCGGTGGCGGCAAGAGCGAGATGCTCGAACTGGCGCACCGCGAGCACGATGGCCGGCTGCTGCTGGGCGAGAATGTCATCAACCGCGATCGCCGGTATGTCATGCTGCCCCGCGGTTGCGAGCTGCGACCGGTAACCGACGATATGGCACTCTGCCATCAGAAGTACCAGCAGCGCGGCGACAAGCTGATCGTATCCGATGCGGAAGACGGCTGGTTCCTGCGCGTGAACCACATCCGGCACTACGGCACCGACCCGCAGTTGGAGCGGCTGTGCACGCAGCCGGAAGAGCCGCTGGTCTTCCTCAACATGCATGGCGTACCCGACGCGACCTGCCTGATCTGGGAACACACCGAGGATGCGCCCGGCAAGCCCTGTCCTAATCCGCGCGTGATTCTGCCGCGGCGACTTATGCCAGGAGTCGTGGATCATCCCGTGGAGGTGGACATCCGCAGCTTCGGCATTCGGACGCCACCCTGCACACCCGATCAGCCCAGCTACGGCATCATCGGACTGCTCCAGATCCTGCCGCCCGCCCTGGCGTGGATCTGGCGGCTCGTGGCGCCGCGCGGGTTCGACAACCCGAGCATCACGGCTTCGGAGGGTCTCGAGAGCGAGGGGGTCGGCTCCTATTGGCCGTTTGCGACCGGCCGACGCGTCGACCATGCCAACCTGCTGTTGAACCAGGTGCGCTCCACGCCGCGCACGCGCTACATTCTCGTCCCGAACCAGCATATCGGCTGCTGGCGAGTGGGATTCATGCCGCAGTGGATCGCGCGCGAATACCTGGCGCGCCGCGGAGGCGCGCAACATTCCGGCGCGAGCAGATCGAACCGGCCCGCTGCACGCTGCTGGGTTATGCGCTGACGTCGATGATGGTGGAAGGCACGAACATCCCGCCGTGGATGCTCCAGGTGCAACTCCAGCGCGAAATCAGCGACGTGACTTACGATGCCGGCGCGCAGCAACTCCGCGATTTCTTTCAGCGTGAACTGCGCGTCTACCTCGACCGGAATGGCCCCCAGCTCGACCCGCTTGGCAGGGAGATCATCGAATGCTGTCTGCGCGACGGCTCTCTGGAGGAGTATGAATCTCTGCTGCCGGTCGAGAAACGGTAACGCATAAGCCCGGCGCGGGCCTGTGGATGCCGCAGCGCGGCACGGTATGACATCGCACCAATGGACCCGATCATCTGGCTCGTCTTCGCAGTCGTCTACGTCGGCATGGTGCTGGGAGGGTTGCCTGGCCTGGCCATCGACCGAACGGGCATCGCGTTACTCGGGGCCATTGCACTGCTCGCAACCGGACGCCTCGATGCTACCGGGGCGTGGGACAGCATCGACGTCCCCACGATCGCGCTGCTGCTGGGGCTGATGGTGGTTTCAGCCCAGTTTCGATTGGGGGGGACCTACGCCGCTCTGACGCGCCATCTGGCTGCGGCGGAGGTTGCGCCACCGGCCCTGCTCGCGCTCGTCATCGGAGCGGCCGGTTTGCTTTCCGCACTCCTGGCGAACGACATCATCTGCCTTGCCATGACACCCTTGCTGATCGAAGGTTGCACGCGGCGCGGGCTGCACTGCAAGCCGTTCCTGCTGGGGCTGGCGTGTGCGGCCAACGTCGGGTCCGCGGCGACACTGATCGGCAATCCGCAGAACATGCTGATCGGCCAGAAGCTGCAGTTGTCGTTCGCGGGCTACCTGCTGGACGGGGTCGTGCCGGCGGTTCTCGGTTGTGCGGCGACCTGGCTGGTGCTGGTCTGGTTGACTCGTGGCAACTGGCACGAGCAGTCCCAACCGGTCACCGTGGAGGCCCCGCCATTCCATCCGTGGCAGACGCTGAAGGGTGCGCTGGTTTTGTTCGCCATTGTGGCAGCGTTCCTGTTCGCGCCATATCCGCGCGAGATCGTTGCGCTGGCGGGCGCCGGTGTGCTGCTGCTCAGCCGTCGCATGCACACGCGCGGCATGCTCGGCCTGGTAGACTGGCCGTTGCTGGTGCTTTTCTGCGGATTGTTCGTAGTGAATCACGCCCTGGCGATGACCGGAGGCGTCGAGCGCGCCCTGATTGGGCTGCGCGGCGCCGGCGTGGATCTAGAGCATCCCGGTTGGCTTTTCGGCGCCACAGTCGTGTTGTCGAACCTCGTGTCGAATGTTCCGGCCGTCATGCTGCTGCTGCCAGTGGCGGAGCAAGCCCCGTTCGGGGGACCGATCCTCGCACTCGCCAGCACGCTGGCGGGGAACCTGTTTATCGTGGGCAGCATCGCGAACATCATCGTGGTCGAGCAGGCCCGGCTGATGGGGGTACGCATCACCTGGCGTGAGCACGCCCGCATCGGCGTACCCGTCACGGGACTGACGCTGCTGATTGCGTGCGGGTGGCTGGCTGTACGTGCGTATGCCTGACTCACGGCAGTCCACCCCGAGCAACCCGAATCATTCTTGAATCAGGGTGGGCGAAACGGTACCGTCAAGTTGTGTTCTGGCCACCCGTCACGCGGGCGCATCGGCTTTCATTTACCCGCAGGAGATTCTCTCATGCTGTGTCGGAAACCGCGCAACGGAATCAATGCTGCGGCGATCACCGCGCTGCTGCTTGCTTCGACCCTGGCCGTTGGCCAGGTGAACACGCTCATCACCTACCAGGGACACCTTCGCGAGAACGGACAACCGCTGACCGGCACGGTCGAAATGTCCTTCAGACTGTACTCCGCGGAGTCGGGCGGCAGTCCACTCGATATCCTGTGGGCACTGCCGGTGCAGGTGGTCGATGGGCTCTTCACCGCCCAGCTCGATTTCGGGATCGATGCTTTCGACGGGGGCACCCGGTGGCTGGAGGTCAGTGTACAGGGTACGCCGCTCACGCCGCGGCAGCTCCTCGCCGCTGTACCCTACGCGCTGCAGACCCGCGGTATCTACGTCAGTCCGGAAGGCCGGGTCGCAATTGGCTCGACCAGTACACCGGGAACCTTCAATGTAACCAGCGACACCGACAATGCCGTCGTTGCCATCACGAGCTCCAACGACGCTTTTGCAGCACTCGACTTCCGCGCGGACAACACCGCCTACTGGGGGATCGGCAAGTCACCCACCAACGACTTCTACATTGACGAAAGCGGGATCGGACGCCGCTTCACCGTAAGGCATGGCACGGGTCTCGTCGGGATTTCCTCCTCGACACCACGGCAGCAACTCAGTATCGGCCCCAACCTGGACCTTTACAGCGGCCCGGCGAACTCCCCGACGCAGCCGTCCATTCGCGCCTCGGCTACGAACAACCTGATCCTCAACGCGATCGGCAACGGTGCAACCTACCTGAACTTTGACGGCGGTAGTGGCGGTGTCCGCATTCACGGGGGTCTGGCGGCAAACGAAATCGCCCGATTCACAGCCAATGGACGGCTGGGCCTCGGCACCACGAATCCCGCAGTGACGCTCGACATCCAGGGACCCGGAGAACCAACCGTGTATCTACGCTCCGGGAGCGGAAACGAGCGCGTTCGCATACGCGGCGCCGACGGGACAGGATACCTCGCGACATACTCCGAAAATGGTTCGCTCAACGTACAAATCACGAATGCTGCCGGTATTCCGAACCACGGCGCCTTGGGTGTTTATAACTCAGCAAACGCAGTGAAGGCGTTCATCACGATCGACGCTGTGGGCCAGGGTGTGGTTCAAGGCGATATCAAGAACTTCCGCGCTGCGGATGTCGATGACCCCACCCGCGACTTCTGGTACGCGTCGATCGAAGGCCCCGAGGCCGCCATGTACGTCCGCGGCCGCGCCCAGCTCAGCGACGGTCAGGCCGTGATCACTCTGCCGGACCATTTCGTCGCCCTGGCCGCACCGACCGGCCTCACGGTTCACCTCACGCCGCGGTCGGCGGACTCGTTCGGGCTGGCCGTCGTGAATGATTCCCTGCATGGCATCGAGGTGCGTGAGCTGCTCCGCGGCACCGGCACTTACGAATTCGACTGGGAGGTTAAAGCCGTTCGCCGCGGCTTTGAAGATTACCAGGTCGTGCGACCGTGGAACGATCTGCGGTTGGAATCTGAACGGACGGAAGACGAGGAGTGGCAGGCCCGACTGGACGATGTAGAGCGGCAGCGGGCGCGACGCCTGGGGACCACACCAGCGGCGGGCCATACAGGCGGATGAAACAGCGATGCAGCGCTGCTGCGAGGTTTCACCTTGCACCAGCGCTGCATTGGGTCCTGATGGAAGCGGGCCGATACGCATACCGGCACGCGAACGGGTCACGCCGAATTAGAATTCCGACAAGTCCGCACTTGTGCCGGTGGGCTCGGGAGCTTGCATCGGGGTTTTCTGCGCGGGGGTGGTCGGCACGGACTTCGCACGCGTCGGCGTGGACTTGTGCCCGAAGTGGTACTGGTGCCCGGTCTTCTGCGGCGCACTCGCCTTCTTCGCCGGTCCGGCCGCGTACGCGTGCGTATCACGCTCGGCCGCCCCACCCACCATCACGACCAGGTCGTTCACCAGCGCCTTGACCGTCTGGGCCTGGGCGCTGAGCTGCTCCGCGGCACTGGCGGATTCCTCCGCCCCGGCCGCGTTCTGCTGTGTCACACGGTCCATCTGCGACACGGCCGTGTTCACCTGGTCCACACCCTGGGCCTGCTCATTGCTGGCGCGGGCAATGCCGTTGATGAGGTCGGAGACCTGCGAGGCCTGTTGCACGATCGCCGCGAGTGACTGGCCAACTTCGCCTGCCACCTGCGTACCCTGTCGCGCCCGGTTCACGGCATCTTCGATGAGACCCGTGGTCTCCCGCGCGGCCTGTGCCGCACGGTGTGCCAGGTTGCGGACCTCCTCCGCCACAACGGCGAAGCCCTTACCGTGCTCACCGGCCCGGGCCGCCTCGACGGCCGCATTGAGTGCCAGCAGGTTGGTCTGGAAGGCGATCTCCTCAATCACCTTGATGATCTTGCTGATCTTCTCCGACGATTCGTTGATCCCGGTCATCGCCTCGTTGAGCTGTTCCATGCTCTGGTCGCCGGCGCTGGCGGCCTGCCGCGCCTCGCCGGCCAGCTTGTCGGCTTGCGTCGCGTTGTCGGCGTTGGTGCGCGTCATGGCCGCCATTTCCTCGAGCGCGCTCGACGTCTCTTCGAGCGAGGAGGCCTGCTCACCGGCTCCTTCCGCGAGCTGCTGTGAGGCGGTCGCGACCTGCGAGGCCGCATCGTTCACCTGGTCGGCCCCCTCGTTGAGCTGGGTGGCGATGCGCGTCAAGGCGCGGTTGATGCCACGCGTGATCAGAACACCGAGCGACATGGCAATCGCTACACCGATGACGGCTGCGGATATCATCAGCACCTGGAGCATGCCGGCCTGGGACTGGCTCGATTGGACCTCGGCGGCGGCGCCTTCACGGTTGACAGCAACGACCGCATAGAGTGCTTCAAGCGCTTCGCGCTGCCGTTGTGCGACCGGTCCCATCAGTTGCTGCTGCGCCGCACTCAGCGCTTCGTTGGCTGTATAGGCAACCGCAATCATTTCTCCTATGTGCTGAGTCACATCAACCTGAGTAGGAAGAAATTCCTCACGATAGAGTGCCTCGGCCTCGGTGGACTTGCCTTCCGCCGCAAGTCGCTTGATCTGCGCTACCGTCGCATGAAGTTTGCGGTGCGGGGTATCGATCTCACGAATCAGTGTGGCGATTTCGGGATTGTCGGTCTGGAAGCTTGCCAGCCAACGCCCGATGTTGCATCCCGTGGGGTCCTCACCACCCTCGAAACTGGCATCTTCCAAGTGCAACAAGTGCAGCAAGCGCTGCACCAGGATGTAGTGCTCTTTCGCGCTCCGCTCGAGCTGTCCCACCAGTTCCGTCGGATTGATGATGCCGACTTCATCGAAACGCTTGCACAGCTCCATCAGCTTGTTATTCTCGGCGCGCCACGCTTCCCATTTGGGTACGAACTCCCGCCACAACTGGGCCTCTTCTGCGCTGTGCGGCAGCCCCTCGTAGACCTCCCAAGCGGCCTGGTAACGTTCTCGTTGTGCGAGCAGGTTCGCATACTGCTCTTGGCGCATCTCGCGCGAGAGCCCCGCGATGCCCAATGCACGATTGATGCCGCGGATGGCCTCGGCGCTGCTTGCGATGATCATCAGATTGTCAACGCGTGGCAGTGCTTCTTCTCCAACGATGTCGATGGCACGCGAGCCACTGTTGACGGCGTAATAACCCACGCCACCCAGCAGCGCCGTCACCGCGCTCACCAGCAGGAACGCCCCCATCAACTTTCGTCCGATCGTCCAACCGGTCCGCGCTTTCATCTGTGCTCTCCCATGCGTCGAGGCGCACCTCGACAGTCGAGGCAGGACAGCCGTACACAAATTGGCTCGTTATGGGCACGACCTGCTACACGCGAGCAGGTCCTGCCCGGGGCCGCTGCCGCAGCCGGCCCCAAGAACTGAGGAACTCGCGTTTTACCGGGGAAGCGCCACCTAACTCCGGCAGGAATCCACGGTCACTGCGCTCATCGACGTGGTGCCCAGTGGGCTTGAAGAACGTCCGCGCCGCGCACGGTGTGGTCACGTGCGGCACACTTATCCCCGACCGTCCTCGGTCCGAAAACACCGCCTCGGAACCGCCGACAGTGGGCACGGTGTGCCCTTGTCGCAGCAGCGTTGGCCACCCGGCCCCCCTACCCTCATTTTCGGCATTTTTCTTACCTGATCCTGAATGGATCAAGAGTATCCGAGTCGCTCCGCATTCCCTCGATAGAGCTGCATGAGCACTTCGGCCGGAAGATCCACCCCGGCCAGACGTGGTGGTGGTGCGGCGTCGGGGTCCTCGATCGGACTCTCGCCGCGATACACGCTTTCCCACATCTGCACCTGGCACCAGTACCGACTGGCGTAGTGGTCGAAGTCGTAGTGATCGGCCACTACCAGGTCACTGCCGAACAGGATGCGGGTCGGGTGGCGCAGCAGCAGCGCGCGGACTCCCTCAGGTTGTGCCGCGACGGCGCGAACGATCCACTTCGTCGCACTGCTGTCGAGGTAGAGGTTCGGATACCGGTCGAGCAGACGCGCGAGAAACCCTGGGTCTTCGCAGTTCCCTCCCATGTGGGCGGCGATGACATTCCGCGGCGCCACCCGTTCCAGCAGATACTCGAGCTGGTCGTACTGGGACTCCTTGGTGCCGAATCTGGCCGCGTCGGCGTACTTGCCGCCCGGTGCAAACCAGGCCGTCGGATCGCCCGCGTGGATCATGAAGTCGAATCCCAGCGCGCAGCCCTGCTCGAGCACCGGCGTGAAGAAGTCGTCCCGCAACAGGCGGGGAAACTTCTCGCGCATGGGCGGCGCCATCCAGAACTTCATCCGGCGTGCGCCGCGCCCCGCGAATGCCTCCAGGTCCGCCAGCCACTGCCGCCGGAAATCCTCCGTGCGGTCTTTCTGCCGCCAGTTCGGGATCGCGATGAACCGCAGCCGGTCACCGTACTCATCCTGCAGCGCGGGCACCTCGTCGAGCGGCGTCATCGAGACCACGGTCCCCACCCCATAGAGGTCAGCCGCCTCGAAGAACTGCGGCAGGGTCGGCGAACGCCGGACATGCGTGTGGATATCGATGCTGCGGCCGGTGAAACGGCGCGGCGGCACGGTGTGGTAATCGAGGCCGAGGCGGTTCGCCGGGGACCGCCCCCCGTGTACCGGGGCATCCTGATCGTGGTGCGACATGCGGAAGTATCCTGTGGGCTGCCTGTAAAACCGAACCCGTGATGATAGGAGCGGCGCGTGACCATCCGCCGCCAAGCCGCGAGGACCGCAGAAACGATGCCGGCGCGCAGCCCGCGGCATGCCGCGCGCTGCGCGCCGGACCTGTTTCACCCGGAGTTTGCCGGCTTACTTGTTGTGGATGAGATGCTCCACGACGGCCGGGTCGGCGAGGGTCGTCGTATCGCCGATCTGATCAGACTGGCCCTCGGCAATCTTGCGAAGAATGCGCCGCATGATCTTGCCGCTGCGCGTCTTGGGGAGGCCGGGTGCCCAGTGGATCACGTCCGGCGTCGCGATCGGGCCGATCTCCTTGCGAACGTGCTGCACGAGTTCCTTCTTGAGCGCATCCGTGTAGTCCAACCCCACCTTGAGTGTCACGTAGGCGTAGATGCCCTGACCCTTGATCTCATGGGGGTAGCCCACAACAGCGGCCTCCGCCACGGACGGATGGGCCACGAGGGCACTCTCGATCTCAGCCGTGCCCATGCGGTGCCCGGAGACGTTGATGACGTCGTCAATCCGTCCCGTGATCCAGTAGTACCCGTCAGCGTCGCGCCGGCAGCCGTCGCCGGTGAAATAGAAACCAGGCACCCGGCTGAAGTAGGTCTCCTTGAAGCGCTCGTGCTGGCCGAACACCGTGCGCATGATTCCCGGCCACGGTTCGGAGATGAAGAGCGCGCCCTCGGTTGCGCCGTGTTTCTCGTTCCCCTGCTCGTCCAGAATCACCGGCCGGACACCGAAGAATGGCAGCGTAGCGGAGCCGGGTTTGGTGGGGATGGCGCCCGGGAGCGGCGTGATCAGGATGCCACCGGTCTCCGTCTGCCACCAGGTGTCGACGATCGGGCAACGCTCGTGACCCACGTATTTGTGATACCAGAGCCAGGCTTCCGGGTTGATGGGTTCGCCGACGGAGCCCAGCAGGCGCAGACTGGTAAGCTTGCGCTTCTGCACATGCTGTTCGCCTTCACGCATCAATGCGCGGATGGCCGTTGGGGCGGTGTAGAACTGGGTGACCTTGTACTTGTCGACGACATCCCAGAACCGGCCGGGATCGGGGTAATTCGGGATGCCCTCGAACATGATCGTCGTCGCACCATTGCAGAGTGGACCGTACACGATGTACGAATGCCCGGTGACCCAGCCGATGTCCGCGGTGCACCAGTAAATGTCGCCCTCGTGGTAGTCGAAGACGTACTTGTGGGTGATGCCGGTAAAGACCATGTAGCCCGCCGTGCTGTGCAGCACGCCCTTCGGCTTGCCGGTTGAACCCGAGGTGTACAGGATGAAGAGCGGGTCCTCCGCATCCATCCAGGCCGGCGGACAGTCGGAGGATGCATCGGCCATGACCTCGTGCCACCAGTGATCGCGACCGGGCCGCATCGCGACCTCCAGCTTGCCCGGCAGGCGCTGCGCGACGATGCAGGTCCGGACCTTCACCCCCTGCCGCAAAGCGAGATCCATGGCTTGGTCAGCATTGCCTTTCAATGGCACGGGCTTGGGGCCGCGCATGGCACCGTCGGCCGTGATGACATACTCGCACTTGGAATCCACGATGCGATCGGCCAGCGAGTCGGGGCTGAAACCGCCGAACACGATCGAGTGCACGGCACCGATGCGCGCACAGGCCAGCATCGCGATCGCCAGTTCAGGGATCATCGGCATGTAAATCGAGACGCGGTCGCCGCGCTTCACGCCAGTCTGCTTCAGCACGTTGGCGAACTTGCAGACTTCGCGGTGCAGTTCGCGGTACGTCAGCTTGCGGTCCTCACCTGGATCGTTGCCCTCCCATTGAATCGCGACCTGGTCGCCGCGGCGCTCCAGGTGGCGATCGAGACAGTTGTAGCTGATGTTCGTCTGGGCGCCGATGAACCACTGGATCGAGATCTTGTCGCGGAAATCGTACGTGCGCACCTTGGTCCACGGCTTGTGCCAGTGGAAGTTCTCCTGGGCGATGTCCGCCCAGAACCCCTCCGGATCCTGTATCGACCTCTCGTACAGACGGCGATACTCCGCCAGCGACTTGATGTGCGCCTGGGCGGCAAAAGTCTCACTGGGGGGAAAGGTGCGTTCCGCGGTAACGGTGGTTTCGGCAGTCATCATACTCTCCTGCCGGGCGGCGCGATTCGAACCGCCACCCGTGTTCACGGGGATGTGAGTTGAGTGCTGCGCTGCTTAACAGCGCAACCCGCCGTGTGGTTACGTGCCCCCCTGGGCGGCGATCGGACCCGCAGCCGGCGCCGCGTTCTGGTCGCGGCGATACTGCTTCGCCGACCGGAGCGCGCCGGACGGCACGGCACCACCTGACTCTTTCGCTTATAGCATGCCCACCTGCGCGTCGCAACTGTGGCCGAACTGTCCGCACGTAAATGGCGCAGACCGACCACCAAAAGGGTACTATATCCAGGTCGCCGTCACCGCCTGCAGCGGCCGGGCCGCTCTGAGGAGGTTGCATGCTCGAAATTCACGGCTTGCGCTGCGACCCGATCATCGGGCTCGAGATCCACGTGCAACTTGCAACCCGCACGAAGATGTGGTGCGGCTGCACGCTGGCCTTCGGGGCCGAGCCGAATACCCACGTTTGCCCCGTGTGTCTCGGCCTGCCCGGCGCGCTGCCGGTTGCCAATCAGCGGGCCGTCGAACTGGCGGTACGTACTTCGATCGCCCTGGGCTGCCACATTGCCCAGTTCACCCAATGGGACCGCAAAAGCTACTACTACCCCGACCTGCCGAAAAACTACCAGATTTCGCAGTACGATCACCCGCTGGCGGAACGCGGAGTGTTCGAGTTTCCCAGCGACGGCGGGTTCGCGCGCGTCCGTATCCGGCGGGCGCACCTGGAGGAGGATGCGGGGAAGAATGTACATGATTTCCCTGGCTACACCGGTGTCGATCTCAACCGCGCGGGGACCCCGCTGCTGGAGGTCGTCACAGAGCCGGACCTGCGCTCCGCCGATGAGGCCCGCGAGTTCGCCGTGCAGCTCCACCGCCTGGTGCGTTACCTCGGGGTCAGCGAAGCCAACATGCAGCAGGGTCAGATGCGCTTCGAGCCGAACATCAACCTGCGCATTCACCGTGACGGACAAGTGTATGTCACGCCCATCGTCGAAGTAAAAAACCTGAACTCATTCAAGTCGCTGCATGGCGCGATCGCGTACGAAATACCGCGCCAGGTTGAAGAATGGCTGGAGACCGGCGCCGTCGCCCGTTCCGGCAACAAGGGCAACCGCGGCTGGGACGACCAGCGTGAGATCACGGTCGTTCAGCGGGAAAAAGAGGAGGCCCACGATTACCGCTACTTCCCGGATCCCGACCTGGTGCCGGTGACGCACGAACCTGCGTGGATCGACGCCCTGCGCAACGAGATGCCCGAGCTCCCGGTCCCCCGCGCAGCCCGCTTCGTGCACGGCTTTCGTCTGCCTGAGCGCGATGCGCCCGCACTCGTCGACGATCGCGCCACCGCCGACTTGCTCGACGAGGCCGCGGAGGCGGGCGGCGACCAGGTCACCTTGGGGAAGCACTTCCTGAGCTTCTGGCAGCGCTACGCGAATGAACGCCAGACCACCATCGCAGGTCTCGGAGTTGCGGCGCCACGCCTGGCGGAGTTGGCCAACCTGGTTGTCGCCGGTGAGATCAACGCCACCGCGGCCGTGCAGATCGCGGGTGAGATGCTTACGGACTCCGCCCCGCCACGGGCGATTGCGGAGCGCCTCGGGCTCTTGCAGATACGGGACAGCGACCAGATCGCGCGCTGGGTCGCGGAAGTCCTCGTCAACCACGCCCAGGCCGTGCGTGACGCCGTAGCGAATCCGAAGAAGCTCAAGGCGGCGCGCGGCTTCCTGCTCGGCCAGGTCATGAAGCTGTCCGGCGGCACCGCAGACCCCGAGTTGGCCGGCCGGCTGATCGACGAACAACTCGCGCGCGCAACCTGACTACCGACAGGTGGCGTGGCCAGCACCGCGTTAGATGTCCTCCAGCCCTTCTTCGCGTAACCAGCGGTGCGCGCGGGCCACCAGCGGCTCCGGATAACCCTCCAGCTCCAGAATACGCAGTGCGTTTCTCGTGCGCGCCGGGCCCGCGTGCAGGCGATAGTCGAAAACCATGCCGCTTTCGCCGAGATTCTCGCGGAAATGGAAGTTCACCACCGTGACACCATCGGCCAGGCGTGTCAGGTTTCGATCGTGTGTCGCAAGTAGAAACATCTGTCCCGACGCCAACAGATGCTCCAGCACGGCCACACTGGCGGCGGATTGGTCCTGCGAATTGGTCCCGCGGAAGGGCTCGTCGATCAGGCCAAGCAGCGGGATGGCACCCTTGGGCGGATGAATCATCCGCCGAAGATGCCGCACCTCCGCGAGAAAGTAGCTCTCCGCTGCGGCGAGACTGTCACGCGCCCGCAGATCGGTAATGAGCCGCAGCGGGGACCAGGTCAGCGCCTCGGCCGACACGGCGCCGCCACTCTGCGCAAGCACCACATTGACACCCACCATCCGCAGGAACGTGCTCTTGCCTGCCATGTTTGAACCGGTGATCACCCACACCCGCTGTCCAGCGGCAGCCAGGTGGGCGTCGTTTGCCACAATCCGTTCCGGGGCCACGAGCGGGTGTCGTCCTCCACGAATTTCGAGTGCCGCAGCAGTGGCCAACTCGGGCCAGCAATTGGCGGGCTGCTCATCCGCGAAAGCCGCCTGCGCACACAACGCATCGAGCTCCGCGAGAGCCGCGATGGCCGTGAGCAGTTCAGCGCGGCGTGGCCCCGTGGCTCTGGCCACGCCGGCTGCCACATGCACGTCCGCCAGCAATGCGAGATTCAGCAGCAGCCAGAGCGGTCCGCCGCGCTCCGTGTACTGGACGCGCCGCACCAGGAACGGGAGGGCCTGGGGCACGGTGGCGCGCCGACAGGCCGTCCCCAGGTCCGCGAGTTCTTCTATCTCGGGGGGGGCGGCGCCCGCGGCCCGGGCGGCCCCCAGCACCGCACGCGCTGCCCAGGCCGTGTCAGTCCACGGCGCGAGAAACGCCACAATCGCCGGCCGGTAACGGGCAAGCAAGGCCGCATTCACCAAGGTAAGTACCAGCAGCGCTGCCAACGTCGGCCCGACACCTTGGAAACCGAGAATGGACAACACGACAATCAGCAAGCCGCTGAGCCAACCCCAGGCACGCAACCACGTCGGTGCCGGACCGGTCGGTGATGCCGGGGCCTGTGCGAGAGCGGCAATCAGGCGCGCCAGCCGGGCATCCTCGTCCCGCAGCATCCGCAGACCCGCCATGAGTTCAAGTCGCGCCGCACGCTGTTCGGCCAGCACGCGCACCAGCGTCTGACGCTTCCGGATCCATGCCGCATCGATGGACGGCTGCTCGACCAAATCCCGCAAACGCAGCGCCCCCAGGCGCGTCGAGGTGCGGTTGAGCAGCCCGAAGATTCCAACCGGCGGCGCAAACAGGTCGAGATCGTCACGCTCCTGGTCCGTCAGCGCCCAGACTTCTCCGCGCGGCAGGAGCACCGGGAGCTGCGCCAGTTCCGGGGCATCCTCCGGCCGGCGCCAATCACGCAGGCAGACGACCGCCCCTCCGGCTCGCTGCAGCGCCTCGTCCACGGTGTCGAGCCGCCGCTGGGCCGCATCCCGGATGGCCAGTTCGAACAGGTGTCGTCGCACGGTCAGCACAAACCCCACCAGCACCAGCGCTGAAGCTACGGGGGCCCACAGGAGCCGTTCACCCGTGAAGACAAACCACGGCACCAGCGCGAGTGTGAAAACCGCCAGGCGTACCCACGCCCAGCGCCCTTCCCGCCCGCTTGCCACTGCCAGTTCGGCCGCGAGCCCAGCGCGCTTCTCCCCCAGCCAGGCCGCGGCCGTGCCACCGGACCGGGGTTCGTGCTCCGGTTGTGTGCTCACCGATCCTCCTTGTTGAGTTCGACCGGACCCAAAAGGCACCGGCCGGGCATTGTACGCATGCCACGGCACGACGGCGCGGGCGCTTAGCAGTGAATCCCCAGGTGGCGGCTTGCCGCGGCGCAGCCGTCCGCAGACACTGTTGCCAGTTGTCACGGGAGTGGTGATGCCCCAGGCCGACTACGAGAACCTGCGCGTTCGCGTCCGCAGCACCCCCCCGGCCCTGGTGCACCTCTGGCGCGAATGGTGCTTCTTCCGGGTGATTCTCGTGCACTTTCGCGTGCGTTTCGCGGTGATGATTGGCATCCTGCTGACGGGTGGGCTCCTTTTCAAGTACCTCGATCCGGCGCGCGACCTTTCCTTGCCCAAGGCGATGTACTTCACCTGGTCGCTGGTGTTCGGCGAGCCGCCTGAGGAGTTCCCCGATCACGTCGTCCTTCAGTCGCTCTTCTTCATCATCCCGGTCCTCGGCCTGTTGGTGATCCTCGAAGGGCTCGTGGATTTCGCTTTTATCCTGCGCGACCGTCGTCGCCACGAACGGAGCTGGTGCAAGGTCATGGCTGCCGCACTTCGCAATCACATCATCCTGGTCGGGCTGGGGAAGCTCGGTTACCGCGCTTATCGCCTGCTGCGTCAGCTTGGCGCGCCGGTCGTCGTCATCGAGCGCAATGGCGACAACCAGTTTCTCGACGAATTGCGCCGTGACGGCACGCCCCTGCTGATCGGCGACGCCCGCCGAGAGGCCCTGCTGGTCGACGCCCACGCCGCGGCCGCCCGCAGCATCATCGTCGCTACCAACGACGACCTCGCGAACCTCGAGATCGCCCTCGACGCGCGCCGCATCCAACCTGGCATCCGCGTCGTATTGCGGATGTTCGATCAGAACATGGCCGACAAGATCCGGGGCGGTTTCAACTTGCAGGTGGCCATGTCCCAGTCGGCCATGTCCGCCCCGGCCTTCGTGATGGCGGCCCTGGAGAGTTCCATCGTCAGCAGCACGGTCATCGGGCAGGAGCTGGTCGTCATTCAGCGCTGGCGAGCCCATGCTGGCGGTCCACTCGCTGGTCACAACGTGGCGGAACTCATGCGGACCTACGGTGTTGTCGTGGTGGAGCGCAGTGCACCGGGCTCGACTCCACACATCATGCCCGGCCCGGATACCGTGATCGCGGCGGGCGATCAATTGCTGGTGCAGGGCACATTCGATCGGCTGCGCAACCTGGCGGACGAAGTGCAGGGACTGGCTGCTGCCGCCGCAAGTACGTGACCGGCCGCACGGTCCCGCTAGGTTGCATCCTTTACGGCGAGCGCATCCGCGACGTACTCGATCACGTGCCGCGGTCGCACTTCGGTATGATGCTCGATCTGGTGCCGGCAACTGAAGCCCGAGATCGCGATCTCCGCGTCGCCGCGCCCCCGCACAGCCGGAAACAGCCGCTGCTCCCCGACCGCCCGCGCAACTTCGTAGTGCTCTAATTCGTGGCCGAATGAGCCCGCCATGCCGCAACAGCCGCTGTTGATCTCGCGGGCCCGCCCGCCGGTACACGCCTGCAGCAGCGCCACAGCATCCACCGTGCCGGTGAGCGCCTTCTGGTGACAGTGCCCGTGGTACAGCAGGTTCGGCGCATCTGGCCGGAAATGCAGCGCGTCCGGCCGCGCCCGCAACTCCGCAGCCACGAACGTTTCGATGTCCTGCGCCTGTGCCGCGATGCGCCGCGCCGTCGCTGTGCGCACCAGTTCCGGCAATTCATCGGTCAGCGCCGAAATGCAGCTCGGCTCGGTCCCGACAATGTGCAGTCCGCGCTCCGCCAGCGGCCCGAGTACGGCCGTATTCGCACCGGCGAGATCCTTCGCCGCCGACAACAGCCCTTTGCTCAGCAGCGGTCGGCCACAGCACTGGGTCGGCAGCACGAGGACTTCGTACCCGAGCGCCTCGAGCACCCGCACCGCTGCGCGGCCCACGCCCGGCTGGTAGAAATTGGTCCAGGTATCGACGAAGTAGATCACCTTGCGATCGGTCGCCGCAGGAGTCGGCTCGGCCTGATGGCGTTTGCTCCCAAGCCGCTCCCAGGTGTGCCGTTCGAACCACTCGCGAAAGGTGGGGTGCGCAAAACGCGGCGGCGGGACGCGGCGATCGAGTCCGAACAGGTGCTCCATGATCACACGCGTGACGCGGGACTGGAGCACCCAGTTGCTGAGCGGTGCGAAGTGGCTGCCCCAGCGGGCCAGGTCGACCGAGGCCGCGATGAGACGGCTGCGCACCGGTGGACCACCGCTGCGCTCATGGCGGTGATGGAGCCATTCCGCCTTGAGCTTGGTCATGTCGGTCCCGGTCGGGCACTCGGTCTTGCAGGCCTTGCAGCTCAGACACAGATCCATGACCTCGTCCAGGGCCGGGTCGTCCAACCCGTTGAGCAGGCCCTTATTCGACAGCGCGGCGCGCAGTGCGTTCGCCCGCGCCCGCGTGGTGTGCCGCTCATCGCCGGTCGCCATGTAGGATGGGCACATGGTGCCTACCAGGCGCTGGCGACAGACCCCCAGACCGCTGCACATCTCCGCCAGGTCGGCGATCCCACCGTGCGCACTGAAATCCAGCAGTGTCGGCGGCTGCTCCGTGCGATATCCGGCGCCATAGCGCAGCGTCCCGTCCATCGGCAGCGGGGCGACGATCTTACCCGGGTTGAACAGGTTCTCCGGGTCGAACGTCTGCTTGATCCGCTGGAATGCCGCGCTGATCTTCGGGCCATACTGCTTTGCCAGCCACTCCGACCGTACGATGCCATCACCATGCTCGCCGGTAATCGCGCCACCGTATTCAACGACCAGCCGCGCGACGCGTTCGGAAATCCGCCGCAGCCGCTCCACATCGGGCGCCGTTTTCAGGTTCAGAGCCGGGCGCACGTGGATCACGCCAACGCTCGCATGACCATAATAACCCGCCTGCTCGGCCCCCTCTTCCACCAGCAACTGCCGCAGTCGCACCATGTAGGGCCCGAGCACGGCGGGGTCAACGGAGGTGTCGTCGATGAAGTCGTAGGGTTGCGCGTCGCCCGGGCGCGACATGAGCAGCCCCGTACCCGCCTTGCGAACCGCCCACACGTCCTCCTGCTGGGCCGGGTCGGTCAGCACCGGCCAGGCGTAGGCGACGCCGCGTTGCGCCACGTCCTCCTGCAACCTGGCAATCCGCCGCGCCAGCCGCGCGGGATCATCCTCGTAGAACTCGACAGTCAACGTCGCGGCGGGATCGCCCTCCAGGAACCAGCGCTTGCGCAACATGGCGGGATTGTCGAGGGCGGCATCAAGGATGTATTTGTCTACCAGTTCAATCGCCGCCGGCTTGTGTGCAAGAATATGGGGCACGGCATGGAACGCGGCTGCGAGTTCAGCGTAATGCAGCACCACCAGCGCCTTGCAGCGCGGCAGCGGCTCGAGGTTCAGCGTGGCGCCGACGATGAGCCCCAGCGTCCCCTCGCTACCGGACAGCAAACGCTCGGTCGTGATCCGGCCACCCTCGCGCCGTAGGCGGTCGAGCGCGTAACCCCCGTTGGAACGAAGCACCCGGGGGAAACGCTTCGCAATCTCATCCGCGTGCGTGGTGAGCAATTCTTCAAGCATCGCGTCGCAGCGTCGCGCGAGCGCATTCACCCCGTTTACGTCCCGCCCCCAGGTGTGCCGTGAGCCGTCCGACAACACCATGTCCAGCGCCAGCACATGATCGACCGTGCGGCCATAGAGGATCGAGCGCGCCCCACAGGAATTGTTGGCAATCATGCCGCCGAGGGTCGCGCGGCTGCTGGTGGCCACGTCGGCGGCGAAATGCAGGCCGTAGCGCTTCAACTCGGCGTTGAGTTCGTCCAGCACGACCCCCGGCTCGACTCGTGCGATGCGTCGCTGTGGATCAATTTCGAGGATGCGATTCATGAAGCGGGCGAAATCGAGCTGCACCCCGCGGTTCACCGCACCGCCGTGGAGTCCCGTTCCGCCACCGCGCGCGGTGATCGGCACACCATACCGGCGACAGACCTCGACCGTCGCTACAACATCGGCGATGTGTTTGGGTTGCACAACCGCGTCGGGCAGGATTTCGTAAATGCTCGCGTCGGTGGCGTACAGCGTACGCGTAAGGACATCTTCGCGATACACACCCGCGAGCCGCCCGGCCAGTTCGGCGCGCCACGGACCGCGCTCCCGCCCGGCCGGTTCTGGTGCGGCCACTGCGTCCTGGAGGGCTGGATCGTGCGTAGTTGCAGAGCTATCCGCCTGTGGCAGGTGCATCGACGTGTTCCTGTACTACCGGGTCTGAGCCAGGACCCGTATACACTTTACGGCGCTGAGGCCCCCAGCGTCGACCCCTCGGTGACCACCACGCAACGCGCGTATAATGTCGGCGTCATGGCACACGACTCTTTCGACCCTGGAGTGATTGCGGGACAGCTCTACTGTCCGCATTGCGGCTACCTGCTGGTCGGACTGCGTGAACCGCGCTGCCCGGAGTGCGGCCATCGGCTCGATGAAGATGCACGACTGCAATCCGCACTGCGGCGGCGGCCGCCCCGCTTTACAGGCGCCGAGCGCCCACTGCCGGATTTTGACCTTGACTGCAAGCAATGCGGGGAACCCCTGGTTGGCGCCCCCGAGGATGCCTGTCCCCACTGCTCGGCCCCGTTCGACCTGCGGGCCTTGCCGCCGAGTTCCGTCTGGTTTCGCCTTGCGTCGCTTGACCTCCACGGCCTGACCTTGGTGGCGCTCCAGCCGCTGCTGTGGGAGGAGGAGATTCCCTACCTGACGCAAGAGGGCAAATCGCTGCGGCACCACTACGGCGGGGGAACACTTGCGATCACCGATATCACCGTGCCGACAGAGTTCTACTTCGACGTTTTACACCTGCTGCGCACGCAGGAACTGAGGCGGCAGTCCGCCGGTGACACCGAATGGCAGTGCCCACATTGCCATGAAATGTCACCTGCAACCTTTGACATCTGCTGGAACTGCGAGCGACCGCGGCCCTGAGGAGGCCTGGCACGCTGAGCAGGTCCCCGGCACGGGTGCCACCCGCTCACATCAACGCCAGCATCAGTTGCGCACCCACCGTCATCGCCACCAGCGCCAGGGGATAGACGGCCGCATAGGAGAGCGCGGGGACTTCACTTTCAAATTGTGCACTCGCGGCGCCCAGGCCAGGCGTGCTGGTCATCGCCCCGCATGTCAGTCCCATCGTGCTTGGCGCCGTCTGCTTGCACACGAGGTATGCCAAACCGGCGCCCAGTCCCAGACCTGTCACGAGTGTCAGCAGCGTCAGCACGAGCAGTCCCAGCCCCTGGGCCTGTAGCACCGGCCACAAATCCGTTCCCACACCTGCGCCGGCACTAACCAGAAACAGCACCAGGCCAAGTTCGCGCATCAAGTAACGGCCCGCCAGTGGTACATGCACCCGAAACTTGCCGATGCGACCGAAGTGCCCGAGCAGCAGGCCCATGAGCAGAGGGCCGCCTGCAATCCCCAATTGCACGGTGCCGCCCCCCGGCACTGGAAACGGCAGATAACCGAGCAGCAGACCGAGCACCAGCCCGAATGCGAACGGCGGAATCGCGGTTTCATGCAGGCGTCGCTCGTGAATGCCGGCCTCTGTGCTGAATGCGCGGACGTCGTGCTCGTACCCGACGATACGCACAAGGTCCCCGACTTCCAGTACGAACTCGCCGCGTGGCACAAACTCTACCCCGTCGCGCCGCACACGCGTGATGACTACGCCGAACTTGCTGCGGATGTGCAGAGCCCGCAGGGAGCGCCCCGCAAAACGCCGCTCGGTGATGAACACGTCACGCACAATCACGTTGGGAACGTCCGCCATCTCAATTTCAGCCGGCACGGGCGGACCGATCAACAGGCCCAGCCGGTCGAGTTCGTGATTCGTCCCCACGGCGAGAACCACGTCGCCGCGCTCCAGCTTCGGATTCCGACTCGAGGGAATGATCTCCGAGCCGCGCGCGATCCGCGAGACGACTGCACTGACCCAGTCGTGCAGACGCAGCTCGCTCAGCGTCTTCCCGATGCAACCCGGGTTCTGCACAAGGAAGCAGCGCTGCCGAACCTCCTCACCCGGGGTGGTATCCGCCTGTTCGTCCTGGCGCGCCGGCCGGCGCGCCAGCCACTTCGGCACAAGTTGCGCAAAGAGGACCACTCCCACCACGCCGAGGGGGTACGACAATCCATAGGCGATCGAGACAAGTTGTGCCTGCTCCACCCCAGCTGCTTCCGTCGCCGCGGCCAGCGCAGGTGTGCTGGTCAGCGCGCCGGCAAAAACCCCGGCAATCGTCTCGCGGGGCAGGCCAAGGATGTACCCCCCGAATCCTGCCACCAGGCCGGCACCGCCGACCGTTCCGAGCACGACCACAAGCGGAACCGCCCCTTTGCGCCGCAGGGTTTGCACAAAGCGCGGTCCGGCCTGTAATCCGATGGCGTAGACAAAGAGAACCACCCCGAACTGCCCCAACTCGGCCGTGTAATCGGGCTTCAGCAGCCCGAACTGCGCCATCGCGAGGGCCACGAACAGCACACCGGAAGAACCCAGCGCAATCTTGCGGAACTGGAGCTGCCCCAACCCCAGACCAAGCACGATCGTCACGAATACGGCCGTAAGCGGAAACTCGAACAGGTTTCGCAGGAATTCCATGCCGCAGATCCCTCCACCGGGAGTACCACTGCCCGGTGCAGACCAAATTGTGGAGCATTATATCCGAATACCGTGCTTCGCAAGCCCGCCCGTACCGCGCAAACCTTGCGCCCACGCCGTTCTCTGACGTCTTGCTCTCGTACGGGCCCGACGGGCTGCCAGACGCATCCCGCAAACCTTTTCACGGCATTGACCTATTCTCGCAAGCTCACCCACTCGATCAGGTATAGCGGGGGGTAGCAGCGGTCGCGGTGGGCCGCGACCGGAGGTACGTCGATGCGCCCGTGGCTCTTCGTGATCTGCTTTTCGCTGGGTGTCACACTGATGCTGTTGAGCGGCTACCTCCCCCAGTCCGCCAGCGCACACGGTAGCGGTGGTCGTCATGCGGACTACCCGACAGTCTTGGAGCCCACGCCACGTAGTCTGAGCCGCGCCTTGGCCACGCCCGACCATGTGTATACCCCCCGTGAAGACTGGCGCAGCCCCGATCTTGCCGTGGAACCCGCAGAAGACCCCGTTCCTGCGCCACCCAACGATACGGCAGTACCCGCAGACGCGGTCGAGACACCCACACCCGAGGACAATGCGGCCACGGGTGAAACCCCCTTGGTCACCACACACTCCAACAATCCGGCCTCCGAGCTCGCAAACCCCCTCGACGAGGTCGTGGAGGAAACTGCGAACTCGGCCGGAACCGCCACGCTCACGGCCAGCGCCGGCGCCGACCGTGTCGTCTGGATCGGTTGGAAGGAACTCGTGCTCGACGGCTCCGGCAGTCGCGACGCTACCGGCAGTCGGCTCCGCTACACCTGGCGTCAGACGGCTGGACCGGTCTGGCTGGAGATCGAGGGAGCCGATCGACCGAAAGCACGTGTCACGGGATTCTCAGCCGACGACCTGTGGGACTGGCGCGACGCGGTGTACGAGTTCGAGCTCACCGTGACGAATGCGGAAGGTGCGGAGGCGACCGACTCCGTGGCCTGCACGGTCAAGGTGGCTCCGCCGCTGAAGGTATCCCCGCGTGCCGAGCGCTTTGTGCAGGAACGCGACGGCTACCGATTGGGGCATTATGAGGCCTGGCAGAGCAACTCCGAATCGTACGCAGCCACCTTCGAGGTCCGCTCCGAAATCGCACTGACCTTCACGCGTGTCGCCGGCAACAGCTTTGAACTCGTCGGTGAAGAACAAGATCGTCAGTTCATCTACCTCATCACCGTTTACGGTCAGGCGGGAGAGGCCGCGAGTTTCGTCGAGTTCCTCGTCGACACCGCCGATCGAATACCCGGCGTCCTGGTGCTGAATGTAACCTGGGAAGGACGCTAATCGGTTGTTACTCAGGAGCACGGACACGGCGTTGCGGAAAGGAACTTGATCGTGGGCACGCTGATGTGGTTCGTGGGTTTCGCACTGATGATGGGCAGCTTCGCGTTCCTGTTTGGCCGGAACGAAGAACCCCATGAGGCCCGCATCTCCGTCGAGCCCTGGTGGCCGGACGGCGATTCCCGCACGCGGCGAAATTAGCTCGCGGGTGATTGCGCAACGGCTGGGTGCGCCCCCACCCTCCTCCTGCTCTTAGCCCTTTGCATCGCGCTCCGCGAGCCGCGCCTCCAGGGCTGCCAACTGCCGCTCAAGTCGCTTCACCGTCTCGTTCAGTTCCGGCAGACGTTGCACATAGATCACCTGCCGCTTCATATCATGGATCGGGATCGCGGGGGCTCCAAGCACCGTCTCTCCATCAGGGACGTTGTGGGTCACACCGGCCTTGGCACCGATCGTCGCGTTGTCGCCCACCCGGATATGTCCCACAACGCCCACCTGCCCTGCCATCGTGACGTGATTTCCCACCTCAACCGACCCGGCCAATCCCGTCTGGGCCACGAAGAGGCAATCCTCGCCGATGCGCGTCCCGTGCCCAATTGCGATCAGGTTGCTGAATTTCGTGCCACGGCCGATTCGCGTTCGTCCCAACGTGGCACGGTCAATAGCGCAGCTCGCCCCAATCTCAACATCGTCCTCGATTTCAACGGACCCGATCTGCGGGATCTTGAACCACTTGCCGCCCAGCGGAGCATAGCCCAGGCCATCCTCACCGATGACAGTGTTCGCATGAATCGTTACGCGGTTCCCGAGCACGGTATCGTCATACAGCACAACATTCGGGTAGAGCACTACGCCCTCGCCGAGGCGGCACCTTGGTCCGATATAGCAACCCGGATAGATGACGGCGGCTGTCCCGATGACGACCTCCTCGTCGATCGTTACCCCCGGGTGGATCGTCGCCCCTTCGCCGATCTGCGCGCTCGCGTGGATGAATGCCTCGCCAGCCGTAGCTCGCACCGGGCGGTGCTTGCGGTAACCGTGCAGCGTGACGATCAGGGCCGTGATCGCCCCGTAGGGGTCATCCACCCGCAGGCGATCGAAGTGCGGCGGAGCCGCCACACTCGGCCGGAGAACAACCGCGGTTGCGGCGGTTGTTTCCAAGTGCTTTTCATACTTGGGGTTAGATAGGAACGAGATGTCACCAGGTCGCGCGTCCTCGAGCGTAGCCACACCGCGGATGGGGCGCTCAGGATCGCCCTCGAGGAGTGGTTTGAAGCCGTGCTGGTCCAGCACGCCATGCAGTTGGCCAAGGGTCGCTGGCATCGTTCCTCCGAAGTAGCGCGAGCTGGCCGCGGCACCGCGCGCCGGTCGGATTGTAAGAATTCGTGAGACCAAGTGAAAGGTGTCGAGAGAACTCGAGTTTGTACGCTCGACCGGCCCCCGGAGCCCGTGAACCGTTCGAAGTAGTGCCGTGCAACGCAGCGAACACTCGAATCCGCAACCATGGACTAACGGCGGGCCAGAAGGTACGCTCGCTCCCCCGCGGCGCATAAGCCGCTGGGAATCGGGTACTGGCACCGGTTGGGGTGTCCCAGAATGACAAGTCGGTTCATTCTGCGGAGACCTACCGCACAGACCACCGTGGGAGAGGTGTCCGAGTGGCCTAAGGAGCCGGTCTTGAAAACCGGTGTACCCGCGAGGGTACCGTGGGTTCGAATCCCACCCTCTCCGGTCCCCCGAAACGCAGCGCCGAAAACACTTGATTGAACCGTGTTTCCAGCGCTGCGTATCATTTCGGCAGCCGGTTGTGATAAGTTCGGCTGGCCCACTCCCCACGGAACTACCAATCATGAAACGGGGCAACCGCAGGCAGCGCTGCGGTACACCCGGGGGGCAGATCGCCTGCGAGAAGGTCGAACGGATCGGCAGGATCACAATTTACCGGCGCGAAGGCACGTAATCCCTCTACTGCGGCGAACACGGCGAGTCCGTACGACGTCCAAGCGACGGCCGCCTCTCGACCGCTCGGGCTACCGCCCCGCACGTCAACGCCGACTTGGAAGAACGCCGATCCTCCGCCTCGAACTCCACCACGGGCGTGAAGCCGGCCACGATGTGCCGCGTGTAGACCATCACCACCTGCGCATCACACGGGTCCGGGTCGCCGCCATGGTCGCGCGTGCCGACCCGCCGGCCCAGCGCATCATACTCGATCTCCAGCACCGGGCAGCCCTGGATCGTCGTCACCGCCACCAGCCGGTTCTCCTCGTCGTACGCGTAATCGTACACCGGCGCCGTCGTCCCCTGGATCAGGGCAATGAAGCCGCTCTGGTCGGCGATATCCACGAGCCCGTCACCGTTCACGTCACCCATCTCGTACGGACAGTTCGGGTACACCGCCGCGAAGGCCGCCGCCCGCTCCTCCGGCGTCCCCGTCAGCCCGCGCGCGAAGATGAACGCGCTCAGGTCGGAGAAATTGGCCACGCCCAAGCCGCGCCCGCCGGCCGCACCGCATCATCCAGCACGCTCTCCGGCCGCCCGCGGTCGTCGAAGCTCGCCGTCACCTGCCGTACCGAATACCACCCGGTACAGGGTCAATCGTCTGACAACTCCCAAAGCGCCACCGGCTTCCCTCCGACGATCCGCGTACCCTCGTCGTTGCGCTTCCCATCCGTGATGGGTATCCACGTCACTCGGGCGTCGCCGGCCGCATCCTTGATGAGCATCGCACGATCCACGCCGCCCACGTACACGCAGCCGTGGATGTCACAGTCGGAGTAGTTAGGCCCTGCTCTCAGGTGCGCTATCTCCGTCAGCAGCCCCGAAGCCAGGTCAAGGCGACAGATGCGTCCACCCGCCAGGCCAACCACAATGAACCGAGGCAACGGCGCTGTGACCGTCGTCGCCGGTTCTGGCATGTCTGCCAACGACGTGATCTCCCCCGTAGCACCATCATACCGAGCCACTGATGTTCCGCGGCACACGACAAGTCCCGCACTATCCGGTAACCACGCCCAGCAATCGATCGGCCGCCTGAGCAACATCGAGGAGCCACTTAGTGCGCAATCGTCAAGCTCCCGAACCCACGACACGTCGTAGTTGCTCGCGCTGAGCACGCGAATCTGATGACTCAACAGCAACGCGAGATGCCTCTGATCCGGTGACACGATCACTGCTAGGCTCTTATCGCCACCGACAAGATCCGTTGCCAGTATCCTGCGATAGTCAGCGGTACGGGCATTCACGATGGACACACCCTCACCCTCGCAGGCCACGATGCGTTCTGCCCCTAAACGCGCATCGACCCGTGTGATCGTGGCGTTGCCGACAACAACCTGGTTCAAGATTTCGCCGGTCGGACCATGCAACAACAGCTCATTCGAGACAGCCACGCTGACCAGCGTTCGATTGTCAGGGAGAAAGGACACATTCAGAAGATCTGTATCGATGTGAACCTCGCTCATGCTCAAGAACTCGTCGATCACACGCGCGTACTTGCCAGTCGACACAAGGCATGGGAACAGATACTCCGCGGGATGGAGCGCTGAAATGTCGGCCTTGCAGCGCGGCCAGCGCGCGATCACCCGCTCCGTCGCACCATCGAGCAGGGTGACCTCTTGGATGTCTGCAAGCGTGAAGATCAGCAGGCGGCGATCAGCAGGCGATCCCGCCACACCCCAAAGGTCGCGCACGTGCCGTCTTCCCACATAGCGGAGTGTCGATCCATCATAGATGTTAAGCCCATCCTCCCAGTCGGCCGCATAGACGCGGTTGTCGGCAGCAACGGCCACAGTCCCTCCAGAATCGAGCAATTCCGGGCACTGTACGATTGCGTTCGGTCCGTCCGCACTCATGTGGCAACGCACGATACGCGTCTTGCTGTGAAGCAGTATCGACTTGCGATCCGGCATGCAACAAAGGCCTAACACATCCTCGCCTTCAAGCCCATGTGTGACACTGCGCAGCAGCGTGCCGTTGGCCGAGTCGAATTCAAAGAGCTGCTCTGCGGATGCTGCCAGCAGCGCGCCGGACCCCGTGTCAAAGATGCAGTGGCTCAATGCGTTGTCGCATCCCACCTCGAAGGAATGATCGCGGGCCCAATCCCACACGGTGAGCACGCCATTGGGCTCTACAACTGCCACCCTGGTGCCCGTACGGTCAATCGAGCACTGTCCTGCGTCCAAGTCGCGCCTAACTGCGATCATTCTATGGGGGTTTGTGGCCCAAACGAAGACCGCAGCATGAGAGACAACGACAAAAATCTCACCATGAGCGGCCATTGCAGCAGCCCAGATCTGGTCCGCGTGCCCGGCCAGTTGACCCATGAGTCGCAGCAACATATCTCTCACAGTGACTGATCAGTTGTACAGGATGTTGGGGCCAGCGCCCTGAGCGGGCCCACTCGGCTCGTATCTTGTTGCACCAGTCGGAATGGGTAGACCGTCAGAAATGGGCAGGTCCAACCCCTGCGGCCCGCGTGGCGTCGGCGGCCAGGTGGAAGGAACGGGCGATGTGGCCTGATTCCCATCCGATGGCCCTTCACCACTGTCACACACTTCCGGCTCCACCGGCGCCCCAGCCTCGGTATCGGGCGAGGGATCGCTGCCACCCGCAGCATCGCAATCGTCATCGGGACGGCTCTGCCGCGCCCGCTCGGCGACCTGTCCGGCAATCCACGTTGCGTGCTTGTGGAACCACAAAGCGGCATCACGGAGGCCAGCATTCATCAACTCGTCATAGCACGCGTCCTGCAAACGTTCCATCGTTTGGTGATCACCTGCCACCCCGGCGCGGTACCATTGCCCGCACGCGCCGCTGCTGGTCGCCATGTGATCAAGTGCCTCGGCAGTCTGGCCAGAGACGCCAACGAGGATCCCCGCGCCAATGGCACGCGCACCCCTCGCTCCCTTAGGCCCAGCTTTGCCACCTCCGTCCGGTCGCTTCACAGCCTTCTGCTGTTGCCGGAGAATTTTGTTGCGCCTCTTGAGATTACCGAGCTCTTCCTCCTCCCCGGCCGTCCGGTGCGCTCGTTTCTTCTTCTCGATCTCCATAATCCTCTTCTCATTGACCTTTATCTCGTCATCGATGGCGCGGGTGTCCTTGCCTTCCCTTGCAGCTCCGTCCTTCCCGGGGTGACTATGATGCCCGCCGCGATCACGAGGCCCACCACGTGAAAGCCCCAGCGGATCGCGCCACATGGACGGCGCGCTGGCGACGTACTCGTACAGGTTCACGCCGTCCACGTACCCGGCCGGGTCGCGCTGGAGCCAGCGGCCGAGGTCGACGTGATAGGCGCGCAGCGGGAACGTGTACAGCCCCACACCCGGCTCCCAGCGCTGGCCGGTCCAGGCGTAGGGGTTGCCGAAGCGGCTGCGGTCGGCCGGCACGAAGGCACCCACCCCGCCGCCGGCCGCCGGGTCCCACACCGACACGTACGTCGCCCCGTAGGGGTCGTAATCGTAGCGCTCCACCACCTTCGGCGGGAGCGGGTCGGGCTGGCCCTGGCCGTCCAGATGGTCCGGGTCGCCCGCAACCGTCAGCGCCACCACGCTGCCCAGGGCGTCATGCAGGTAATGCAGCACCTCCGGCGTGCCCGCGGCCACGTCGCCCGCATCCGTGTGGTCGATCAGCGCCAGCGGCTCGGGGAAGCGCGGGCCCCACAGGAACTCCCGGGCCAGCTCAAAGTCCGCCCGCCCCGGCACCGGCCCACCGGTGTAGTCGTCCGCCTCGAACTCCACCACGGGCGTCAAGCCGGCCAGAATGTGCCGCGTGTACACCATCTCAACCTGCGCATCACACGGGTCCGGGTCGCCGCCATGGTCGCGCGTGCCGACCCGCCGGCCCAGCGCATCATACTCGATCTCCAGCACCGGGCAGCCCTGGATCGTCGTCACCGCCACCAGCCGGTTCTCCTCGTCGTAGGCATAGTCGTACACCGGCGCCGTCGTCCCCTGGATCAGGGCAATGAAGCCGCTCTGGTCGGCGATATCCACGAGCCCGTCACCGTTCACGTCGCCCATCTCGTACGGACAGTTCGGGTACACCGCCGCGAAGGCCGCCGCCCGCTCCTCCGGCGTCCCCGTCAGCCCGCGCGCGAAGATGAACGCGCTCAGGTCAGAGAAATTCACCACGCCGTCGCAGTTCATGTCGCCCACCAGCCGGTTACCCTGCGCAGCTATGACGCCGCCCATCACACCACCGGATCGCGCCATCCTCGATGTACTCAAGCGGTACTGGGGCTACGACACCCTGCGCCCCCTCCAGGCCGAGGCCATCGCAGCGGGCCTGCATGGCCGCGACTCGCTCGTCGTCATGCCAACCGGTGGCGGGAAGTCCCTTTGCTACCAGATACCGGCCGTACTCGCCGGACGACTCGACGTCGTCATCTCTCCGCTCATCGCGCTGATGAAGGACCAGGTCGACGGGCTGCGAGCTTGCGGCTACCCGGCGGCAGCGCTGCACAGCAATCTCACGACCGGCGAGCTGCGAACGGTGGAGGGTGCCGTGCTGGCCGGCCAACTTCGGCTGCTGTTCCTCGCACCGGAACGGCTACAGAACCCATACATCCAGGGCATGCTGGAACGCGCCCGGGTCCGCGCGTTCACCATCGACGAGGCCCACTGCATCAGCCAATGGGGCCACGACTTCCGCAAGGAGTATCGCCAGCTTGCCCGCTTGCGCGCGACCTTTCCCGAGGCGAGTCTGCACGCCTATACCGCCACCGCCACAGCGCGCGTCCGAGCCGACATTGCCGAACAGCTCCAGCTCCGCGCCCCCACCCTGCTCGTCGGCCGGTTTGACCGTCCCAACCTGATCTACCGTGTTCTGCCCAAGACCGAGATCCACAGTCAGGTGGCGAGTGCGCTCGCCCGGCACGCCGGCGAGGCCGCCATCGTCTACTGCCTCAGCCGGGTCGACACACAGGACATGGCCGCATACCTCCGCGGCCGCGGTCTGCGTGCGGCGCATTACCACGCCGGCATGTGTGCCGAGGCACGGCGCGCAACGCAGGATGCCTTCGCGCGTGAGGAGCTCGATGTGATCAGCGCGACCGTGGCCTTCGGCATGGGTATCGATCGGAGCGATGTGCGCTGCGTCATCCATGCCACCATGCCCAAATCCATCGAGCATTATCAGCAGGAGACCGGCCGGGCCGGTCGTGACGGGCTCGCCGCGGAGTGCGTGCTCTTCTACGACTACAGCGATCTCACCCGTTGGGAAGGGCTGATCAAACGCAGCGCCGCGCAATCGGAGTATCCGACCGTGGTCACCGCCGCCATGACCGCACTGCTCCAGGAGATGCAGCAGTTCTGTGTCCGTGGAGAGTGCCGTCACGCGGCCCTAAGCGCCTATTTCGGCCAACGGCTCGACGTCACCAACTGTGGCGCTTGCGATGTCTGCCTCGGAGAGGTCGCAGGCCTGACCGACGTGACGGTGACAGCCCAGAAGATCCTCTCGTGCGTGGCGCGCGTCGGTGAGCGCTTTGGGGTGGCGCATCTCGTTGATGTTCTCACCGGCCGGGCCACGCCGCGGGTCCAAGCGCTGGGTCATGACCAGCTCAGCACCTTCGCGCTGCTCAAGGATGACGAGCCGGATACGGTGCGGCAGACGATCTACCAGTTACTCGACCAGGGTCTCGTGCAACGCAGCCCCGGAGAGTATCCGGTCCTCCAGCTCAACACCCGCTCGTGGGAAGTCCTGCGTGGGCAGCGCCCGGTGCGACTGCGCGAGATCACGGGACCCCTCCGCAAAACGCGGGTCGAAGCGGACGGGTGGGCCGGTGTGGACCGGAAGGTGTTCGACGCGCTCCGCGCGCTGCGCAAGGAGATTGCCCGGGAACGCGGGATTCCGGCGTTTACGATTCTGCATGATGCGACGCTGCGCGAGCTGGCCCGGATCCGCCCCACCACCGTCGAGCAACTGCCGGGCATCCGCGGGCTCGGCGAGCGTAAACGGGCGGAGTTCGGCGCGCAGCTCGTGGAGTGTGTGCGCGGCGCGAGCGGCGCGTCTGCGCAGCCCGCACCCTCGGCCCGCCGCAAGGTTCATTCCGCGGCGGAACTGTCCGTGAGCGGCAGGCGACGCAAGCCGAGTCTGGCTCAGCAGCGGGCGTTCGAACTCTTCCGTGCCGGCCGGCCACTGTCCGCTGTCGCTGAGGAGATCCAGCGCGCCCACGCAACCACTTGGCAGTACCTGCTGGCCTTCGTGGAGCAGGAGCCGCCGGCCACGCTCTCGCCCTGGGTCGATGAGGACATGTTCGCCCGCGTCACCGCGGCATTCGCAACCGGCGGCGACGAACGCTTCGGCACAATCTTCGAGCGCCTGGGCGGTCGTGTCCCCTACGAGGTCATCCGGTTGGTCGCCGCCTTTCGCGGGCAAACCAGCACCTAGCGACGTGGCCGCCCGTGCCTGCGGAATCGCTGAAGCCGGCCTGTTCCACGCCGCAAGGAGCGGGCTGCGATGCCCGCCCCCTGCACCCGTCGCGGCCACCCGCGGAGCGGAAGGTCCTAAGGCGCGGTGTATTCCAGGTAGTCGGGGAACCACATGGAGCTGCGCACGAGTCCGTCGATTTCATCATCGGGGATCATCCGCCCGATGTTGAGCCGTTTCGCTTCACGCACCACGTTGGCTGCAATGCGCACGCTGACTTCGCGCAGCAGGCCCTGCTCGGGATAGAGCGCGTGGCAGTCGAGCCGGTCCGGCGTGATGCAGTCTGCCAGCGTCTTCGCAGCAATCATGAAGAACGACTCGGGCACCTCCTTCGCCTCGGACAGGATCGTGCCCAACCCGACGCCCGGGAAGATGAATACGTTGTTGCCTGGCCGATGACGTGCTTCTTGCCCTGGTACTCAACCGGGTCGAAGGGACTACCGGTCGCGACCAGCGCCCGCCCGTCGGTCCAGCGGATCGCCTCCGCGGGTGTACACTCCGCCTTGGACGTCGGGTTGCTGAACGCGTAGATGATCGGCCGTTCGCAATGCTTGGCCATTTCGCGGACGATGTCCTCTGTGAAGGTGCCCGCCCGGGCGGTCGTACCAAGCAGGATGGTGGGCTTCACGCGCTTCACGACCTCAAGCAGGTCGAACGGTCCGGCACCTGTAAAGCCGTAGTCCTTCATCTCCGCCTTCGTCATGGCGTATTCACGCTTGTGGGGATCGCTGATCTCCGTGCCTTCATGCACCAGCCCGTGCGAGTCGAGGAAAACCTGCGCGCGGTGAATCTTCGCCCGATCCTCACACTCCAACGCCATCGCCCCAGCGACCAGGCGACCGATACCCACACCCGCCGCACCGGCCCCGGCGTAGACGATCCGCTGATCCGGCAGTTTCCCGCCGGTGATGCGCAGCCCGCCATACAGCCCGGCCAGCGCCACGCCGGCCGTACCCTGAATGTCGTCATTGAAGCAGCAAATCCGCTTGCGATAGCGATCCAGCACCATGAAGGCAATGTTCTTGTGAAAATCCTCCCACTGGACGAGTGCCCGGGGGAAGACCTCCTGCACGCCGTTGACGAAGGCCTCGACGACGCGCTCGTACGCTTCGCCGCGCAGGCGACGGTGGCGCCAACCCATGTAGAACGGGTCGTTGAGCAGGTCGGCATTGTCCGTGCCGACATCCAAACTGATCGGCAGCGTCTGGGCGGGATGGATACCCGCTCCGGCACAGTACAGTGCGATCTTTCCGACCGGGATGCCCATGCCGCCGGCACCCTGGTCCCCGAGTCCGAGGATGCGCTCATTGTCCGTGACCACGATGAGTCGCACGTCGCGGTGGCCGGTGTTCCGTAGCAGCTCGGGGATGCGGTCGATGTCGTCCGGCGTGATCCAGATGCCGCGCGTCTGCCGGAGGATGTGGCTGTACATCTGGCACGCCTGCCCGACCGTCGGCGTGTACACGATCGGCATCAGTTCCGTGATGTTCTCCACCAGCACGCGGTAGAACAACGTCTCGTTGCGGTCCTGCAGTGCGGCCAGGCCGATGAATTTCTCGAGGTCGGTCCCCTTGGCGCGCAGGTGTTCCAGCTCGAGCATCACCTGCTCCTGGATGGTGAACTGGCCGCTCGGCAGCAGACCCCGCAAGCCCAGCGCATCGCGCTCGGGTGGCGGGAAGGCCGCCCCCTTGTTGAGCAGCGGGTTACGCAGCAGATCGCGGCCGGTCTGCGTGACACGCATACGACCTTCTTTCCACGTGATGGGGGGCAATGGAGTGGGCGACATCGAGAGGGCTCCGTAAACTGGACGGGAGTGACGTTCCCGTAAAAGTCGATTATTCGAGTAAGATAGCGGGAATACCGCCAATTGCACAGTCCTCCGGACCCGGATTCCGACCGCTCGGAGCACCGCCGTGAACCCGCCTGAACCCCGACTCCGCCGCCGCCTCGATGTCCGCGGACAAGTTCAGGGGGTGGGATTCCGCCCCTACGTCTTCCGACTCGCGCAACAGCACGGACTCGGCGGGTGGGTGGCGAATGACGGTCGTGGTGCCCGGATCGAGGTGGAGGGTCCGGCGGCCGGCATCGCGGCATTTGAGGCCGCACTGCCCGTCGAGCTACCACCCCTCGCAGTGCTTACGGCCTGCACGGCTGCGGATCTCCCTCCCTTGGGCGAACGCGACTTTCGCATCGTCGCCTCTGCCGCAGCCGAAGGCAGCCGACCCACCGTAACGCCCGACGTGGCCCTCTGTCAGGACTGCCGGCGCGAGCTTTTCGACGCCGGAGATCGACGGTACGGCTACCCTTTCATCACTTGCACCAACTGCGGCCCGCGCTACTCGATCATCCGCGATGTACCGTACGACCGGCCGAAGACAACGATGGCCCCCTTTGTCCAGTGCCCACCCTGCCAAGCTGAGTATGACAACCCTGCCAGCCGCCGGTTTCACGCCCAGCCGAACGCGTGCCCGGCGTGCGGCCCGGCACTGCGGATGGTCGTGCCGTCGACTCCCCCGACGGAACAACCACCTTCATCAGCCGAGCGAGATCGCCGGGCCACATCACACCGCGCCTGCCACCCGCCTCACACGCCCCCACTGAATGTCGTCCGTAACGCGGCGGACCGCTTGCGCCGCGGCGAAATCATCGCCATGAAGGGGATCGGCGGTTACCACCTCGCCTGCCGTGCTGACAGTTCGGCTGCCGTTGGTCGCCTCCGCGAACGCAAGCTCCGCGATGGTAAGCCACTGGCGATCATGGTGCCCGATTTAGACACCGCACACCGACTCGCATGGCTTGCGCCGAGTGACGAAGTTGCCCTGCTCAGTACGGCTGCGCCGATTGTGTTGGTACCACGCCGCGACTTAGCCCGCTCCCGTTTCGGAGGGGAGCCCGGGAACCGTGTTGGCAGGGATGCTTCGGATCAGGCGCACCGCTTAGACTGCAACTCGGTTGAACCTGCGGCCCCAGCCCTCGCACCGCTCGTTGCCCCCGGCTGCCACACGCTCGGCCTGCTGCTCCCGTACACACCGCTCCATTACCTGCTCTTCGCCGAGGGTCTTGGCCCGCTGGTGATGACTTCCGCAAATCTGTCCGGCGAGCCACTCTGCTACCGTGATCACGATGCGATGAATGGGCTCCAGGATGTCGCCGACGCTTTTCTCCTGCACGACCGCGAGATCTGTCGGCCGATTGACGACTCTGTCGTCTACTCATGGCGGGAGCGGATTGTTCCCCTGCGCCGCGCCCGCGGCTACGTACCGCAGCCCATTTCGGTACCCACCCTTGCGGGCGCTCCACCGATCCTCGCTCTTGGTGGTGATCTCAAGTCCGTTGTGGGCTTACTGCAGGACGGCGAGGCCATCCTGAGTGAGCATTTGGGCGATCTCGAACACCCCGCCGCGTACCGCAATTTTCTCGCGGCGATCGCCCGCCTGCGACAACTGTTTGACTTCCACCCACGGTTGCTCGCGTGCGATCTCCACCCGCGCTACCACAGCACGCGCTACGCGGCCGAGCTGGGCCTGCCGCTCGTGCCGGTGCAGCACCACCACGCTCACGTCGCCAGTGTCCTGGCCGAGCACGGCGAGACCGGACCGGTGATCGGCCTGGCGTGTGACGGCACCGGCTACGCCCGCGACGGCACCATTTGGGGAGGCGAGATCCTGCTCTGTGAGCGCGGTGCATGCATTCACCTCGGTGGGCTCGAACCGTTCCCCCTGATCGGTGGCGATGCGGCGGCGATTGAAACCTGGCGCCCGGCGGCCGCGCTGGTGGCCAGGGTATACGGTAACAATTGGCGCACGGTGTGGGAGCGCTGGGCTGCGGACCGGCACACCATTCCGGAAGCTGCTCAATCCGTTTTGTTTGCACGGCAATGGGAACAGGGTGCCGGTGTACGCACGAGCAGTCTGGGTCGCGTCTTCGATGCGATCGCGTACCTGCTGGGGCTCTGCGACCGCAATCGGCACGAGGCCGAGGCAGCATTGGCCGTGGAGGCGGCAGCGGCCTCGTGGCCCGAGCCGGTTTCGCCTCGGCCCTGTCCACCCCGCGACACGGATGGCCTGATTCAGATCGATGTCGCCCCGCTCGTCCGCGCACTCGTCGAGCAGCAGGCGCCCCAGGGCCTGGAGGTTGCCAGGTGCGCGGCAGAGGCGCAAGCAACGTTGGCGGAAGCGCTAGTCGGCGGAGTGCTGGTGGCAGTGGCTCGGACCGGCGTACGCACGGTTGCGCTCTCGGGAGGGTGTTTCGCGAATCGACTGCTACTGGAGGGCCTTGTCGAACGGCTAGAGCAGCGGCAACTTCACGTGCTCTTCCACGAGCGTACCCCACCCGGAGACGGTGGGCTGGCACTGGGACAGCTTTGGGTCGCGGCCTGGCAACAGCGCGGTGATCGCTGAGATGAGAGGTGCACGTGAGCAAATTCGCGCACGGTCCGGGAAATTCGCCAGGAAATCGCACCTGCCAGAACCGCATTCGAACCCCACCCTCCCGATTTACGGATAAATAGCGGCATAAATACTCTTGCACAAATATGCGTTTGTCGCTACACCATGTGTCGTACGTCGCAGCAACCGCGCAGCCACGCGGGCGAAACTCGTGGGGTGGCCGCGGCTGGCCACACGGCTGGCACGCTGCGTGCCGGATACCGATAGCTGGGTGTGCATCCACCGGCCGAACCGTCCGCGAACGGGAACTTGCCGGATGCCGCAACAAGCCGGACCCAACCCCCCGGCCTTCAGGAGTGCAGTTGCAATGAGTGAACGTCGCATGGTCACGATTGATGGCAACCAGGCCGCCGCCCATGTCGCTCACGCGTTGAGCGAGGTGATTGCCATCTACCCGATCACGCCCTCCTCCAACATGGGAGAGTGGGCGGACGAGTGGTCCGCGCTTGGACGAACCAACCTCTGGGGAACAGTCCCGCACGTCATCGAAATGCAGAGCGAAGGCGGGGCCTGTGCCGCCGTCCACGGCGCAGCCCAGACGGGCGCCCTGACCACGACGTTCACCGCGTCGCAGGGCCTGCTGCTCATGATTCCGACGATGTTCAAGATGGGCGGACAGCTCCTGCCGACCGTCTACCACGTCAGCGCTCGGACGGTCGCGACGCACGCACTCAGCATCTTCGGCGACCACAGCGACGTGATGGCTGTGCGCCAATGCGGGTACGGCATGCTGGCGAGCGGATCGGTCCAGGAAGTCATGGATCTGGCCCTCGTGGCACACGCCGCCGCACTCGAGTCGCGGCTGCCTTTCGTCCACTTCTTCGACGGCTTCCGCACCTCCCACGAAGTCTCCAAGATCGAAGAGCTGACGCACGCCGACCTGTGCGCGATCCTCAGCGAGCAGGCGCTCGCCGCGCACCGCAGCCGGGCGCTGACGCCCGACCGGCCGCAGCTCCGTGGTACCGCACAGAACCCGGACGTCTTTTTCCAGGCCCGCGAAACGGTGAACCCCTTCTACGCGGCGGCGCCCGGCATCGTACAGGCGGTCATGGATCGCTTCGCGAAGCAGGTGGGGCGCCAGTACCACCTGTTCGACTACGTCGGCGCCCCGGATGCGGAACGGGTGATCGTGATGATGGGCTCGGGCGCCGAGGCCGCCCACGAAGCGGTGGACTACCTCACCACCCGAGGTGAGAAGGTCGGGCTGATCAAGATCCGCCTTTTCCGCCCATTTGCCAGCGCGACGTTCATCCGCGCACTGCCCAAGAGCGTGCTGGCTCTCGCGGTGCTCGACCGAACGAAGGAACCCGGCGCCCCGGGTGAGCCCCTCTACCAGGATGTACTGACGGCCTTTGGCGAGGCCGTAACCGAAGGAACCGCTCCCGGCGGACTCAAGAAGATCGTCAACGGCCGCTATGGGTTGTCGAGCAAGGAATTCACGCCCGCGATGGTCAAAGCGGTGTTCGACAATCTCAGCGCCGCCAAGCCCCGCAACCACTTCACGATCGGCATTCACGAAGACGTCACGCACTCCAGTCTGGAGTATGACCCCGCCCTCTCGACCGAGGACGACAAGGTCTTTCGCGGCCTGTTTTATGGCCTGGGGGCGGACGGCACGGTCGGCGCAAACAAGAACAGCATCAAGATCATCGGCGAGGACACGCCGAACTTCGCCCAGGGCTACTTCGTGTACGACTCGAAGAAGGCCGGGTCGATGACGGTGTCGCACCTGCGCTTCGGCCCCAAGCCGATCCGCTCAACCTACCTGATCAGCACCGCCAACTTTGTCGCCTGCCACAACTGGGCGTTCATGGAGAAGTACGACATGCTGGGGGCCGCCCTACCGGGCGCCACCTTCCTGCTCAACAGCCCGTTTCCCGCGGACGAAACCTGGGACCGCATCCCGCGTAAAGTTCAGCAGGACATCATCGCCAAGAAGCTGAAGGTCTTCACGATCGACGCTTACAAGGTCGCCAAGGAAACCGGCATGGGCGGCCGGGTGAACACGATCATGCAGACCTGCTTCTTCGCGATTTCCGGCGTGCTGCCCAAGGACGAAGCCATCGCCGCGATCAAGGATGCGATCAAGAAGGAGTACGGGCGCAAGGGTGAGGAAATTGTCAAAAAGAACTGGAGTGCTGTCGACCAGACGCTCACGAACCTGCATGAAGTGAAGGTTCCCGCCCAGCCCACCGGTACGCTGGAGATGCGGCCACCGGTGCCGGCGGAGGCGCCGGGTTTCGTGCGCGATGTCCTGGGTCCCATGATCGTGTTCCGGGGTGATGAGCTGCCGACCAGCAAGCTGCCGTGCGACGGCACTTTCCCGACCGACACAACCCAGTGGGAGAAGCGGAACATCGCATTGGAAATTCCCGTCTGGGATCCGGACGTGTGTACACAGTGCGGCAAGTGCGCGCTGGTCTGTCCCCACGCGGCCATCCGTCTCAAGGCCTATCCGCAGGAGCTGGTCGCCAACGCCCCACCCACCTTCAAGTCCGCCAAGTATATCGGCAAGGAGTTCGAGGGCTGCGTCGCGACCATTCAGGTTGCCCCGGAAGACTGCACCGGCTGCGGCATCTGCGTCGAGGCCTGCCCGGCGAAGAACAAGCAGGAGGCCCGCCTCAAGGCCATCAACATGGCCTTCCAGCCCCCCCTCCGCGAGTCCGAGCGCGAGAACTACAAGTTCTTCCTCGCGATTCCCGAGGCCGACCGCAGCAAGCTGCGCATCAACTCGGTGAAAGGGTCGCAGTTCCTCCAGCCGCTGTTCGAATACTCCGGCGCCTGCACCGGTTGTGGTGAGACGCCGTACATCAAGCTGCTCACACAGCTCTTTGGTGACCGGGCGATCATCGCGAACGCCACCGGTTGCTCATCCATCTATGGCGGCAATCTTCCCACGGCCCCTTGGGTGAAGAACGCCGACGGTCGCGGCCCGGCCTGGTGCAACTCCCTGTTCGAGGACAACGCCGAATTCGGCTTCGGCTACCGGCTGACGCTCGACAAGCACGCCGAGTACGCCGCAGAGCTCGTCACCCGGCTGCGCGATCCGCTGGGGGCCGATCTCGCCGACGGGCTGCTCAACAGCTCACAGCGCGACGATGGCGAAATCACGCTGCAGCGCAAGCGGGTTGTCGCTCTGCGGGAGAAGCTCGCCGGGGTTGACACACCCGATGCCCGCCACCTGCTCCAGATCGCGGACGCGCTCGTCAAGAAAAGCGTCTGGATCGTCGGCGGTGATGGTTGGGCCTACGACATCGGTTACGGCGGGCTCGACCATGTTCTTGCCAGCGGCCGCAACGTCAACGTACTCGTGCTCGATACCGAGGTCTACTCCAACACCGGCGGTCAGTGCTCCAAGTCCACGCCGCGCGGCGCCGTGGCGAAGTTCGCCGCGAGCGGGCGGCCGGCAGGCAAGAAGGATCTCGCCCTGATGGCGATGACCTATGGCAATGTATTCGTCGCCAAGGTCGCGATGGGTGCCAATGACGCCCAGACCGTCAAGGCCTTCCTCGAAGCCGAAGCGTACACCGGCCCCTCACTCATCATCGCCTACAGCCACTGCATCGCGCACGGCATCAACATGCGGCAGGGTCTCGACACGCAGAAGCGCGCCGTCGACAGCGGGCACTTTCCGCTGCTGCGGTACAATCCCGAATTGGCGACCGCCAGCAAAAACCCGCTGCAGCTCGACTCCAAGAAGCCGACACTGCCGTACGAGGAATACGCTTACCAGCAGACCCGCTTCAAGATGCTGACCAAGAGCAAGCCCGAGCTTGCCAAGGAGCTGCTCGAACTGGCCCGCCAGGACGTGCAGAATCGCTGGAACCTCTACGAGCAGTTGGCCGCCATGCACGTGGCTACGACCGGCGGCAACGGCCACGGCTAACGGCGGCCGGGGCGCCGGGTCGCGGCCCGGCGCCCCGCTTTCCCCCCGCGGGTGCAACCTGATGTGGACACCCCTGGCTCTCAGCAAGGAACCGACGCATGGATCTCTCGACCGAGTATCTCGGCTTGAAACTGAAGAACCCCCTGGTGGCCGCGGCCAGTCCGCTGACGGCCGATCCGGACTCACTCAAGCGCCTGCGCGATGCCGGCGCCGCCGCGGTGGTGTTGCACTCCCTCTTCGAGGAGCAGTTGCAGCACGACGCCGAGGAACTGCACCACCACACCACGTTCGGCACCGAGTCCTATGCCGAAAGTCTCAGTTACTTCCCCGCACAGGAAGAGTACCGTCTCGGCCCGGACGAGTACCTGGATCACATCCGCAAAGCGAAGGACGTGCTGGAGATCCCCGTAATCGCCAGTCTCAACGGCTGCTCGCCCGGTGGCTGGACCCACTACGCCGCCCTCATGCAGGAAGCCGGCGCTGACGCGATCGAGCTCAACGTCTACTACATTGCCACGGACTCGGCCCTCAGCAGCGCGCAGGTCGAGGGGCTCTATATCGACGCCCTCAAGGCCGTGAAGCAATCCGCAACCGTCCCGGTTGCCATCAAGGTCGGCCCCTACTTCAGCGCCATGGCCAACATGGCGACCCGCCTGGACCTGGCCGGTGCCGACGGGCTTGTTCTTTTCAACCGTTTCTACCAACCCAACATCAACCTCGACACGCTCGAGGTGGAACCGGATCTGGTGCTGAGTTCGCCTGCCGAGCTGCGCCTCCCGCTGCGCTGGATCGCTGTGCTTTACGGACACATCAAGGCGAACCTGGCCGCGAACAGCGGCATCGCCACCGGTACCGACGTGCTCAAGACGCTGATGGCGGGTGCAGATGTCGCCCAGCTCTGCTCGGTGCTCCTCCGCAAAGGTCCGGAAGAACTCGCGAACATCCTGGCCGGGATGCGGACCTGGATGGCCGAGCACGATTATGAGTCGGTCACCCAGTTGAAAGGTAGTCTGAGCCAGAAATCGTGCCCGAACCCGACGGCCTTCGAGCGCGCGAACTATATGAAGGCCCTCAACAGCTATACCTAACCCGAGCTTCTCTCCCCTCCTGAAGCCCCGGTAACGCCCGTCGGTTCGCCGGCGGGCGTTGCCGTTTCCAGTCCCTTTCTCGACCGCTCGCCGGCATGTTTCACAATCGGGCGCGATCCCGGACCGGGATTGACTGGTACGCCCCGCCTTCGCTATGATCGCGATACAGAGGAGTAGAAGCAGCCAGAATTCAATTCTGTGATGCGTGCGCGTTCTCGCCACCAGTTGATTCCACCCTCTGGACGGCCATTCTGAGGGCCAAGCTTGGCGACTTTCCCCTCTCTGAGCGCGTGGTCGCTCGACCGCCAGGCCGCTTGGCCGTGCAAGGGCAAAATGCTCTGAAACAGGAGGCGAAGCTATGAAGAGGATTCTCTGGGTCGCGACGCTCGCGTTGGCGACGACACCCGCTTGGGCGGACTTCACGTTCTCCCCGTTCAGCCCGGGGAACGTATCTCCAACGTGGACGGGCCAGGCGCTTACCGGCGCACCGGCCGACACCTATGTCGGCTTCGAGGTGCTGGCGGACTGGTCGGCCGTCAGTGGCAACCCCTGGTCGAATGAATCCCGGGTATTCTTCTCCGATGTGATTGGTGGTGGCAGCGCTACCCTCCCGACCGGGATCGGCGTCTCCTACACCACCGGTGCTGTGTCTGCCGCCAATGGCGCAAGCAATGGGAACCCCCTGTTCAATTTGCGGTTTGCCGGCGGCTTCGCCACCGCTTTCAACGGCACTGATCCGCTCGCCCTTAATTTCCGGCAGACCTTCGGTGGTAGTGTTGCGGATTGGCAGAATGTGCGCGTGACACTGAAGACTATGGTCATCCCGACCGCGACCGATCTCGGTACGCTCTCCGGACCGCTCAGCATCACGGGCTCGCTCGCCGCGGGCGAGGTGAAGTGGTACAAGTTCACGATCGATCAGGCGATCGACAATGCGCTCGGCACCTTCCTCGACATCGACACCGAGGGCTCGCTGCTGGCACCCTCGAACGACACCGAGCTCGGCCTGTACGCCGCGAACGGGACGTTCATCACCACGGACGATGATGACGGTACCGCCCTCCTGAGCCAGTTGACCTACGGCGAAGTCGGCCCGCGTCCGGCGCCCGGCGACGGTCTGGCGTATAATGGTCGTGACGGCTCTTTGGCCCCCGGTACGTACTACATCGCACTTGGCGCCTTCAACACCGCCTTCAGCAACTTCTTTAGCGTCTCCTCGGCGTCGCAGAACATCGGTGACTACGCGCTGAACATCAACACCAACGTCCCCGAGCCGGCTTCGCTGCTGCTTGTGACCCTGCTTGGCGCGCTCATTCGCCGCCGCTAGGCCACGTTCATATTGCAAACGCAATCATTACTGCAGCGCGGGGAGCGCGTGACAACACGTGCTCCCCGCGTATGTTTGCGCACCCCCCACCGCACTGTGCCCCACCATCCCATTTGTGTTATCCTTGCGGCCTCGGCCGTGATGCGCTGCGCCCAGGACACCGCACCGGCACCTTGAAAGCCAACGAATGACCAGCAAGGAACGCCTGCTCTGCGCCCTGCGCCGCGAACGGCCCGACCGGCTGCCCGCCACCGTGCATCAATGGCAACCGTATCACCTCGACAAGTACCTCCACGGGATGTCGCCGCTGGACGCCTTCCGGCACTTCGGTCTCGATGCGTCTCTGCCCGCGTTGCCCTGTAGCGAGCAGCCCTCTCCGGACTGGCGTATAGAGGTTTTCGAAACCACCAGCTTGGCCGGGCATCGTGTCAGGCAGCGTCGCTACCACACTCCGGAGGGTACGCTCAGCGATACCTGGGAGTTTCGCCCGGCCACGGCGTGGCTGATCGAGCACCTCGTCAAGCAGCCCGAAGACGTGGACCTGATCGACCGCTACATGCCGGTGCCGCGGCTCGACCGCGCCGCGGTTGCGCGCACATACGCCGAACTGGGGGACGACGGCATCCTGCGCGGCTTCCTGTGGGGCAGCCAGGGTGGCTGCTGGCAGGATGCGTGTGAGCTGTACGGCCTCCAGCCGCTGATCCTCCAGTCGAAGCGCGACCCCGCGTGGGTGCATCACTTCCTGCGCGTACTCCAGAAGAAGAAGCTGCGCTTCATCGCGGAGTCACTGGCAGGCGCCCGATTCGACCTGATTGAGACCGGCGGCGGCGCGGCGTCGAGCACCTGCATCTCGCCGAAGCTGCACGCCGAGTTCTGCCTGCCCTACGACCGCGAACAGCATGCGGCCCTGCACGCGATCGGCCTGCCGGCGGTGTACCACACCTGCGGCGGCATGATGCCAATCCTCGACCTCATCGTGGCCAATGGTTGCGACGCGAGTGAGACGCTGACGCCCGTGGGCATGGGCGGCGACGCCGATGCGCCCGAGATCAAGCGCCGCATCGGCCACCGCGTGGCCCTGATCGGTGGCGTGAATCAACTGCAAGTGCTCGACCAGGGTACGCGGGACGACATCCGTGCGGAAGTCTTCCGCCTGTTTGAGACGCTCGGCGCGGGCGGGGGGTACATCCTGTCGCCCAGCGACCACTTTTTCGAAACCCCGCCCGAAAACCTGCGGCACTACGCGGAAGCGGCGCGGGAATGCATGTACTGAGCAGTCCACACGCAGCCGGATTCACCCCCGCAGTTTCTCCAGCACCGCCGCCAGCAGTGCCCCGTTCGTCGCCAGCGCTTCCGGCGCCGTGTGCGTCGGCCGCCCGCTCCAGTCCGTCAGTGTCCCGCCCGCTTCGGTCACTACCGGCATGAGTGCTGCCGTGTCCCAGATGCTCATCACCGGATCGAGCACCACCTCGACCCGCCCGGTCGCGAGCAACGCATAGGCGTACGCATCCGCCCAGCCGCGATCGGTGTAGCTGGCCGCCCGCAGCCGCTCGTATGCTGCCCACCGGCCCGTGTCGTGCAGCAGCTTGCTCGAGGTCGCGCTGATGCGGGCCTCCGACAGCGCCGTCACCCGTGAGACCCGCGCCGGCCGGCCGTTCCACCGGCACCCGAGCCCGCGGGCCGCGTACACCGTCTCCCCCAGCGCCGGCAGGTGAATCACCCCCGCCAGCATCTCACCCGCCCACTCGAAGCCGATCAGCACGCTGAAGAGCGGCACCCCGCTGAGGAATGACATCGTGCCGTCGATCGGGTCGAGGATCCAGCGGGCGGACGCGGTGCCGCGCTGCTCACCGCCCTCCTCGCCGAGGATGCCATGGTCGGGGAAGGCGGCCGCGATGCGCTTGCGCAGCAGCTCCTCCGCGCCCCGGTCGGCGACCGTCACCGGCGTGCGATCGCTTTTCCACTCGAACCCCGTCCCGCAGTTGTAGTAGCCGAGCGTAAACGCCCCGGCGAGCTGGGCACTTTCGACCGCGAAATCGAGGATACGCTGGAGTTCGTTGGCGTGCATGGCGGGCATCGCGGGGGTCTCCGGCTCGGTCGGCCCCGGCGGGCGGGCCGGACAACAGGGCGCCAGACGACAGAGTAACGAGCGGGACCGCGGGCGCACACCCCGGCCGCGACCGGAGTATAGCGGCATGCCGTTGGTCGCAGACCGCGGGGAGCGGAGGGGTGTGAAGATGGGGGGAGGGGTTGGGGGCGGGGTAGCGGGATGGCAGAAAAGTGCGGGAGATTCCGCCAAGAATTTCAAGAATTCGCGCCTGTCGCGCGCCAGAAGTGAGACTCTTGGAAAATGGAGAAGATCGTGGGGAGGCGGCGGCGGAGGGAATGAAGGCGGCATGTGCATACAGGGAGGATGAACGCTGGGCGCGCCTTGGCAAGGCGGATTTGACAGGCGTGCCGGCGAGCGACCGTGGGCGGTGCGGGGTGGCGGTGGGCGGATTTCGCGGCGGGCGCGCGCCGGGCGTGACGGCACGGGAGTGCGGCGGCTACCGGGGCACGGTGGGAATCCAGAACCAGGCGTGCCCGCGCCTTTGAGAGGCGACGTTGAGCAGGCGCTTGGCGCGCAAGAGGTTAAAGCGGGAGACGCCGGCTTCCTGTGCCGCGGTCAGCAGCGCGCGGGCGGGGACGGGCTGCCCGGCGAGGAAAGCGGTGAGCCAGTGGCAGGCCTCGGAGAGGGCGGCGTGCGACTCGGAGGAGAGATCGAGCAGGCCGGTGGAGAGGCGCCAGTCGCCCGCGTCCGGGAGGTCCCACAGGAGGCGCGGGCCGGGGCCGGTGGGGCTGGGGCCCATGTGCGGACAGGGGTAGTGGGCCAGTGGCGGCGCGGGCGCGGGACAGGGCACGGGCGCCTCTGGCCCGGGCGCATCCAGCGGAGACGTGCGGAACGTAAGCTCTCCCGGCGGGGGCGGCACGGGCGCCAGGGGGAGCGGGGTGGCGGTGACGATGCGGAACGCGAGCGGCGGCGCGTGGTGGGCATAGGCGGATTTGAGCTGGGTCAGGATGCGGCGGTTGGGCTGGTCGGGGTCCGCGGTGAGCAGGAGAATCGAACGGGCAGCGGCGATGAGACTGAGCGCGCCCCGGATGCGGTAGATGGCGCGACGGGCGGAGCGCTTCGTGAAGTGGCCCACGGCGAGGATGGCGAGGTCGTAGCGGCGGGCGATGGCCGCGAGGCGAGCGAGGAGGTGGGCCTGCAGGTCGGGGCTGGCGTGGACGCCGTCGTCGAGCAGGAGGTGGAGGGGGTCGAGGACCACGAGCCGCGTGTGGTTGTAGGCGCGGATGGCCTGTTCGAGCTGGTCGGCGTGCGTGGGCAGGCGCAGCGGGAGCAGCTCGTCGGAGCGGGGCGGACTGACGCCGGCGAGCGTGGCGACGTGGGCGCGGTGGGCGCCGGCGGCCGCGAGGCGGGCCGGGAGGGCGTCGGCGTCTTCGGGTGATGCGAAGAGGGTGTCGAGGATGGGCAAGCTGCGCGTGTGGACGCCGCGGATGGTCGGAAAGGAGCGCTCGAGGTCGGCGTCGGAGGGTTGGGGGGGAAGGGGCGGGAGGGTGGCGGGGTCGGGTCGTTCGTCGGGGGGGTCGTCGGGCCAGGGGTAAGGGGCGGAGAGGCGGGCGGCGAGGTCGGCAGTGAGGAGGGATTTCCCGGCGCCGGGGTCGCCGATGAGGAGGGAGAGGGCGCCGACGGGTAGACGGAGTGGCCAGAGCCAGTGGAGGGTACGGCTGGGCGGCGTGGCACCGTGCAGGATGATCGGTCGTGGGCGGGCGGCGAGGGGCAGGTCGGGGTCGCGGCGGGTCATGGTATAGATAGTATAGCACAGCTAGTGAGGCAGGGAGGGATCGCGGGAGGGCGGCAGCGGCGGACCCGGGGGTGGGCTGGCAGGGCGGGCCGGCATTCCGGGTGCCGCTAGTCGGCTTCCAGCACGTCGGGCAAGATCGGCCAGATCGACGGCAACCGCCTGAAGTTCGAGCCCGAAGCCGCGGACGAGGGCGTCTTCTTCGTGCGGACGGCCGGCGGCGCCGCTGGCCCGCGTTGAAGAGCGATCCGCGGTGCCGCGCCCCGGCCCGGAGTGCGCGCGTTCCCGGAGGTCCCGCGGGCGTTATCCGGACCGCAATTAGCGCGACCCCATTGAGGAAGGGTCCCGACCCAACCCTTGGGACGGGTCCCATCCTCAAGCTTAGGGACGGGACCCGTTTCCAAGTAAGGGTCGACACTCTGCCCGCCGCGGGCAGACATTCTACCCGCCGGGGGGCGCGCCGCGCCCCCCGGCGGGCAGGGACCCCGCCCCGCCCGCCGCCGCTCCGAGCCCCCGGCGGGCGGTCTTCCCGGACCGGGTCACAATATCCTCCGGCGGTTACTGCGGCGCGGGCGGTGGGACGGCGGAAAGCCGCCGGGCGTACTCGGTGCGTATCAGCCTTTCGGCGAGATCGTGTGCAAAGTCGGCGAGGTACGAAGCGAGCTCCACGTATGCGCGCGCGAGGGTCGGGTGGATTCCCTCGTCTCGCATAAGACGTTCCAGTCGGTTTACGTCGTCAGGCAGGGCGCGGCACGCCGCGGCAAACTCGTCTGCGATCCACAATATGGCGGGATCGTCGATGCCGGCGCTTCGGAAAAGGGCCGCGTAGTCGGCACCCGCGGTCTTCATGCGCTCGAAGATATCCACGAGGGCGGTATAGAAAGTTTCGTCCGCCATAGCCACGGAGTCTTTCGGCCCCTTCGAACCGACCCCGACTGCGTGGGCCAACAAGCTCAGTTTCCCGATGGTGAACCGATGCTCCATGTGGATTGCTTTTGCGCCAGCGGAAACCCTCTCATGCCACAAGCGGACGGCGAGCTCGTCCGTAAACGCGCGAACGCTCTCCGAGCGCATCGAACTCAGCTCACGCTCAAGCTTCCCAGCCCGGACGTGTGATGCGGCGGAGGAACGGCAAGTGCCGAGCGTCCCTGTCGTAGCACACGAACCAGCCATTGAGCAGACCGGCGATAGTGAGCCCCGCAATGGCGGCGACGTACAGCGCGGCCGTGTACACAGGACAGCCCTCCACGCGCGTAGGTGCATCCGTCGACGCAGGCTCCTGCCTCAGCGATCGCCGAGCACCCCTACACGGCGCATGGCAGCCGCGAACCCGTCCAAAAAGCTCTTTGCTTCGTTGGGTGAAAACAAGGCAATGTAACGCACTCGGTCGTCTTGGGCCGCCGGCTTCATCTCAATGTGCACGAACCCTCCGAACTCCAGCACGCGCACGTCGAAGCCCGCCGTCTCGCGGTCAGTCGGTTCGCCCCAATCTGAGCCCCGCAACCGCTCCTCGAAATACGTGATTGCGCCCATCGCCTCGTCCTTTCTGGCTGGCCTCACGCCAGCCGCTTGGCTAGCTCCTCGTCCAGAATCTCCCGCACCGTGAGGGCGACGATGACCTTGCCCGACTGGCGGAAGAAGCGGTCGATTTCCCGCAGGGCGTCGGAGGAGTACTCGAACGCGACGAAGAAGCCCTTCGGGCGGTCCTCGCGCATCATCATCGCCTCGAAGCTGTCGATGTCCGGGCGGCCGACCTTATCCTTCTGCTTCACCTGGATCGGGTACCAGTGGTCGAGGAACTCGCCGAAGACCTCGGTGCCGTCCTTGCCCTTCGCGGGCCGCGTGGGCGTCGCGGAGACGGGGAAGATGCGGCCGTCGATGCCCATGTCGCCGACCTGCGCCTTGTTCGGGATGCCGCCGAGGGCGATATCCTGCGGCTCTCTGGGCTCATGGGACTACGCCGATGATCACGAGCGGCACCGCCGGAACCCCACGGCCCTGCCGCGCAATGTCGTAGAGCGCCCCCTCGTAATAGCCTGGCCCGGAGGACATACTCTCCTGCATTGCCTTCATGGGCAGCACTTCGACACCAACATCGATCTGGTCGCCGACGTAGAAAGCCAAGTGTTTGACGAACAGGTCGTAAGCGATGAAGCTGTACTTGCCGAACTGAACTTCCACCGCGACGCGACGCTTGACGAAATCGGTCTGATTGTAGGAGCGAATGGGGCGCTTGCCGGCCGCCACAATCTCGGCCCGCTGCTCCGCTGCCGCCATGTGCATGGTCTTGCGGATGAGCATATAGTCGTCAGTTACCCAGTATTGGGTGCGGCTTTCCTTCCACTGGGCCGCGCCGAACGACTGCTTCATCGCGTTGTTGATCTCGATCGGCGCATAGAGTGCCTTCCCCTGCATCGTCTTCTCTTTGCTGATTTTCGTCCTGAACTGATCTGCATCAACCGATCGAACGATTGCCTCGATTTCTTTCCATATGCGCCTCTCATGGACAAGCAGCCACTCGTAGCCGTTGAGATGGGAATGTAGCGCGGCGATTCTCATCGCGCATCGCCTTTTGCCGAGCCATCTGCGAAGGGACTCTTGGCGACCGTCTCATTGCCGGGCTCGTAGACCGGCCTTCCCATCGGCCGCGTAACGAGTTGGCCGCGCGCTTCGAGTCGCAATCGCTCTAGAGCGATGCGATGGAAGCGCCTCATCAACTCAGCGCCAGCGGCGCGCCGTCCGTGGCGCACAGCGGCGATGGCCGTGCTGCCAACGCCGACAAATGGATCAACAACCAGGCTTCCCGGCATTGTCATGCTAAGCACCAGTCGCTCGATGAGTTCGACTGGAAACTGGCATGGGTGCTCGGTCTTTTCAACATGGTTGTGCTTGACATTTGGGATTGTCCAAAGGTCGCCGGGGTTCTTGCCAAGTGGATTGCATGAATACTCGCCAGCTCTGGCGCCCTTGAAGTACTTCTTGCCCGGGTATTTCTGGGGCACCCGGACTGCATCAAGATTGAAAACGTAGTCATCCGACTTGGTGAACCACATTACAACCTCGTACCGTCCCGAGAACCGCCGTGAACAATGCAAGCCATGTCCGAAGTGCCAGATAATCCGATTGCGCATACGCAAGCGAAAACTGGCGAAGACGGGATATAGAACGCTGTCAAGGGGAATGATCGCACCCTTCTCGACGAAGTTCCCGACCTGCCAGCAGACGCTGCCCCGATCGCTCAGGATTCGAACGCACTCGCGGATAATCCCGGCTTGCTGGGCGACATAGTCGCCGAGTTCGAGCCGCGTCTCGTACTCCTTGCCGATGTTATATGGCGGGGACGTCACGACCAGATCGGCACAACGATCGGGCATGGATCGAAGGAGCTCCATGCAATCCCCGGCGTAGAGTGTCACATCGTTGGCGCCGTCGTAACTGCGGCGGATGCGCAGCTTCCCTAGCGCATCAAACAAGCGCGGGTGTTCTCCGTCTGATCGATGTCGAATCATCTTGACCTCCTCGAGCGGTTCAGCCCGCCTCTGGATGCAGTTTCTCCACGATCTGAGCCCATTCAGCCGAGTGGTCCTGCTGAAGGATCGCAATTGCGTGCGTCCACTCGTGGACCTCATTAGTGGCCGGTGATGGACTTTGGCAAACCGGCACGAATCCGCTGCCTCCTGTGCGTCCGTACTTTATCCGAACATCCGTTCGCCGGCCAGTCCCTCGTGCGATATGCAACTGCGGCACAGTGGGGTGCGAGTGGCGAGCGCGACGGAGCGGGGGCGCATGGAGTCGATGTAGGCGGCGTTGCTGGCGTGGCGGTCCTCGAAGGCGCGCTTCTCCTTGGCCTCGCCCCAGAAGACCTCGTAGTTGCGGTTGGAGTTGAACGGCGGGTCGATGTACACGAGGTCGACGCAGGCGTCGGGGAGCTTGCGGAGCTGGTCGAGGCAGTCGCCGCAGTAGATGATGCGGGTGTCCACGAGCGACGACGGCCGGCCGGCGGGGGCGGCGGATGCGGGCGGCGTGTCGGCGGACGGTGCGGCGGGTTTCCCCTTCTTGCGAGCCATGCGGGAAGGATGCCGCACGGCGGCGGGGACGTCAACGGTGTTGTGCCGCACAACCCTCCCCCGGCCCCTCCCTGAGAGGGAGGGGGGTAACGCCCGCGCGGCGCGGTGTCGCCGCCGGGCAGGCAGGATGCCTGCCCCACCCGTTTCAGGCGCAGGCAGGATACCCACGCCAGCGCGGGCGTACTGTGTGCGGCGTCGGCCACGGGGAGGCGACGCAACGGGGTTGTGGAGCGGAACCCTCCCCCTGCCCCTCCCTGAGAGGGAGGGGGGTGAGTGCGGCGGGACGGGCGCACTTCCCCCTACCCGTCCGACTCCTTGAGCAGCGCCTCGGCCTGCTCACGGCCGAACTTCACGGCGTCGTCCGACACGGCGGGCACCATCGGCGTACCCGGGGGCAGCGGCTCGTCGCTGCCGCGGAACAGGTGCAGCGTGCGCGTCGGGAAGGCGAACTGCACGCCGATGCGCCGCGCCAGCCGGATGATGTCGAGGAACAGCCGGTGCCGCTCGCGCAGCTCCACGGCCCAGTCGGGGCACTCGTGAAACACGTACAGCATCACGTCGATCGACGAGTCGGAGAAGCGACTCACGTACACCTGGTAGTAGTCCTTCCGTGTGTAAGGATGCTGGCGGATGATCTCGCGAATGCCTTCGCAGAAGGCCTCGAACTGCTCCGGTGCGGTGTCGTACGTCAGCGACAGGTGTGTGAACGTCCGGCGATAGCGCCGCCGTCCCATGTTGTCCACCCGGGCGTTCATCAGCTCCGAATTCGGCACGGTGATCTGCGAGTTGTAGAACGTGCGGATGCGCGTGCTGCGCAACCCGACCGACTCCACCGTGCCCTCGGTGTCGTTCACTTTCACCCAGTCACCGACCTGGAAGGGCCGATCGAGCACCACGTTGACCGAGCCGAAGAAGTTCTTGAGCGTATCCTGCGCCGCCAGACCGAACGCCAGGCCGCCCACACCCAGACCGGCGAGCAGCGGGGTCACCGCGAGCCCCAGCGTCGTCCCGATGAACACGAGCCCGCCCACCGCGACCACGATCTTTGCCGTCTTGTTCAGCAGCGGAATGAGAACATCATCCACGCGCGATGACCGCAGCGCCGATCGGCTGCGCGTGTAGCTGGCCGCGACATCGATCAGCCGGTACGCCGCCAGTACGCCCGCCACCGCCAGCAGCACCTTGAGGAAGAACCACAACCAGCTCATCAGCGGCGCGCCGAGGTCCAGGAACTGCAACCCACCCCACCAAGCCAGCAGCATGAGCAGCGTCGCCACCGGCTTGAAGGCCCGCCGGATCGCCTGCGCGGTATCCTCGTGGCTGGCGCTGCGCAGCACGAGTTGCCCCAGTCCGGGCAGCACCAGCACCGCGACCCGCCGTACGAGCCACCCCAGTCCGAGCACCGGCGCGATCCCGATCCACTGCCACACGCGCAGGCGCAGCCAACTGGTTCCCAGCCAGCGCGGCCACACCCCCGGCTGTTCCACCTCCACCACCGCGCCGGTCGCCGGGTCCTCCCGCTCGACGATGCGGTCGTTGATCCGGGTGTTGATCAGCTCACGCAGGTACAGGGACGGCAGCTTCAAAAACGAGACCTGGGCCCCCTTCCAATCCCGGTGGATCGGCCGCGCCTCGAGTGCATCGTAAAGCTCCTCGATGTCGCGCACGGTACGGGCTGTGAAGAGCCACTCCTCGGCCCGCCCGGCCGCAAACTGCTTGTCGATCTCAATGCGCCCTTCCGGCCGCGCGAGCAATTCGTAGGCCTCACCGTCGGGGTCGTCCGGAACCGTCGACAACGGGACACGCTCGCTACGGGTCAGCGTAAGCCATAATTTCCCCGCCAGCGTGCCGGCCAGTTCCCGCTCCGTGTCGCTCAGACCGCTCAGGTCGAGACACTGGACCGCCGTGTCGAGGTCACCGCGCTCCATGGCCTGGCGGAACGTCCCGAGCGTGGCCTGGGCTGAGCGGAATTGCTTGCTGGCCCGGGTCGTACGCCGCGGGCTCGCCGGGGCTGCCGGTGCCGCGGCCACGGCTGCGGGCGGCGCCACCCCCGGGGCCGCGGTCGTGGGTGGTGGCGCGGCGGGCTGCGGTGGCGGTGTTGGCGTGGGGGGCGGCGACACCACCTGGGTAAGTTCGAGCATGCGCGGCACGTCGCGGACGGTCGTCGCGCCGAAGCGCCACAACCCATCGGGCCCGCGCACCAGCAGAATCTGGACCGGGCTGGCACCGATCGCGTAGAAGCCCTTGTGCTCCGGGGGCAGGGACCGAGCCAGCTTCTCGAGATCGATCACGCCGCGATTGCGGGCGGCGCTGATAAGCTGCGCCAGCCCGTCCACGTAGCGAATGCCGTTGTCCGTGATGAACTTGCGGACGAAATCCGGACCGAGACGCTCCAATTCGGCCTCGATCAGGTCCGGGGCGTCGAGCCGCCGCTCACGCGCGATGTTGGTGCGGACGGCGCCCGCGAAATCGAGGCACGCGAAGGCGCTTTCGTACAGGCGTCCGCTCTCCTGCGCGGCCCGCCAGGTATCGAGGAAATACGTCACAAGCGCATACGGCGAGCTGAGCGCGGCGCCTTCCGCCGGTGGAACGGACAGCGCCAGCCGCGGCGCATGCACGCGCTCGATCAGCAGATCAAGCTGTGCATGCCACTCCGGAATGAGTGCCACGCTGGTCCGCGCCAGGCGCCACTCCTGCAGCGTCTGCTCTTCACCCGCGTCATCACGCACAACGCGCGGCATGCGTTCGAGGATCATCACGATCGGCAGTCGCCCGAACGATTGCAGCACGCTCACTTCCAGGGCCGGCACATCGGGCAACTGCACCTGGTCCTCGGGATCAAAAGCGGCGTCGGCTTCGAGCCGTTGCAGGATCTCGTCGAGCAGCCGTACCAACTCCGGTCCACGCACCGCCCGCACGTCCGCATCGAGCGCGCCGAGATCCAGAAAGCCGGTGGCCTCCTGGAAGCGTTCTTCGCCCCTCTCGGTGTCACGCACAATGGACAGAAAGTGCTGCATCGCCTGGTATGGCGTGCGGAGCGGATTCCGCAGCGCGGGCCGCGCCGGGGGCGTGGTGGGTTGCGTGTCCGCCGGCCGAGTTTCTGCCGGCCGGGTCTCAGCCGGTGCAGTCGCAGCGCCTTGGGTGGTGGTCGGCTGAATGGGGGTCGCGGCTTCGGCCGCCCTGGGGGGCGCCAGCGCGCAGAGCCCAACCACGATACCGGGAACCCACCATCGTACGAAACCGTCGGAATGCTGCATGCCCACTTCCAGGAGTCAGGGCTGGCCAGCCAAACGCCGGAAAAGCCGGTTACCCCCGCGCGCCTGCCCTAATCGTACGCACGCGGAGCCGCAACGCAACGCGCGCCTCACATTCGGGTTGGTGAGTCTGGGAGGTGGGCAGGGTAGATTCAGCCGGAAGCGGCCGGGTGACGGCCATCGTCAGGCCTGTTGCCAAGCCGCAAGCAGACCTCTGCGCGCGGCGCTCGCGACTGGGCATCCGGAAGCGGCCTGGCTGCCATGCTTCGCCCGGCTACGAGCGCGCGTGCAGCTCCTTCACCGCGGCCGTCAGCGCCGGCACGACCTTGAACAAATCGCCCACGACGCCGTAGTCCGCGAGCTTGAAGATCGGTGCTTCGCGATCCGTGTTAATCGCCACGATGACCTTGCTGCCGCGCATCCCCGCGAGGTGCTGAATCGCCCCGCTGATACCACAGGCGATGTAGAGCCGCGGCGTCACGGTCTTGCCCGTCAACCCCACCTGCCGGCTGTGTGTCTGGTACCCCGCATCACAGGCGGCGCGCGAAGCCCCGACCGCACCATCCAGCTCCGCCGCCAACTCGTACAGGATTCGGAAGTTCTCCTCGCTCTTCAGCGAACGCCCGCCGGACACGATGATGTCCGCCTCGGCCACGTCCTTGATCCCGCCCCCCGCCTTCGCCACACTTTGCACCGTGATGCGCTCATCGCCCGCTGCCGGTGAGAAGGGCAGAATCTCGGCCGTGACGGCCGAACCGCTGCTGCGCGGCGCAGCGAACGCGTTGGGCCGCAGCGACACGATCGCCAGCCGTCCGGCGGGCAGCGCTACACGGCACGACGCCTTGCCGTTGTACACCGGCCGTTGCACCACCAACTCTTCCCCCTCGACTGCGACAGCCACCGCATCCGTCACCACGGCCGCGCCGAGCGCGGCCCCGAGCCGCGGCGCGAGATCGCGTCCCATGAATGTCGCCGGGAGCAACAGCGCGCGTGGCGGCTGACTCGCTACTGCGGCACACAAGGCCGTGCGATAACGAGTCACCGAGTAGTGTTCGAGCGCCGGGTCGGAGATGACGAGTAGCCGGTCCACGCCGGCTCCGCCCAGGGCTTCGCTTGCGGCACCGACCGTGCTCCCCACGATCACACCGACGACCTGATCCCCGGTTTGCTGAGCCAGCGCCCGTGCCGCAGTCACGGCTTGAAGTGCGGCCGGGTGCAGGCGATCGTTACGCTGTTCACCGAATACAAAGACATCGGCTGGCATCACATCATCCTCAAGCAGGGCCGCTGCGGCGCAGCGGGCGATTCCACGGTTCGCCACCAGTCACGACGGCGCAGTTCAGATGACCTTGGCCTCGTCACGCAGCAACTGGACCAATGCACGGGCCTGCTGGTCCGCTTCACCCTCCAGCAGCTTGCCGGGCGGACGCTCCGGAGGCGGCTCATACGTGACCACGCGGGTGCCACCCAGACGCGCCACCAGGTCCGCACATCCAGGCACGTCCGCGGCCGTCAGCACCTTGACCGGTTTCTTCTTGGCCTTCATCAGGTTGGGCAGCGAAGGGTAGCGCATCTCCACAAGACCCTTGTCGATGGTCACGAGTGCCGGCAACGGCACCGCCACCACCTCTTCCGCCCCCTCGATGCGGCGGCGCGCCGTGAACGTTCGGCCGTCCGCCGCCAATTCGAAAGCCGTGGTCGCCCCGATATGGGGCAGGTCAAGCAGTTCCGCCAACGCCGGTCCTGTCTGCCCGCTGTCGAGGTCGATCTCCTGCTTGCCGAGCAGAATCAGGTCATAACCACCCTCACGTACGACCGCAGCCAGCACCGCGGCGAGCTGTAATTCGTCGAGCGCCTCAAACGCGGGATCTTGCAGATGCAGACCCTCATCACAGCCGACCGCCAGCGCGGTTCGCAGTGCTTCGGCAGCGCTCGCCGGGCCAGCCAGCACCGCGACGATGTTCTCCACGTCGGCGCGCTTCTCGCGCAATTGCACCGCCAACTCGATCGCGAACTCGTCAAACGGGTTGACGACCATCTTCACGCCGGCTCGCTCGATGTCCTTATGATCCCCGCGCAGTCGAATGGTGGCAGTGGAATCCGGAACCTGGCGAACGATAACGAGAATCTTCATCCGCGCTCCCTTGCTGACCGATGTGGACCTGAACGTGCCTTGGATCATAACTCACGGAAGCGCGCTCGCAAGAGCGGCCGACGACGGGTGCCCGTGTTTCGTGGACCCGTACGACGCCCCCACGGACACAGCGAGTTGCCAACCTCGGCGGCGCCCGGTATGAAGCAGGAGTCGCTGCGCCACTGGCCGGGCGGGCAGCGCGTGGCCGACGCGGATACACACTGTTCGATTCGATAGGTGAAGGGTTTCATGCGCATTCGTGAATTGCTGACGACGGGCAAGCCCAGCTTCTCGTTCGAGTTCTTCCCTCCGAAGGACGACCAGGGGCTCTCGGATTTGCGCGCCACCATCGCCGGTCTGCGCGATCTGAAACCGACCTACATCTCTGTCACATACGGCGCCGGCGGCAGTACCCGTCAGCGCACGCTGGAGCTCGTCACACACATTCGCAAAGATTACGGTCTCGAAGCCATGGCCCACCTGACCTGTGTCGGAACTTCGCGCAGCCAGGTGCTCAGCGTGCTCGAATGCCTCGACGAGTCCGGCGTCGAGAACGTTCTGGCCCTCCGCGGTGATCCACCCAAGGGCGACGACAAATTCAAGCCCCATCCCGAGGGCTTCAACTACGCCAGCGAACTCGCCGAGTTCGCCCGGCGGTACTTCAGCTTCTGCCTCGGTGGGGCCTGCTACCCCGAGGTCCACCCCGAATCGCCCAACCTCGAAGCCGATCTCCTGCACCTCAAGCGGAAGATCGCGGCCGGCATCGAGTTCCTCATTACGCAACTCTTCTTCGACAACCAGAAATACTTCGACTTCGTCGGCAAGGCCCGCGCAGCCGGAATCGGCGTCCCAATCATCCCGGGCATCATGCCCATCACGAACTTCCGGCAGGTGGAACGCTTCACCGATATGTGTGGCACATCCATTCCGGAACCGCTCCTGAGTGAATTGCGTAACCTGCAGGACGACCACCACGCCGTGCTTTCGCTGGGCGTTGCCCATGCCACGGCCCAGTGTGTGGAGCTGCTGCAGCGCGGCGCTCCGGGGATTCACTTCTACACGCTGAACAAGTCCCCGGCGACGCGCACGATTCTTACGGCACTTCAGACCGTCTACCCGCCGGCGCGTGAGCCCGCGGGAAGTTGATCGCCTTACAACGGAGAGCGTCACGTATGGCCTGCCGTGGGTGGACCCGGGACGCATTGCGCTCCGCTTTTCGGGCCGGAATGATTTCCGAAAGCGGTTACATGAAGAGGTGAGAGCCATGGCAGATACACAGTCCCCGATGCCGCTCTTCTGTTGGCACGAACTCATGACACGCGATCCGGCTACCGCCCAGCGGTTCTACTGCGAACTACTCGGCTGGGGCACGCTGGAAGCCAACATGGGCGGCACCACCTACACGATGTTCACGGCGCCGACCGCACCCCAGGGGGCCGCCGGAATGCTGGCGATGACGGGTCCCCAGTTCGAGGGGGTACCCGCGAATTGGCTCGCCTACATCGCGGTAGAAGATCTCGATGCGACGGTCGCGCGTGTGACCAAGCTCGGCGGCCAGGTCCGGGTCCCGATCACCCCGATTCCCAACATGGGTCGCTTCGCTGTGATCGCCGACCCCACAGGTGCCGTCGTAGCGCTGTATCAGCAATAAGGCGCAGTCAGGTTGCATTCCTGCGATGTTGTGGCTGGTTTCCTGGGAGTCGCGAATAATCGGGGGGGAGATGCGTTTGGGCTTGTAACGAGACCGGATAGGAGAACCGACCCGTACGGCCAAGAGGAGGTACAACATGCGTGCGTGTTTTGTTGCCCCAGCCACAGTCATACTCCTTGGTACAGCACTCGCATTTGCCCAGGGACGAGACCCGAAACCGGAGAATGGCGGGCCACCCAACATCGGGCCCACACCATGCGCACCTTTCACCATCGCGAAGGGGGATCTCAGTGGGTTCGGTCTCGGCGACCAGCCCGAAGGTGGCACGCTGATCCTTCGCAGCCAGCCGGCCTGGGCCCAGTTCTGGGCCTCGCACACGCGCTTTGTCGAGCCCCGCCCGCCGCTCCCTGACATCGACTTCGGGCGTGAGGTGGTGATCGCGGCTATCCTTGGCCCCCAGCCGACCACCGGCTCTGCGAATATCGCCATTACATCACTCGAACGCGTCGGGACGTGGGTTCGCATCGGCATTCTGGAAGACCGGCGGCCGAGCATGTTGCCGGCTTTCAGTAATCCCTTCCACCTTGTCACAGTGCCGAAAGGATGCCTGCCTCCGGACGCGAACGTGCTCATCCAGACCTACCGACCGGTCCCCGGGTCGGCCACGCTCGACGGCCGCGTCCTGGGCACGATTCCCGGCACCGATGCCCAGACCCGGCCACTGGCCGGTGTGCTCGTGCAACTGCTCGACGACGAGGGTGAAGTGGTCGCCCGTTCACGCAGCGGAGGTGACGGTACATACTTCTTCGTGAACGTTCCGCCTGGCGAGTACCTGTTGCATGCGCAGGCCCCGGGTTTTCATCCTTATGACGAACTCCTGATGCTGCCACCTAACGCAAGAATCCGTCATGACATCGTGCTCTTCAAGATCGAGCCACAGCCCAGTTCACTGAGCGGTCGGGTATTCAGTCTTTTGCAGTCAACGAACACGCCCCCAACGCCACTGGGCGGCGCCCTGGTGCAGCTCTTCCGCGACAACGCTTCCACCCCGGCCTACGAAGTCTCGTCGGCCAACGACGGGACGTATGCGTTCGATGTCCTGCTGCCCGGCCCTTACCTCGTGCGCGTCTCGCTCGATGGCTACCAGACCCACACCGAACCCCTATTGATGCCCCCAGGACAGGATGTGGTGCGGAATTTCTTTCTGCGCACCGTTCCGCAGGCGAGCGCGGGCGTTCTGACGGGCCGCGTTTTCGGGCACGGAGCAACTCCGACAAACGTCCCGCCGCCGCTGCCCGGTGTGCGGGTGGCCGTTGTGTCAAACGGCGCGATTCTCGGGCACGCAATGACTAACCAACATGGAATCTACCACCTACAGAACCTGCCGCCCGGGACATGGAACGCCGTCGCCAGCAAGCTCGGATGGTCCACGGCACAGGCCGAGGTTGTGATCGTCGGGGGCGAAGTGACCATGCAGAACTTCGTGTTGAGCCGAACGAACATCCCACCAGGAGAGAACAATCCGAGCCAGAGTGATGAGTGGCTGCCGGAAGACGCGGAGTTCGAGGAACTCGATACGGCCGAGGCCGTTTTGATTCCGTTGTAGGCCGCAGTTCTTCGGGAGTACCGTGACACGCCGTGTTCCCACCCCCACTTCCGGTGGGGGCACGGCTTATCACTTTCCTGTCACGGCGGCCTGGCCCCCATCAAAATCCAATGGGTCTGGGGATGCCTTCGCCCGGCCGCGGCACCGGCGCTCTTGGTGTTCGGGGAAGTACGAAGCGGATGCCAGCCCATTCGACCAGTGGTTTCGTGGTGTCGATCGTGACGTGCAGCACTTTCGGCGTAAGCATCACCATCGGGAGAAGGAAATCCGCACGTGACAGCACCGGATCGAATCACTCGAACGGTGCCCGGAAGTGATGCCGCGTGCCAACACGGCGCTCCACCCGGCGCGCTTGCTCACGGCCTGAAGCGCCGGCATGATGCCCCGCATGGTGTCGAACGCCCCATCCTCGGTTGCATCCGCTCCGCTGCTACGTGTGGAGGATCTGCGCACCTGGTTTCGGCCGCGCCGTCGCCGGCTCTGGGAACCTGCCGGAATCCTGAAGGCGGTAGATGGGGTGAGTCTCGAGATCGCCGCGGGTCGTACCCTGGGCGTCGTCGGCGAAAGCGGCTGCGGCAAGTCGACCTTGGCGCGCTCAATTCTCCGCTTGATTCCCGCGACGAGCGGGCGCGTGCAGTTTGACGGTCGCGATGTGTACGCCCTACGCCCCCGAGCGTTACGGCAGCTGCGCCGCGACATGCAGATGATCTTCCAGGACCCGGTCGGCAGTCTCAATCCGCGCCTGTCCATCGAGACGCTCGTCGGTGAAGCACTAGGTGTCCACGGACTCGCACGGACCGCGCCGCAGCGGCGCGACCGTGTCGTCGAACTGCTGCTGCGCGTCGGCCTGCCAGCAGATGCGCTCACACGCTACCCGCACGAATTCTCCGGCGGGCAGCGGCAGCGCATCGGCATCGCCCGAGCGCTGGCCCTGAATCCGCGGCTGATCGTCTGCGATGAACCCGTGTCCGCGCTCGATGTCTCGATCCAGGCCCAGATCCTCAACCTGCTTGTCGACCTCCAGGACGAGCTTGGCCTCTGTTACCTGTTCATCGCGCACGATCTCGCCGTCGTGCGCCGTCTGAGTCACACCGTCGCGGTAATGTACCTCGGCCGTATTGTCGAGCATGCCGCTACCGAGGCGCTCTTTCTCGGTCCGCGCCACCCCTACACCCAGGCCCTACTGCACGCCGCGCCGACCATCGCTCTGCACGTCCAAACGGCGGGCCGGACACTGTCGCAGCCGCGTTCCGCGTTACCGCTGCTCCACGGCGAGCCCCCCAGCCCACTGAACCCACCCGTCGGCTGTGTGTTCCACCCGCGCTGCCCGATGGCGGAGGAACGCTGTAGAAGCGAACGGCCGGAACTGCGACTGCTGTCTCCCGGCCACGAAGTGGCTTGTCACTACATGGAGCAGACCGCGGCTTCCATTTGGCATGGCCGGCAGGCGTACCCGACTACGATCTGATTCATTCCTGGCCTTGATAACGCGGTTAAGAACGCGCAGGCATTTACTTCCCGACTGCCAGCCCCTAGAGTCAGGAAGCATGTCTCCCGAATTGATCTTACTGGCGATCTTTTGCGCAGGCGTCGTGGCACACGCCGCTTGGAGTACGTTTGAGCACTTCGGACCTACCGTCGCCGAGGAAGGTCCCGATGAAGCCGGCATCCTCGTCTTCGTCGAGTCCACCCGCTTTGCCGGAGTGTGCTGGGGGCGCCGCACAACCGCCCTCGGCGTGCGGCAGGCCGGCTTCCGGGGCCGCTTCCTCTACTGGCGTTTTCATGCCACCTGGCGCGCGTGCCTGCTGGTACCCCTGATCGGTGACCGCGGCCTGCTCGAACGCGAGGCGCGACGCTTGGCCGCTTACCTGGCCGCACAGCGGCACGGCGCGCCGCACCGCGCGTTACACGTCATCGGCTACTCGGCTGGCGGATTCGTCGCCCTGCGTGCGCTTGAACTGTTGCCGCCCGACGTGCGGGTCGACAGCGCCATCATCGTGCAAGGCGCGTTTTCACCATGGCGTGACCTGCGACCCGCTGCAGCGGCGGTACGGTCCCGATTGGCGATCACATGGTCCTTCGGAGACTGGCTGCTGTTGGGCCTGGGAACCACGCTGCTGGGTACGTGCGACCGCCGACACACCCCCGCGATCGGCATGGTCGGCCCGCGCGGCGCGGGGCGCGACGTCGTGCGGTCAATCGGCTGGACCCCGGACTTGCTCTGGCGCGGTCATACGGGCGGCCACTTTGGTGCCACAGCGCGCGAGGTCATCGCGCACTCGATCGCGCCCGCCCTCGGGGCTCGCGGGGACTGGGCTGCGAAACCGTTGGGCGCCTAACCCTTCGCGGCTGTGGGGGAGATGGGCACCACACATGCGATTGTTCCCCCGGTGCGCGCACCACGCGTTGCGCAAATCGCAACTGCGTGGCACGCGCTGCGTCCTCTCCAATTCGTGGGGCGGGCCAGATCGGTACGCCAGCGGGACCCTGTCGCGCACGGGCGCCCCCACCGCTTACCCGCGTCCCATCTGCTGCGATGTATTCACCTGCTCACTCAGCCGCCTGCTCGGCGGCCGCAGACGGCGATTCTCAACCTCCCAGACGTAGCTGTGAATCGTCACCTCCTTCGGAATCAGGGGGGAGGCGCGCAAGAGCCGCACCTGCTCGATGCTTACCGCATCGACATCGCGAAAGGTTTTGATCCACTTGCCGAAGCCGCCTTTTTCGAGCTTCAGCTCCGGCAGCCCGGGGTCAAGCTGGACCGCGTCGGGGTCGATGCCGCGTTCACGTAAAGCCGTCGCAAGCGCATCACCCGTAGCCGTCATCATGCCGCATTCGGTATGGTTAACCACGATGATCTCTCGAGTGCCGAAGAATTGCGTCGTCAACATTGCCGAACGAATGGCATCATCCGTGACGAGACCACCGGCATTGCGGAAGACGTGGGCGTCCCCTTCACGGATGCCCAGCGCCTGCTCAATGGGCAGACGTTCGTCCATGCACGCCAATACCCACAACCGGCGATTGTTGGGTATCCCCTTCTGACGCCGCAGGGCCCAGGCCTCCTGCTCGGCATACTCCAGGTCGATCTGCTGATGCACCATCACGATACTCCTGTGCATGGATTCACGAAATCCGCAACCGATGCGGGGTTCAAAACGAAGAATTGTTCAGAGGGAAGCGAAACGGGTCACGCTGGAGCCGGGCTCTAACAGCCGCAACAGCACGAACACGCGGTGTGACGGCAACAAACGGTGCTGCTGCCGCGAGGTTCACAGGCGAATTGCATCTGACCTACGCACATGCGAGCTCTCATACCTCTTACGAGGCGTGGCCGCGTGGACTCACGCCATGCAGATGTTAGGCGGGTGCCGCGGCCAGTCAAGCCGGCCGGGGCACGGACCTCGTGTCACCGCTTGCGCGCCAGCATCAGCCCGTCGCCAATCGGCACCAAACTGCACGAGACGCGCTCGTCCGCGCGAATCTTCCGGTTGAGTGCATCAATGGCACGCACGTTGTCCCCCGCGGCTTCCGGCGCCACGACCCGGCCGTCCGACAAAGCGTTGTCGATGGCGACCAGGCCACCCGGTCGCAGCAGGCGCAGAGCCCGTTCGTAATAGGCGTCGTAGCCAACCTTATCCGCATCCAGGAAGGCAAAATCAAATGTCTCGGTCGCACCGCCCGCCAGGAGCGCGTCCAGCGTCTCCAGCGCCGGAGCGAGACGCAATTCTATCCGTTCAGCCACACCAGCCGCCGCCCAGTAGCGCCGTGCGATCGCGGTCCACTCCTCCGACACATCACAGCAGAGCAGGCGCCCATCCGGTGGCAGCGCCCGCGCCACGCATAGTGCGCTGTAGCCCGTGAATGTGCCGACTTCGAGCGCCCGACGCGCACCAATGGTCTCGATCAGGAGCGCCATGAATTGCCCCTGCTCAGGCGAAATCTGCATTTCGGCATTCGGCAGCCGCGCCGTCTCCTCCCGCAGTTGCCGTAGCAGCTCCGGTTCACGCAGCGTAGCCGTCACAAGGTACTCGTGCAGTTCACCCGCCAGTTGCAGCGTTCGACTCGACACGGCGACTCCTTCCCTGCGCGGAGGGTCCGGCTCCGACACCGATCCGATCTTAGGGCGCCGGATCCAGCTCCGCGAGCAACGCCAAGTCGTCGGCCGTCAGCGGCCCGAGGTCTGCGGCCACCACATTGTCGGCTACCTGTACCGCGGTCTTCGCCCCCGGAATCACCGTGTGGCAGGCCGCATGCGTCAGGCAGAAACGCAGTGCTACCTGGGATTGGGTCTGCGTGGGATAGCGAGCAAACAGCGGCTGCAGCGCTTCGAGCCGAAATAGATAGCTTTCCAGCTTGTCAGGTGACAGGTTCATGCCGCGATGATCGTCCGGTCCGAAGCGCGTGGCGCGCGTGAACTTGCCGGTGAGCAGGCCGAACAGCAACGGAATGCGCACGATGATTCCGAGGCCGTACTGCCGGGCCTTGGGGAGCAGCACCTCCTCGGCCGCACGCTCCAGCAGGTTATACCGCACTTGCAGGACATCCAGCTCGGCATGATGTGCATCGAGCACGGTCGCCTGCTCCGTTTCTTTGAACGACTGCACACTCAGCCCCGTGTAACGCACCTTGCCTTGGCGTCGCAGTGTGGCAAGCGCGTCCCAGGGTTCGTCGCGCTCCAGGTGCTCCAGATCGGGGCTGTGCAACTGGTACAGGTCGAGGGTGTCCACTCGCAGTCGCTGCAAGCTCTGCTCGGCCGCGAACAGCAGGTAGTCCTTCGCGTAATTCTGCCGGATGGGTCCGTAACCGGTGTCGTGGTCCTGGGCCGCAAAATAAAAATCGTTCCCGCCCTTGGTCGCGACCGTCAACGCCGGCCCACCGCGCTCCGCCAGAACCGCGGCAATCAGTTCTTCGGAATGCCCGAAACCATACGTATCCGCCGTGTCGAGGAAGGTCACGCCGGCATCGAGGGCGGCGTGCAGGGCTGCCTTGGAGACTGCGTCATCCGTCGGGCCCCAGTGGCTGCCACCGATCGCCCAGGCCCCGAATCCCACTGCGGATACCTGCGGGCCGCGAGAGCCCAATGGCACGTATTGCACGGTTACCTCCGCAATCTCTTGACGGTCGCGATCAACAGAACCAGCATAGTTACTTCCGGCCATGGTCGCCAAGGTAGGCCGATTTGACAGGCGCCCATGCCGAATCTAAACTGCCCCATCTACCCGTAAGTGGGCGTTGCGGCGCCCAAGCGCGCCGGTGTAGCTCAGTTGGCGAGAGCGCTTGACTGTGGATCAAGAGGTCCCGCGTTCGAATCGCGGCGCCGGCAATTTCCCCCTTTCTATTTGCGCTAGCCGCGATCGCCTGCCAACCGCCATTGGTTGAAGACGGCCGCGCAGCGAGCATTTGTTGAACGTCACCGCTACCTGCGGACCAGCCGAGGGTACACTGAAACCGTTCAGTTATCTCCTGTCCTCGACCGTCGGGTTTAAGGAGTAAGTGCGCCGAATGGCGCAGCAGAAAAACCCGCTCGGGTCGGGAAAACCTGCCTAATTCCCTTGCCTACCGATTCATTTCCGGGCATGATAACAGATGGATATATAATCCTGCTCTTCGGAGCGCCGCCGCAGTGCGTGTGCAGACTCACGAAATGTGTGGTCTGCGGTGATGCTTCGCAATGGGTCGTTCGATTGGCATCACCAAGCTCACTTCTTCGCCTGCGCAGCGCCACAGATTGCGAGGAACCATCATGCCCAGTGCTGCTTCTTCACGTTGCCCGCGCGTCCAAACCGTTTGCGGCTTCACGCTGATCGAGTTGCTCGTCGTGGTCGCCATCATCGCACTCCTCATCTCGATCCTGTTGCCCAGCATGGCCGCCGCGCGTGAACAGACCCGTTCCGTGAAATGCCTGGCCAACCTGCGTTCTATCGGCCAAGGCATCACGATGTATGCTCAGGATCAACGTGGCGTATTGCCCGGCCCGCTGCATCCTCCCATTTACCGCAATACGGGCTCGGCCATTCCGGGCGAAACGACCGTCGATGGCTTCCCCGTCATGAACCCCAATACCGAGCGACCATGGTTCCTTTTGGCGCGCCTCGCACCCGTGATGGCGAGTGGCCCGGATGATCTCCTGAAGTACGTCGACCTCGTAGGAACGTGCCCAACGGCGAAGCAGAAGAACACCGATTCCAATTTCCTGCCGAACGTGAATCAGAATCCGAGTTGGAGCCGGCCCTACAACTACCTGGTCAATTCCTGGAACAATACCGAACCGCGTTTCTACTTTGGCTGGACCAACATCGGCGTGACATGGGAGGGCTGGGTCAACGCTTATAACGCCAATCCGAACGGTACGGCGCAGCCGCCGAAGAAGTTGGATGCGGTGCGGCGGTCTGCCGAGGAGTGGGCAGTTGGGGATGCCTGGTGGGACTTCCGCCGGACTTTCATCGCTCCCGGCCAGTTCGCCGACCGAATGCTCGGCACCTGGCAACTCCTGACGTCGAACCCGACCACTTCAGCAAATATGTCGCACAACCCGCTGCCGCGGACTCCGTACCACCGTAATAACCGCGGTACGAACCTGGTTTACTTCGACGGGCACGCGGCGACGTTCGTCGGGATCGACGAATGGGCGCAGAAATTCCCGGCCAACCAGCCAACCCCGCCCTAGGCGGCCGGCAATGTGGTTCATCACTGCGTGCACGCGCACGCTTGCATTCGGCGATCGAGTGAGGTAGAGTGAGGCGTGGAGAAGGGAAAATGAACGGGGTCTCGACGGTCCCGTGAAAGTTGCAATTCAGCACCACATTCCCTTCCTGGTCCTGTGTGTATCGGCGTCCGTATGAGCCAATTTTGATGTCGTGACAAGGTCAGAAGTGGGCACTGCGTGGCAGCCACCGTGGAACGGTTGGGCTGTCGGCAGGCCGGCAATTCGCAAGAGAAGAAGGAGGCACGGAAATGAAGTCTTTCCTCGGTAGTCTGGCAGCGGTGGCCGTGTGCGCGACGATCGCGGTCGCGGACATCCCTTCGCTGCAAATTTCACTCGCAATCCGCGAGACCGGCACCGCCGCCGGCATCGGCGAGAATGGTGGCACCGCTGGTGGCATCGAGTTCGTCAATCTCGACGGCCAGACACTTTACCTGGACGGCACTTGGCAGCAGTTCTCGTGGCACCTTCCTACAGCGACGCTGACCGCGTTTGCGGCGCAACGGCGAACGGCATTCTCGAAGGATCCGCCGGGGTGATTGAGCACCTGCGGATTCGGAGCACGGGCGGTGCCGGGCCGTTCACGCTCTGGATGGATGACATCGCCAACTCGTACCGTCCGAGCCCCGTGGTCCCGCCGACTACCGTGAACTTCGGTTCGTTCGAAGGGTATGCGGACGGCGCGGAAGTGATTTTCCAGGAGCCGAGCTTCTCCGGTTCGACCTCCGGAAACGTGCTGCCCGGCAGCGTATCGGGTGTGGACAACACGGTGGCATACACCGGCAACGCCTCTTACAAGGTGGAGTATGGCTTTGTGGACGCCGACCCGAGCCGCTGGGTTCGCTTGACGACCTTCAACACACCGAACCTGCCGAATCCCACGATCTACTTCGATCGGGACAGCACGGTGACGATGTGGATCAAGGGCGTGCCCGAGCCAACGTCGCTGCTGCTGCTGGGACTGGGCGCGCTCGCGTTCATTCGCCGTCGCTAAGGACGACGGGCTGACCCCGCCGCGCGGGGAAGCGGGACGTCCGAACTTCGCCTGGGACTCCGCTCTGCCCGCGACGCGCTCTGCCGCGCCGGGCAGTGCGGGGTCCCTTGTTTTGTACAGCCGGATGCACCGACCAGGCCCGCAGGACGGGCGGGTTGAACGGGCCGGCCGTAGTGGCAGTAGAATCAGACGCAACTCGATTTCGCGCGCTTGGCCCGCTGGGCCAGCCACGCTCGCTATCAGGAGGTTTCACGATGCTGACCCGACTTTGTCGCGCGCTGCTCGTGGGCGGGGCCGCATGTCTGGCCGCGCCGGCAACCGCGCAATTCACTACCCTCGTCACCAACTTTGAGGTCCCGGCCTGGGATTTCCAGACGGAAATCCTCTTCCTCAATCCGGCGAATTCGACCTCTACGACTGGCCTGTCGCCCACGGACGGGAACAGTTCGTACATCTCGGTTGCCGGGCTGGATCCGTTTGTCGTCGTGAGCAGTGGCACGCGCGCCGCGGCTGTGTTCTGGGGGTTTACGAATCCCGGTGACCCGTCTTCGTGGGTCCGTCTGAGCACTTTCAATGCCCGCGAAATTCCCAATCCGGCCGTCCACCTTGAAGGCAAGGTGCGCTTCCGGCTCGCGGCCCGTGCATTCACGAGCAACACCTTTGCGACCCAAGTTCCAACCGGCAAGCTGCACCTGGGTATCGGCCTCCGCGAATCGGGTCAAGGCGTCCGCCTGGGTGGCAATGGCGGTACGGCTGGTGACGTGGAACAGGTTCTGGAGAGCCGCCTGCCGCTCATCTTCGCCGGCACCAACGGCCTCTGCGACACGACCATCGCGCCAGACAGCGACGACGTTCAGCTTGTCCCCGTGGGCAGCCCGGCCACTCCCGGCCAACCGGTCGTTGGCCCCGGTCCGGATGGAATCCTCCAAACGACGGCCCAGGGTGATGATGTCCTGCGAATCACGCCCATCGGCCTGTACGAGATCCCAACCGACGGCGTCATGCGCCTGTACGAATTCGATCTTGCAGCATTGCAGGCCTCAGAAAACATTTTCGGCCTGACGGGCGACGGCGACCTCGGAGCCACGCCGAACAATCGCGGCACACTGGATCATCTCGTGTTGACGAATGATCCCGGCAATGGGGCCGTGAATGCCAAAGTGTTTTACCTGAGCATCGACGATGTCGAGTTCGTGTCGCCGGTTCTCGATCCGCCGGCCATCGTCACGAACCCGGTCGCCCCGCAACCGCTGGCTGAAGTCGTCACGGTGCAGTTCGTGAAGGAAGCCGCCACGCTGGTCGAGATCGTACGGCTGGACAGCGCGCAGGTGGTCGGCAGTATCGTGCCACAGGGCGCCACCATCGTGGATGTGCCGACGACGCCGCTGCCGCCGCGTGTCAGCATCGTCGCGCGTCAGACGGTCGGTGGCAGCGTCAGCGACAATTCGGTGGCGGTGCCGATCGTCTCGCCCGGCAACGGTCCGCTACGTATCGCGATGGCGATTCGTGAGACGGCTCAGTATGACAATGGCTTGAACTGTGGCGATGATGGCACCGGCTTTGACCCCGATCAGCCCTCCACGCTCGAGTTCATCGGTTCGCAGACTCAGCAGGGCTTCGGAGTCCCGACCCCCCCACGCTTCGTACCGTCCCCGGAGTGGTTCGAGATCACCTTCGACCCCTGCGACGAGGTGTATGGTGTTGCGCAGTTCAGCGGCAACGGCGAGATCGATTTGCGTCCGGCACCCGAGCACACCAACGGCGTGTGGGAGGGGCTCTATTTCCGCATCGATGCTCAGAACCCGACGGTCGGGCCCTTCACGGTCTACCTTGACGACTTGGCGGTTAAGGATCGCGACGGCAACCTGATCTGCCTGGTTGACGACTTCGAAAGCTACGACGCAGGTGACTACATCATCGATCGCATCCTCAACGGCAACGGCATGGCCGATACCGTTGCAGCCGCTACGGACATCCAGGTTGTGCCGGTCGGCAGCCCGACGTTCCCCGGCCAGATCATCGTCGCTCCGGGTCCGGACGGCACACTGGAGACCATTCCCCAGGGCGACGACATCATTCAGCCGCTGCACGCCCGTTTCAGCTTCCCGGGCGTGTCGGGTACCAGTATCGGCCTCGCCGCGACGCCGAACCGCACGGCCGTCACTACCGAGGATGCATTCAGCGGGTCACAGGCGCTGCGGATCGATTTCGCGTTCCTCAGCGCGTCCAATCTGAGCAGCGTGCTGCGCCTGACGACGAACGGCTCGCTCGCGACGAATCCGCCGGAGCCGTTCGTGAACCCCGACTCGGTCATCCCGCTGAGTCTCGACGGCACGCTGTGTGACAATCCCAACAACCTGGTCTACAGCGTGATGGTGCGCCTGGCACCGCCACCGGTTCCGGCCGACTGCGATAGCGATGGCACGGTGGACATGTATGATGTGGCCTGCCTCCAGTTGTGCTTCCGTGAGTCGCCGCTGTCCGGCGGTTGCGCGATCTTTGACATCGCGCCGAACGGGGCACCTGATGGCGTGGTGAACGCCCTCGACTTCCAGTTGTTTACGTTCCTGCTGGTGGGTCCGTAGTTCTGCGGCCACCTGGCACACCAGGATCTTCGCCGGCCGTCCGACACCTGCCACGGTGCCGGGCGGCCGACGTGTTGGGGGGTGGCCCGGCGCGATCCCACCGCCCCTATTCGTTTCCCGCGCCCGCGCCGCTACGATTGCCGCTTCGGCCGGGTGGATAGTCTGCCGGCCTGCGTGCAGGAGGATGTGTACCGTGGGTGGATTGGTCGAGCCGCGGCTCATGCGGGGACTTCGCGACATCTTTCCCGAGGACATGCACGCGCGTCAGTGGATCATCGACACGATCCGCGGCGTGTACGAACTCTACGGTTACGTTCCGCTCGGTACTCCCGCGCTGGAGTTCTACGATGTACTCACCGGCTCGACCGGCGCTGAGAGCGAGAAGCAGCTCTTTCGTGTGCAGGGGCCGGAAGGCGAGGAGTTGGGGCTGCGCTTCGACCAGACCGTCGCACTGGCACGCGTCGTGGCACAGTACCCGGACCTCCCGCGGCCATTCCGCCGGTACCAGGTCGCACCCGTGTGGCGCTCCGACAACCCCTACGAGAAGCGCGGCCGCTTCCGCGAGTTTCTCCAGTTCGACATCGACGCGGTCGGCGTGGAGTCCGAAGCGGCGGACGTCGAGATGATCACGGCGATGTGTGACGCACTGCGGGCCTTGGAACCGGGTTCATTCCGCGTGCGCGTATCGAGCCGCCGGGTATTGAATCTCGTATTGCCTTATACCGGTATCCCTTCCGATCGCAGCCACGAGGTCTTCCGCGTGCTCGACAAGCTGGACAAGCTGGGCCCGGAGAAGGTGCGCCGCGAGCTCACCACCGGGTACGTGGATGAATCAGGCAGCCGCGTTCAGGGGCTCGGTTTCACCGACGACCAGGTCACACGACTGGAGCGTTTCCTCGCTGTCCGTGACCCTGCACGGGCCGGCGTGCTCGCGCAGCTCGGCGCGTTGTTTGGCGACTCGGCGGAGGTGGCCGCCGAACTCGCTCCGCTGGCACGGATTGATGCCCGGTTGACACGCCTCGGCTACGACGATGCCATCGTGCAGTACGATGTGAGCATCGCGCGTGGACTCGCCTACTACACCGGCACCGTCTTCGAAACGGAGCTACTCGACCTGCCGGAATTCGGCTCCATCTGTTCCGGCGGGCGGTACGATGACCTTGTCACGCGCTTCCTCGGCGAGCGGGTCCCGGCGGTCGGAACCTCGGTCGGCGTGGATCGACTGCTGATCGCCCTGCGTGAACTGGGACGGATTCCACCGCAACACCTCCCGAAGTCGACGGCCCAGGTACTGGTCACCGTCTTCGATCAGGAACTGCTCGATGGCTACCTGGCGATGACTTACGAACTGCGTCGCGCCGGTATCCGCACGGAGCTCTATCTCGGCACACAGAAACGCATTGGCAAGCAGATCCAGTACGGCGACCGTTACGAAGTGCCTGTGCTGGTCGTCTATGGGTCGGATGAGTTCACACGCGGCGAGGTTCAACTCAAGGACATGTCGGTCGGGCGGCAGCGCACCGCCCAGGTAGCCGCACGTGACCAGTGGCGCGCGGAGCGCCCGGGCCAGTTCAACGTGCCGCGTGCCGAGCTAGTGCCCGCCGTTAGGAAACTGCTTGCCGAGATCGAGGGCCAGCCATGACGACCGCCACTTGCCCCGCGGTCCCCGGACCCATCGTCCTCGATGGTGCATCGCTCACCCTCCCCGACCTCATCCGTATTGCCCGCGATCCGCGGGTGCCGGTGACTTGTGCGCCCGAGGCCCTCGCCGCCGTCGCCCGCGGCTGGGAGGAGATTGAACAGATCGTGGCCGCCTATCAGCTCGCGCTCGCCAACCAACAGCCGCTGCCGCGCGTCTACGGCGTCACGACCGGTTTCGGCGAGTTCAAGCACACACGCATCGAACCCGAGCACTTCGAGGAAATGCAACGCAACATTCTCCTCAGCCACTCTGTCGGGGTGGGTGAGAACGACGACGCGAACGATCCGATCAACTACTTTCCCGCCGAGGTGGTCCGCGCCACACTCGCCCTCCGCCTCAATGCGTTTCTGAAGGGGCATTCCGGTGTGCGGCCCACGCTCGTCGAGTGCGTCGCCCGCATGCTCAACCGCGGCATCGTACCGCTCGTGCCGATCCGCGGCTCCCTCGGCGCCAGCGGCGACCTCTGCCCGCTCGCGCACCTGTTCGTCGTCCTGCTGGGTGTGGGGCGCTACTTCATCGTTCGCGGTCCTGAAGATCTCGAGTACAAAACCTACGCGGGCGTCGAGCTGCGTGCTGCGGCCACGCAACTCGCCGCGGACCTTGGTTATGACATCCTGCCGACCCCGAGCTTCAAGGAAGGACTCGCACTCACCAACGGCGCCAACGTCTCCGCCGCCCTGCTTGCCCTGGCCGTCTTCGATGCCGAACGCCTCGCGAACAGCGCCGACGCCGCCGCCGCGCTCACCCTGGAGGCCATCTGCGGCCGGGCGCGGGCGCTTGATCCGCGCGTGCACGCCGCGCGTGGACTGGACGGCCAGTGTGACAGCGCCGCCAACCTGCGTGACCTGATTGGCGGCAGCCGCCTGATTGACGCCGCCGACGATGTGCAGGACTGCTACTCTGTCCGCTGTACGCCCCAGGTGCATGGTGCCACCCGCGACGCCATCGCCTTCGCTCGTATGATTGTGTCCCGCGAGTGTAACGCCGCCACCGACAACCCGCTCTTCTTTCCCGGCACCGGCGAACCGTGGGACAAGCAGACCTTCTTCGCCAACCGTCCTGGCAGTTTCGGCGATTTACACGCCTACTCCGCCGGCAACTTCCACGGTCAGCCGCTGGCACTCGCGGCCGACTTCCTGACCATCGCCGTAGCAGAGCTGGCGAATATTGCGGAACGGCGAACCCAGATGCTGCTGGACGCGCGGCACAATCGCAACCTGCCATCCAACCTGATCGCGCGCTGTGGCCTGAATTCCGGCTACATGATCGCGCAGTACACGGCCGCGAGCGTCGTCTCCGAAAACAAGGTTCTCGCGCACCCGGCGTCGGTCGATTCGATTCCTTCTTCGGCGAATACCGAAGATCACGTCTCCATGTCAACGATCGCCGGGCGGAAGCTGCGCACGGTACTGGGGAATACGCAGGCCGTGTTGGCGATCGAACTACTCGTCGCGGCGCAGGCGATTGATTGGCGCGTCGGGATGAAGCGCGACCCGAATCCCCACACGCCCGCCGACGACCAGCCCGGCTTCGCCCGCGGAAGTCTGAGCACGACGACCGAGGAGCAGGTTGCCTTCGAACTTGCGACGGCGCCAGCCAAGCGGGGGGAGATCGTCGCGTTTCTGGGGCGGGGCACGCGCGGGGCCTACCTGGCCGTTCGCGCAGTCGCCGAACCGATGTTGCGCGATCGCGTCCTCGAACCCGACATCCGCGCCGTGCGGCGCATCCTGCACGATGGACGATTTCTCGGCGCGGTGGAAGCGGACCTCGTCGCACCGCTGCGCGCCATCCTCCCCCTCAACCGTTCACCTGTGACGTAACCTGCGGGGCCTACTCGCCTGTGTCCCTATCGCATCCGCTGGGCGGTACGATTCCCCATGCCCCCATGCAACCCGTGGGGTCACTTGCCGCCTGGTTCCCGCCGTATCAGCACCGCCGTCAGGTCATCCGCCTGCGGCGCGCCTGCACTGAACCGGTTGATCTCCCCGTGCAACCCTTCGATGAACTCCTGCAACGGCACCGCTTGCCACGCCCCCAACAGCGCGCTTACACGCTCTTCTCCGAATTGCTCACCCTCCGGTGCGCTCGTCTCGTAGAACCCGTCCGTCAGCAGGATCGCCGCATCACCCGCCCCGAACTCGAACGACTCCGCGTCAAACTCCGCCCCATCCACCACGGCGAACGGAAAGCCGCCGGCTGGCCGCACTTCGATCTCGCTCCCACGTTGGAACAACAGCGGCCCCTGCCCCGCCGAAACATAATCCAAACGCTGCGCGTGTGGGTTCAGAATCCCCACGAAGGCCGTCACGAACCGCCCGTCCATCAGGTCCGCACACAGAATCCGGTTCACGTGCCGGGCCACCTCGGCCAGATTCGTCGTCACGGCCAGCAACGCGCGGATCAAGGAACGGCACTGGGCAATGACCAGTGCGGCCCCGATACCGTGCCCGGTCGCATCCGCCAGTAAAACCGCGAGTCGCCCGTCGGCGAGCGGGATGAAGTCGTAGCAGTCCCCGCCGGTCTCGTCGGCGGATGCGTTCCAGCCCGCAATCTCGTAACCTGGCAGCACCGGATTACCTTTCGGAAACAGGCGCTGCTGAATCTTCCGCGCGAGTTCCAGGTCACGGGCCATCCGCTGCTTGTGGGCATATTCCTCGAGCAGCGCGTAGCGATGAATCGCCACACCTGTTTGCGCGCTGAGCACGCGGGCCAGCTCCTCATCCTCAACCGTAAATGGCCCGCCATGTTTATTGAGCGCCTGCAACACGCCCATCAGCTCGCCGTGTGTATTCTCCAGGGGGAAGGTTAACAGGTTACGCGTCCGGAAGCCGGTCTGGCGGTCAATCTCCGGATTGAACTGGGGGTGTTGGTACGCATCCATGACTTTGACCACGGTTCGCAGCCCGGCGGCGGTTCCCGCGATACCACGGTCCGCCGGGAACCGAATCGACTCCGCACCTGTCGCCACGCGACTGTAGAGCTCGTTTTTCGGCCGGTCATAAAGGAAAACCGTGGCCCGCTCGCAATTCAGCACCGCGCAAGTCGCTTCGATGATCGTGCCCAGCAGTTCTGTGAGGTCGGTGGTCGCTCCCATCTGCCGGGAGATGTCGAGCAACCGTTGCAGGTCGGCGATTTTCGGGGACACAGCACCCATGGTGGGTAGCGTACGCAGCCCGCGCACAGGCGGCAAGGCGAAGCGGGCCCAGCTTTCGGACGCCGGGAACCCGGTTGGCAGGCGGTAACCTGCACACCCCAGCGATCTCACCCCCCGCCGCGCTCCAGCCGTATGATCGGCGTCAGCTCAAGAATGAAGGTGCGCTCACCGTGGCCGGGGAAGTGAACGCACGCGCGGGTCTGGCCGGGCGCCGGCCGGAGCCAGCGGATCTGCCCGACACCATAGGTCGTGTGCGCGACGATCGTCCCTGGACCCCACCCGAAATACGGCGAATCCGCCGGGGGCGCCACGCCCTCCGCCTCCGGCTCAGCCGCGGGCGCGCGCCGCAGCCGCGGGCGCCGCTTCAAGCGCTCAACCGCATCCGGCTCCACTGCCAGCGATTCCTGTTCGTCGGCCGTGCGTGCAGCGAAGCCCTTTCGCCGCGGCACCAGCTCCGCGGCCTCTTCCGGCGGTAAATCGTCCACGAGCGGTACGAAACCATCTGCGGCCGTCAACCCGCGCCCACCGAAGCGCAAGTCACTGTGTTTTTTCCAGCGCAGTGTCCCGTCATCCAGCTCATGCAGGAACTGGGAGGCCGGAAACGGCGTGTACCGCCCACGGATTTGCCGTTCCTGCACACGCGTCAGGTACAGCAGCTCACGTGCCCGTGTGAGCCCTACGAAGCACAGCCGGCGCTCCTCTTCCACATCGCCGTCGAGCTTCAGCGCGCGCTCATGCGGCAGCATGCCCTGTTCCAATCCGACCAGGAATACGACCGGAAATTCAAGCCCCTTGGCCGCATGGAGCGTCATCAGCATCACGCAGCCGGCCTGCTCGTCGACCGCATCCTGGTCACTGACCAAACTCACGTGGTGCAGGAAATCTTCGAGGGACGGCTCCTCCGCGTCGGTCTCGTAGTTCACAGCGGCCGTTACCAGTTCCTGCACGTTGGCCAGCCGGTCCTCGCCGCCGGAGTCGTGCTCAAGCTTGAATAGTTCCTCGAGCCCAGTACGTCGCAGAATCTCGCTCACCGATTCCGAAACTGGCTCGACGACCATGGGTTGCAATTCGTCCAGCAGCGCCACAAAGCCGCGCCACCTTGCCGGCCGCGGTCTTGAGCGCCGGGATTTCGCTCGTCCGGCGGCAGGCGTCCAACAGGGTGCACCCGGCTTCGTTCGCGAAAGTGCGAAGCCGCTCGACCGTCGTCTTGCCGATGCCGCGCGCGGGGGTGTTGATGATGCGCTCCAGAGCCACGTCGTCGGCCGGATTGAGCAGCAGCCGCAGATACGCGAGCACATCGCGGATTTCCTGCCGGTTGTAGAACTCCACCCCGCGCGCGATCCGGTAAGGGATTCGTTGCCGGCGCAACGCCTCTTCCAGCCCGCGCGAAACCGCGTTCACTCGGAAAAAAATGGCGAAGTCCGCCCAGGGGCGGCCGCCCGCCCGGGCCTGGGCGATCGTCGCAGCGATGCGCTCGGCCTCGCTGCGACTGTCGGCGAATTCCCAGACCTGCACGGCCTCGCCCGTTGGGTTGTCGGTCCACAACGCTTTGGCTTTGCGCCGCTCGTTTCGGGCGATGAGCCGGTCGGCGACGCCCAGAATCCGGCCAGTCGAGCGGTAGTTCTGTTCCAGTCGGACGATGCGGGCGGTGGGGAAGTCCCGCTCGAACTCGAGGATGTTGCGAATGTCCGCGCCGCGCCATGCATAGATGCTCTGATCCGGATCACCGGTGGCGCAGATGTTCGCGTGATGCCGTGACAGTGCTCGCGCGATGATGTACTGGGCGTAATTCGTGTCCTGGTACTCGTCGATGAGCAGGTACTGGAACCGGATGTTAAGCCGTTCCGTCAAGTCGTCGTGCTTCTGCAGCACCAGCGCCACGCGCATCAGCAGATCGTCGAAGTCGACCGCATTGCGCTGCCGCAAAAGCTGTTCATACGCGTCATACACGCGTGCCAGCACCTGCTGGTCGAAGAACTCGCTGGCGGCCTCCGCTTCGGCCGGTGTGCGCAGGCGGCTCTTGGCAGTGCTGATCTTCTCGCGCGCATCGGCCGGGCGCAACACGGCTTCGCTGACGCCTTCGAGCTCCAGCGCTTCCTTCACCACGCGCAAACTGTCACGTTCGTCGTAGATCGTGAAGCCGGGCTCGACACTCGCTAAGGCGCCGAACTCACGCAGCAAGCGCACACCGAGGGCGTGAAACGTGTACACCCACATGCCGCGGTCCACGCCGAGCTCCGTGATGCGGCGGCGCATCTCGCCGGCGGCCTTGTTCGTGAACGTAATCGCCAGGATGTGGCGCGCCGCAACGCCGCTGTGAACAAGGTAGGCCGCCCGGCGGGTGATGACCCGGGTCTTGCCACTGCCGGGACCGGCAATGACCAGCAGTGGGCCGTCGCGGTGCTGCACCGCAGCGCGCTGGGGCTCGTTCAGGTCGTGTAACAGACTGTCCGGACCGGGGCTGGGCATATCGCTTCCTATACCCGCGTGCGCGAGAGGCGTCCAACCGGCACGCGGCCGCCGGCCCAACCTGCTCCTGGCAAACATTTACACAGCCGTCCGCACTTCGAGCTTGAGCACGGTGACCTATCGATCTTGACGGCTGAGGAAAGCACCGATTTCTCCTGCCGCAGGTGTCAGGTGAGAAGGCCGCACTGCCGATATTATCTCTGGAACTACGCTGCCGGCCTTGGGGTCGGTGGCACACCCGTAAGGAGGCGCTCTATGTTCTACGGATTCCTGATCCTGTTGCTCACCGCCCTCTTCGGCGGACTGTTTGCCTTCGCGTAACGGAACCTGACGCGGCTGAAGCGAAATCGGCCTGTCCCCGCATTTCGTTGCGGAGACAGGCCGGTACACGTTCTGACCTGACCAACTTACTTAAGCGGGCGTTTGCCAGTCGTGGCCAACATTCAGCCGCGCCTCAGCACGCCGCCCAGCCACAGCTCGGATTCGAGCACTTCCGGCATCCTTCCTGCAGCATCAGCACGCTCGCGCACTCCGGGCAGCTCAGCTTGTAGTGTGTCGCCGCATCGTGCCGGTGCGTCACGCCATTCGTCACTTTTGCCACCTCGGCCGCGAGCAGCGCCCGCTTCTCCGCAACCGAAAGCAGTCCGCCCGCCACGGAAATCTGGGCAACCACCTGCGTTTCCGCGGCATCGTCGACGGTCGCAATCTCAACGACATCCACGAACTCGTCGACGCCGTCCTCGGGCTCGGCAAGCGCCACAGCGCCGTCGTCCCGCGGGCCAGACACAGCACCGCCGACGGTCGCAGACAACCGCATCGTGCTGGCACTGCCAGTGGTACGCGCCTCACGGGGTAGCGCTTCGGATGAGGCCCGGCGCGCCCGGACTTCCGCCGCGGCAACCTTGGTTACACTCTCGGCCGCCTGGCTGGCGGCGACCACGGCCGGTCCATGGATCGGCTCGGGGCCATGCCCGCCATTCCCATTGGCCCGATCCACGGTTGCGCCAGGAGGAGCAGCGGGCTGATCCAGCACACTCAGGTCGATCTCCCCGAGCAGCAGACTTCGCAGACCGAAGCGTTCTTTGGCGCGCATGTACTTCTTCAGAGCACAGGCGAGGCCGTCGCCGAGCGACATGATGCGGCCGGTGCGCGTCGGAATTTGCAGCGAGGAACCGATGCCTTCGAGCTGCTTGATGACGTGCTTGAGCGTGCCTCCGGACCGCAGCCAGAGCGAGATCATCCGGCAGATGGCTTCAAGGTCGCTGTTGGCGACGTCGCCACCTTTACCGAGCTGGGAGAAAACCTCCAACTCGCGATTGCGCCGCGGGTCAACGGTGATCTTCACATGCATGTTACCAAAGGGTGTCATCTGCCGGATACGCAGACCACTGACGATCTCCGGCAGGTCGAGCGGCTCGATCACGCGGTTGGCCACCGGAACGGCTTCGGGTGCGGCCGCCGGCAACGCTGCGGGGGCGGGGGCGGTCTGGGCCTTGGGCTCGTCTTTCTTCAGGGCCATCGGCTGGAACGAACGGCAGCCGTCACGATAGACGGTCACGCCCTTGCACCGCAGGGTATAGGCCAGTGAGTAGATCTGCTCCACTTCGTCGCGTGTGGCGGCGTTGGGAAAGTTGATCGTCTTGCTGATCGACGCATCGCAATGCCGCTGGAACCCGGCCTGCATCTGCATGTGCCATTCCGGCGTAATGTCGTGTGCACAGACGAACACGCGCCGCACATCCTCCGGAATGCCATCGAGGTGGGCGAGAGTCCCCTCACGGGCGAGCTGCTCCATCAGGTCGTCCGTGTAGAAGCCGCGCTCTTTGGCCACGGTGCGGAAGAGCTCGTTGACCTCGACCAGCGGCCGCTCGCCCTGCTTCTGCCCGCGCAGCACGTTGCGGATGAAGGCCAGCGAGAACATCGGCTCGATCCCACCGGAGCAGTTCGCCAGGATGCTGATCGTACCGGTGGGCGCCACCGTGGTTACCGCGGCGTTACGCATCGGACGGTTGTGCACAGTCTGCCAGCGGCTGCCTTCCCAGTTCGGGAACGAGCCCCGCTCCCGCGCCAACAGTTCGCTGCATGCGTGTGCTTCATCGTTGAGGAACTGCATGAAGCGTTCGCCCCACTGTACGCCTTCGGGGCTGTTGTAGGGCACTCCCAGCTTGTAGAGCGCATCGGCAAAACCCATCACCCCAAGACCGATCTTGCGGTTGGCCTTGCAGACCGCGTCGATCTCGGGCAGCGGGTAGTTGTTCGCATCGATGACGTTATCGAGAAAGCGCGTCGACTCGTGAATCACGCCGCGCAGCCCCTCCCAATCCACCTCCGCCTCCGGCGTGCAATCGTTTCGCACGAAAAGACCGAGGTTCACGCTGCCGAGATTGCACGCCTCGTAGGGCAGCAGCGGCTGCTCGCCACACGGATTCGTCGCCTCAATCCGGCCTACGTGCGGTGTCGGGTTGAACTCGTTGATCCGGTCGATGAACACGACCCCCGGCTCACCCGTCTGCCACGCATTGGCAACAATGATGTTCCAGATATCGCGCTTGGTGTACACACGGCCGCGCAGCTCCGCGGGAATCTCACCCGTGAGTCGCGGGGTAGTGTAATACGATTCACGGCTACCATGGGCTGTCGGTTCGACACCATCGATGACCGCCAGGTCGCGAACATCGTACTTCCAGATTTCGAGATCACGCCGCAGGACCGCGGCTTTGCCGGTGCGCGGATTGCGAACGACGTGGGGTGAATCCGGATCGGCGAGAAACTCCTCCATCCACGCATCCGTGACCTTCACGGAAATGTTGTAGTTGGTGAAGCTGTCGAGATTCTGCTTGGCGTGCAGGAATTTCAGGATATCGGGGTGATGAATGTACATCATCCCCATGTTGGCGCCCCGGCGGAAGGCACCCTGCTGAATCGCATTGGTCGCTTCGCTGAAAGCCTTCCAAAACGTGATCGGGCCGCTGGTCGTTCCACCGCTCGACTGAATGAAGTCACCCGTGGGGCGCAACTCATCGAAGGCGAAACCGGTTCCACCGCCAGCTTTCTGTATGAGAGCCGTGTGCTTGATGCTGTCGAAGATGTCATTGATCGAATCGCGGACCGGCAGCACAAAGCACGCTGAAAGCATGCCCATTTCCCGGCCGGCGTTCATCAACGTCGGGGAGTTAGGCATATAAGCACCGCTCACCATCAGCCGGTAGAAGCGGTCCTCCCAGGCCTGGCGCTGCAGCTCGTTCCCGCCGTAGCGCAGCTCCACCGCAGCAATGGTGCGAGCCACGCGGCGGAACAACTCTGCGGGCTTTTCAATGCATTCGCCCTGCTCGTTCTTCTTCAGGTAGCGTGCTTCCAGAACCTTCCGGGCGTTCTCGGTCAGGACGGGCTCATCCATGAGGTTCAACGGCGCAGACGTCGAAAGGGGCATCCGTGGTCTCCCATTCGAGGGGGGATCTATGTGATAACGTCCAATCAGATGTGGCGGGCGCTGGTGCCGGAGCTACCAACCACGGTGCCCCTCACTGGCACCACCCACATTTTGAGGGGCAATCCGAAGTATAGCCCAAGATGTAGTAGGCGTCAAAGAAAAACGCGGCACTCAGCAGTTTCGTCGTAACCCTATCATGCATATTGGCTTACCACCTGTGGGATAATCGCTACCCGCAATCCCTATTGGTAGTAGTTGAGTCCGTGATCAGACGCAGTCTGGCCACCTCAGAATACCTAACTATAATAGAACATAGAACCGAATTGCAAGAAAATTCCCCGTGTAGATGTCGTAAAACGACCACCGGCCAACCGTCTGGCCCGCCCCCTACTCCATCTCGAAAATCACCAGCACACTCGCATGGATCTCGATCGACTCTGGTCCGAGCCACTCGATTTCGAGTTCGTCGGAATCGTGATGCTCATCAACGGCATCCTGGTTCTGCCCCTGCCCGAACAGCCCGCCTCCCTGGCCCGACCCATACCAGTCCGGATTCCCGATCTTGAGCGGCCGCCCCAGCCGCACGCCTAGTTCCGCGGCCATCCGCTCGGCCTGCCGCCGCGCATCGCGGACGGCTTCCAGTTTCGCCCGTTCAACAAGTTCCTGCCGATTCTCGTGCGTTACGAAGTCGATCGATACACGGTTGGCGCCGGCCTTGAGCACAGCGGCGGTCAGTTTCTGCGCCTGGCTCGTATCCGCCATGATTACAACGGTGGACTGGCTCGCATCGTAACCAAGGAATGTACCTTCACGGTCATGTTCGGGCGCCACCGTGAACGCGTCGATACGCGTACGACCCCGGTCGATCGGATAGGTCTGCACCGCGGCGCTGATTTCGCGCCCGGCATCGACCACCCGACGAACGGCCTTGTCGACCTCCATATCGCGCGCCCATACCGCCGCGACGAGTTGAAACGCCTGAGGTGGCACCCGCACCACACCTTCACCTCGCACTGCAATGGTGCGCGGATTGGCGGGTACTACCGCGCCTGATTGGGTTGTACCGGGCGCGGTGCAGCCGACCAGTAATGCAAGTGTGCTTAGCATCAGTCCTGCGACCCAGCGTTCTTGAGGTACACCCATGGCTTGCTCCCGGGGCAGCAGGCACATCGCACGCAACAAGGCCGTGCTTCGGGCGAACCCGTGCTGTGCACCCCAGACTTGGACGCGCAAGCGCCCGGGAAGGTTCCCGGCTCAAATTGCCAGAGCGAACACCCGCCCGATCCAGAAATCCTGTTATAATTCACACTGCAAATGAACCGCTTCAACGTAATGCACGCACTGGGGTTACGTATCGCCCCGTCGCGATCTTGTTTCCGCGCGCATTGAATCCCCTAGGAGTTTCGCAGTCATGAAGAAGTTCTCCCACCCGCTCGTCGCCGTCATCATCTGCGCTCTTACGCTTCCGGCTGTCGGTATGGCCAACAGCGACATTGAGAAGCTCCCCGCGGACCAGGTACCCAAGATCAAGGCACCCTCCGAGACGCCCCACGGCCAGAAGCCGCTGCGTGTGAAGGTGCTGGCGCTCTACTTCAACCCATTCATACCTGGGAATCTCCACTCCCCGGACGATGCCGACGCCAAGCCGAAGTCCATCCAGGAGCTCGGCGGGTGGAACGATCCGCTCCCGCTCACCGCGGGCTACATCCAGGACATGTGTGACGCCAGTGGCGGATTGCTCCAGTATGAGATCGTCGAGTGGCTCACCGTTCGCCGCTTCCAGAAGAAGGTGGATGGGTACACCTACACGCCTGAGGCGTACATGCAGGGCTTGCGGGCCGGTACCGGCCGGGCGGATGCGTGGCACCGTCCCGACGGTCTCGATTATCCGCACATGATCAAAGAGTTCGACATTGTTCGCCGCGTGGAATCCGGCGAGATCGACGAAGTATGGATGTTCGGCGCCCCCTACTTCGGTTATTACGAAACCTGCATGGCCGGCAAGGACGCTTTCTGGATCAACGGCAAAGCATTCACGGAAGTGCTGAGCAATCGCCGCTTTGTCATTGCGGGCTTCAACTATGAACGCGGCGTCGCCGAGATGATCCACAACATGACCCACCGGGCCGAATCGACCATGTCGCGGATCTACGGCGGCTGGAAGGTCGACCAACTCACCAACAACTGGGCCAAGTTCGCGGCCAACGAGCACCAGTCCGGCACTGCCGCCGTCGGCACCTGCCACTACCCCCCCAACGGCGAAAAGGACTACGACTACGCCAATGAGCGCTATGTCGAGAGCACGGCCGACGACTGGAAGCACTTCCCCGACCTGCAGGGTCGCAGCCGAAAGTTCAACCGCGAAGAATGGGCCGCGCCGCACAAGAATCGCAACGGCAACCCGGACTACCATCGCAATTTCCAGATCTGGTGGTGGTCACACCTGCCGAAAGCGCCCGGCGTCAACGAAGATGGCCGTGTGAACAACTGGTGGGAGTACCTGTACAACTTCAATGCCTACGACGAGCGCGGTAAGCCGCTGCCGGACGTGAAGCCGGCGACCGACTCCGACGCGGAGAAACAGGGCTACCGCCGGCCGGCGTAGTTGCGGTGGTATCCGCGGGCGGCACAGCGTGCGGTATCATGCCGCCATGCCGCCCGCGCTCCATCCCGATACCGCTCCGCTCGGCCTGATTGCCGGGGAGGGTGAGCTACCGCGCCTGGTGGCCCGAAATGCCCGCGCCGCCGGCCGGCGCGTCTGCGCAGTGGCCATTCGCGGCTCGGCCGACCCCGCTCTACGGGAGCTGGTCGATCGGTTCTGCTGGCGAGGGGTCGTCCAGCTCGGCCGCTGGATCCGCGTCTTCCGCCGGGCTGGGTGCCGCGAGATCGTCATGGTCGGCCGTGTGCGCAAGGCCGACATGTTCGCTGGTCCACGTTGGCTGCAATGGCTGCGGTACGTACCCGACCTGACCAGCATCCGCCTCTGGTATCGACACGTACGCGACAAGCGCAACGATTCGCTGCTCGGCGCCGTGGCGGACGAACTCAGCCGACGAGGTCTAACCTTGATTGACTCCACCCGCTACTGCCCCGAAGCACTCGCTACCGCCGGCGTGCTCACCCCGTTCCCCCCACCGCGCGGTGTGCTCACGGATGCCGAGTTTGCATGGCCGATTGCCCGTGCCATCGGCGCGTACGACATCGGTCAATCCGTCGCCGTGAAGGAGCGCGAGATCATTGCCGTCGAAGCCATTGAGGGCACAGACCAACTTATCGCGCGCGCGGGTCAACTCTGTCTGGCCGGCGGCTGGACACTCGTCAAGCTCGCCAAGCCGGATCAGGACATGCGCTTCGACGTGCCGACCGTAGGCCCGCAGACCCTCGAGAATCTCCACCATCACCGTGCCGCCGGTCTCGTCATCGAAGCGGGTCGCACGATCGTACTGGAACGTGAGAAGCTGCTAGAGCTCGCTGCGAAGTATCGCATCACTGTCATCGGTCGGGGCAACGAACCACTTACCACAACACTGGCCCAGCGCTAAAGACCAGCTCCGTGGCGCAACGGTTTCAACTTCGCAGAGCTGCGCTGCGGCATTGAAACGGTTACGGCGAGCACGACTGCCTCTCTACGAATGTGGTGGACACCGACTGTATGCGCGTGCAATACTTCTACTGGATGTAGTTCGGCGCGCGGCAGCGGTGTCGGGACCTTCGCTCATTTCTTGTCGGCCCTGAGCCACTCGACAGCACGCCTACCGGTCGAACGTGCTTCTAGACCTGCATGGGTCACACGTCCTGCCGCTGTGGCACTTGCGACAACTCCATCCAGGACCGGTAGAAGTGCGCGGACCGGCGCTCCAGGAGGACATGTGATGGAACTGCGTACGAAGGGGTGCGTGGTCGCGCTGGCGGCTGCGCTGCTAATCAGTTGGTGCCCACCGGTCCAGGCCGTCGAGGTGGGCATTACTTTTGAGATCCACCAGGACATCCTCGATCCGGCCTTCTGGCCGAATGACTTCCACCTAGTGGCGATCGTCTGCACGCAAAATCCCAACCTCTTGCTCGTTGATCACCTCCCGGGGCCATTCGATCCGGCACTGTTTTCATTCCAAGCGCTCAAGTTGTCCCCCGACCCTGACAACTGCTGGTGGATGATCAGCGCGCAGTGGGCCCGGCCGCCGGGGATCGGCTACCTCCCTTACTGCACCGTGTTGCGTTTGGGGCTGCTGCTCGATGTTGGCGATGCGAACGTGATCATTCACGCCTTCGGCTGGTGGACGCGTGACGGGATTCCGGTCGGCATTCTGGGACCGCAACTGCTCAACATGGGCTTCGTCCCGCTGCTGGGCTTCGACGTACAGGACCAGCAGGCGATCCAGGTGCTGAAGATCGGTAATGGGTTGACCCCGCTTGCACCGCACCCGCCACCACCGCCGCCGCCGGGCCCGGCACCGATGTGGCCCCCGCCTCCTATGCAGATTGAACTTCTGCGTATGGACGTACTGCCGCTGCCCCCGGGCACAACTCCTCCATTCCATGAGTTGTACGCGGGTGGTCCCCAGGAGCAGTATCCCTGGGTGCCAATCGTGCATCCGTCGGGGGCGCCGATCTCCCCGCTTGAGCCGCTACCCATGCCAGGGCACTCGCACATCGAGGTGATTCTGAATGCGCTCATGCCCGGCGCTTTGCGACCGCAGATTCCGACACCGATTGAGCCGGGCGGTTTTCTGCTGGCTCGGCAGTGGGTGCGTTTCCGGAACAACAGCGGCTCGTTCGAGGAGCGCTGGTTCTTCGAGATTCACGGGGCGGAACTGCGGGAGGCCTGCTGCCTGCCCGATGGCACCTGCGTCGATGTGTCCAGATTTCAGTGCTTGCAGTTGGGTGGCGATCCGCAAGGCCCGGGCACCGTCTGCGCCAACACGATCTGTCTCACACCCATGGCTTGTTGCATGCCTGAGGGTTACTGCCTGATGGCGATCTCCATGCAATGCATCTCGATGGGCGGAAACCCCGTCGGTGGGCCGTGCCTGGGCGACTCGAACGGCAACGGAGTCGATGATGCGTGCGAGTTGCCGGAGGCCTGCTGCCTGCCGGACGGGACCTGCCTCGATGTACCGCCCTACCAGTGCCAGCAGCAGAACGGCCAGCCGATGGGACCGGGGACCCAATGCTCCCAGACCATTTGTCCGCAGCCGGAGGCCTGCTGCCTGCCGAACGGCTCCTGTGTCGACGTGTTGCCATCGCTGTGCATGCAGCAGGGCGGCAGACCCATGGGGCCGGGTACCAACTGCATGCTCGTCGCCTGTCCGCAGCCACCGCCAAACGACAACTGTCCACAATGGATCCCGATCGGCGAGACGGCTGGCTCTTTCTTCGATACGACCTGGGCGACGCTCGATGGGCCGAACCACTGCCAGATGGTGAAGAACATCTGGTACTGCTATACGGCGACCTGCACCGGAACGGCCACTATCAGTCTTTGCGGCAGCAGCTACGACACCAAGCTGGCGGTCTACCACGACTGTGCCTGCTACCTGCCGCTGTCCATGATGATGTGCTGCGACGACAACTCCTGCGGCCTGCAATCCCAGTGCGTCATCCCGGTCAACGCCGGTCACCAGTACCTGATCGAGATCGGCGGGACCACGGCGCCGTCACCACTGCCGCCCTTCGGACCGGGTGTGCTGACGATCACCTGCGTCGGTGAACCGGAGTCGGCCTGCTGCTTGCCGGACGGTTCCTGCGTGCTGGTGGGGCCGGCGCAGTGCATGATGATGGGGGGTCGGCCGGTGCCGGGGCAGGTGTGCCTGGGCGACTCGAACGGCAACGGAGTCGATGATGTGTGCGAGTTGCCGGAGGCCTGCTGCCTGCCGGACGGGACCTGCCTCGATGTACCGCCCTACCAGTGCCAGCAGCAGAACGGCCAGCCGATGGGACCGGGGACCCAATGCTCCCAGACCATTTGTCCGCAGCCGGAGGCCTGCTGCCTGCCGAACGGCTCCTGTGTCGACGTGTTGCCTTCGTTGTGCATGCAGCAGGGCGGCAGACCCATGGGGCCGGGTACCAACTGCATGCTCGTCGCCTGTCCGCAGCCGCCGCCAAACGACAACTGTCCGCAGTGGATCCCGATCGGCGAGACGGCTGGCTCTTTCTTCGATACGACCTGGGCGACGCTCGATGGGCCGAACCACTGCCAGATGGTGAAGAACATCTGGTACTGCTATACGGCGACCTGCACCGGAACGGCCACTATCAGTCTTTGCGGCAGCAGCTACGACACCAAGCTGGCGGTCTACCACGACTGTGCCTGCTACCTGCCGCTGTCCATGATGATGTGCTGCGACGACAACTCCTGCGGCCTGCAATCCCAGTGCGTCATCCCGGTCAACGCCGGTCACCAGTACCTGATCGAGATCGGCGGGACCACGGCGCCGTCACCACTGCCGCCCTTCGGACCGGGTGTGCTGACGATCACCTGCGTCGGTGAACCGGAGTCGGCCTGCTGCTTGCCGGACGGTTCCTGCGTGCTGGTGGGGCCGGCGCAGTGCATGATGATGGGGGGTCGGCCGGTGCCGGGGCAGGTGTGCCTGGGCGACTCGAACGGCAACGGAGTCGATGATGTGTGCGAGTTGCCGGAGGCCTGCTGCCTGCCGGACGGGACCTGCCTCGATGTACCGCCCTACCAGTGCCAGCAGCAGAACGGCCAGCCGATGGGACCGGGGACCCAATGCTCCCAGACCATTTGTCCGCAGCCGATCGGGGCCTGTTGCTACGCAGGGTTCTGCACGCAAGTTCCACGTCCGCTCTGCGTAGCGCTGGGTGGCACCTGGTTCGGTCCGGGTTCGCAATGCACACCGCAACTATGTGTCTGCCTGGGCGATCTGAACTGCGACACCGTCGTCAATTTCGGCGACATTTCGCTGTTTATCGCGGCGATTAAATGGGCCGCCCCACCACAGACGTGGCCATACAACCCGGCCGCAGGGGTTTGTGCCTATCTGAACGGTGACTTCACCGGGAATGGCATCGTGGCGTTCGAGGACATCTCACCGTTCATTGCAGCGATCAAGAACCCACCGCCACCTTGTACGACACCCTAGTGGCGGGGTTCGGAGCGGGAACGAAGCAGCGGATTACGGCTCCGTGCGACCGTACGAGCAAGCGGCACACGGAGCCGTAGCGGGATGTGGCGTAGCCATCCGGCCTATGTGAAGCCAGCCGGCACAGATTCGCAGCACCTTGCGGGGGATGTGAGGACGACTGATGAAACCGAGTTGTCTTGTAGTCCTGGCGGTCGGCTCGCTCATGCTTCTGGGTGCGATGAGCGCCCACGCGACCGTTGATTACGATCCCGGCTGGTTCTGGGACAGTTACAAGGTTCGGAATGGGCCGGCCTCCACCGGCTACAAGGTGCAGTTGTGCTATCGGTGCCGCTCCTGGCGCACCGTATCCAGCGGCACTACGAACTCTTCCGGCAACGCCTCGGGGCGGATCATCCGCTGGGGACCAGGACATGGTAAGCAACCCGGCCACCTGCGCGTACGCGTAGTCTTCAATAACGGCGGCACCCAAGGCGGTCGGTTTGTCGGTCTGACGGGAACGGGTAACCAGCATGTGACGGCTTCGGTATCCGATCACATGGTGGGTTTACCGGGGGTGAGCGGTGCGCAGTTGATCGTAGTTTCACAGAATTCGGCGAGCTTGGTCGTCGAGACGGGCGAGACCGCCTGGTTCCTGGACGGAAGCGCGGTCACCCTGCGCCTGCCCGAACATTTCGTGTTCGCCGAACCCCCCATCGCGATGCCGACGGTGCCGGGCGATTTAATCCTCGGGCCGGCGTTACTCATCGAAGGTGGGCGCGCGGTGCAAGTGCCGGTGTTCGCCAATGCACGGGCCGAGCCCACCAGCGGGATTGCTTTCCTGAATGTCTGGATCGCGTACGACGGCCTCACGCCGGCGGACTACTACTGGCCGAGTGTAACGGCGCTGGCTGCTCGGACCCCATCCGGGTCTCCCTTCGACACGTTGGAGCAGGGCGAAGTGCGGGGCCACTTCCGCGGCATCCGGGTGCAGGCACCACAACCGGCCGCGTGGTTCGATGAGACGGGCGGCGGGTTGTGGTCCACGTTCGGTGAGCTGCAGAATGGATTCGCGGCTTGGCTGGGTAGCCCGGATCGGGAGATCGGGTTTGAGGAGTTCCCGCCGGGAACCAAGATCACAGATGAGTACGACCCGCAAGGCGTCTGGTTCAGCGGCGCGGAGGGTGGAAACTACGACGAGTTGACCGGGGTGCGCCCCGAAGGCGATCCCAATCTCGTGCAGAACTTGACCGGGTACGACGGCTCGTATCAGCCCGACGGGTCGCACGTCTACATCCGCTTTCAGAACACGCTCGCCAACCCGGCCGCTCCAGTGACCTTCACCTTCGACAGTCTGCAGCGACGTGTCGGTGGATTCATGGCATGTGGTGTGGAAGGGCCGGAGCACAGCTTTACGGTGACCGCATACGATGTCTACGGCGAACCGCTGGCGCAACGCTTGCAAGTGGCGCAGGTCTGGGAACCGGATCCGACCGGACAGAATGCGGAAACGTTCTTTGGAGTCGAGGCCCCTTATCCTTGCATCCAGAGAGTCACGATCAGCAACAACGCGTTGCTACCGTTTGCCGACACGTTGATCTTTGACAATCTCGCGTGGGCCGCGTGGCCGACACGCGCATTGGGCGATCGCGACCTCGATGGAGATATCGACGGGGACGACTTCCTGCTGTTCGCGGAATGCCTGACGGGCCCGGATGCACCGCAGGCGGGTCTGGCCATGACCGACGAGTGCCAGGAGGCCTTCGAAGCGGTAGGCGATTTCGACATCGACCTGGAAGACTTCGCCGTGCTGCAACAGGCCTGTACCGGGGTGCTCTAAAGTGAGCGTGGCTGCACCGGTCTCCTGATCTCAACGCCGCACGCGGAGGGACCGCCGCGCAGCGCGCAGGCCAACCGGGGTAAACCGGTCGCACCTGCGTACTGCGCACAAGCCCGGCGCCGCGCTACTCCGCCGCGGGCGGACCACTCTCAAAAGACTGTAGCGCAAGGTAGTTCAACCCGAAGCGCTTGATGTTGTCGAGTTGCTTGTCAAACGTGTCGAAGTGCCCCTCCTCATCCGCCACGAGGGCTTCGAAGATCTGCTTCGATACCGCGTCCGCATTCGCGCTGCAAGCCAGCGCGGCCTTGTTGTAGTCCTGCGCTGACTGCTGTTCCATGGCTGCCGCCCGCGCGAGAATATCCGCCGGCTCGGTGATTGCTTCCACCGGGCCTGCCAGGGCCATCTTGACGTCGCCCTTGAGGAAGAGGATACGCTCGGCCAGCTTCTCGACATGCCCCATCTCGATGACTGCGATGCGCTTCAGCAGCGCCGCCAGCGGATTGAAGCCCTGGTCGTCGAGATGAAAGTGCCAGTACATGTACTGATGCACCGCCTGCAATTCATCGGCCACGGCCTCATTCAGCAACTCGATGCTCTTCTGGGTGTCCATCACAACTCCTTCGCTGCGGCCACTTCCCGGACAGCGCTACATTGCCACACCCGGCCCGGCACCCGCGCCTGTCTGATGCGCGAACTACGAAGCGTCAACCTACGACTTGGCCGCCACAACGTCAACGGCAGGGCCATGACCCCACCGCCGGTACGGTCGCTCCCTTGCCCACAGGCGACTCGCCGCTACAGTTACCGGTGAGCCGATCGCGCGGTGCGTCACGAGGCGTGCTGCCAATCACCTATGTACGATGGGAGCCACACATGACTGTGACCATGACGCGCGCCCGCGCCCTGTGCTCGAAGTCCGAACTGGAACTGGTGCTCGCCAGCACGCCCGCGCAGCGGAATCTGTTATCGGCCAGCCGCTTGCGCAGCAAGGTAACCCGGGCCCGCAAGTTGCGCGACAAATACCGCGACCTGGCCGCCGGTCAGCGCCGCGAAGCCCGCGGGAAGCAGTCCCCGCGGTCCGCGCGCCCAGCACGGACCAACGCCAACACGGCGCTGAAAGCACAACTCTTCGACGAAGTGCTCACCCGCTTCCAGGCACAGCTCGAACGTGTCGAGGCCGGCTCCGCCACACCGACACCCAAGCAAGAACGCCAGGCCACGAAGTCTGCACGGAAGGCCGCCAAGCAGGAACGCAAAACCGAGCGCCGCGAGGATCCAGCCGTACCGACCCGTGCGGATGACGTTCCGGCGACGCCAGCCGCTGCGCGGCCGACCAAGGCACCTCCCCGCCGGAGTCGCAAGAAGCCCACGCTCAAGGGCAGTGCGCTACCACCCGCCGCGCCCCGCAAGAAAGCCGCCCGGAAGCTGCCCCGTGCCACGGCACGCCGCGCACAGAGCGAGGACTCGGCCGCGTTTCGCGTGCAGGACACACAGAAGCGCAGCGGGCAGAAGAAGGTGCAGGGACACATCGCCGCGCGTGGACGACGCAATCAGGCCAAGCGTGATGCGCGCTAGCCGTCATGATCACCAGCCCACGCATCGGGCTGTGGCGAAAGCAGCAGGATGAGGGCACCCGGATCGTCACCCGCAGCGGAGCGGACCCCGCGGCGGGAGGCGGTGCACGCATGGGTGCGTGAGCACGATGACCGCTGGCTCTTCATCGTGGGCTACGTGGGCCTGGCCGTGGTGCTTTCCGTTTGGATCAGCTTGTTCTGGCTGGTCGCCGTAGTGAGTCTGCACCTACTCCTGGAGGTACTGCGGCAAAGACTGCTCGGTCCCGGCGCGCTCGCGGCGCGCGTCGTGTGGGAACTGAAGCTCGACTTGGCGCTGATCCTCTTCTCGTTTGTGCTCGCGGTGTACATGGAGGTGGTTCTTGGCGCGGCCGGACTGGGAGGCGTGGCCCGGCTGGGGGTGCGCGCCACGCCACGGGCGGCCGGGTGGATCCGCATACTCCGTGGTGCGCTGCTCTCGCTGGATGACGCCGCGCAGGTAGGGCGGGCCGCACTTGCCTGGCGCAAGCGTGGAATGGCTGACCGTGTGGATGATCTGCCGGCGGCGCCCGTGTATCGCTTTCACCCGCGGGAGTGGACCCCCGGGGATCATCTCGCGATCTGGCTCGCGGTGGTGTGCATTGCACTGCTGCTGTGCGCCCCCCTGCTTGTGTCGTTGCCGCTCGGCGAGGTGGGGCAACTGCTCCTCGACGAGTTACAACCGTTCCCACTGGCGGAGTGAGCCGCGGGTCTGGCCAGCCGCCCGCCGTGTGCCTATCTTACGGGTCGGACGACTGACGCAATCCTGTTCGGGAGACCGAGGTATGCTGCGAATCATCGTAGCCGGCACTGCGACGGTGCTGTGTTTGACGGGCTGCGCGCACACCGGCCTGCGTGGCCATGCTGGGCAATATGAGCGTACGTTTCAGGATGAGGTCGGAGTGTGGGGCAACGCCAACGAAGTCACTCTGCTGCGGGGCTCGGAGGTCAGCAAGCTGTCGATCCTTGGCGATGCCAACCGGGTCACGATCGAGAACGGCGCGACGATCCGTAAGCTCGAGATCGCCGGCCGCGACAACGTTGTGGAATACCCCGACGGCGAACGCTTCGAGTACAACTATCTCGGCATTCACAACCGTCTGATACGCAAACCCGTGCCGACACCACCGCCGCTCAGTCCGATCGAGGATATACCGGCTGAGCCCCCACCCCCACCCGTCGAAACCGGTGATCCACACTCCTAGGCCGGAGTGCGGTGCAACCATGCTTGAGACGGCGGGTACCATGGATTGGGTCGGCGGACGATCCGTGCACGCGGATCCACTGAACCATGCCACCCTCGCAGTACGCGAGGGGAGGAACTGTCGTGTATGAATGCCGCCAAGAACACAGGGAGCGATGGTTGGAATCGGCCACACGCCACCGACGCAGCACCTTCCCGTCAGCATGGGGCGCTGCCCTGACTGTCGGCGCACTGCTGCTGACCGCGTGCGATGCGCCCCCACCCGCCCGGGAAGGACCGCAAACCCGTCCGGCCGAACGTTCCACTGCACAGGCCGAACCCGGGACCGACCGGACCGCCACGCGCGACGCCTCCCAGTCCGACACACCCTTCACGACGCAACCCATTACGACGCAGCCCGCAGCGACGCAACCGGCCACGACACAGCCCGAGCGGGCGCCCTCCGAGCCGCCCCCCAAGTACGTGACGATCCTCAAGCAGTTCGATGCCGAGCGCCCCGCCGAGTTGACTGCCCGCATCGAGCGCGGCAATCGCCTGGTCATTGACACACGCAATGTCGAGCGACTGGAAATCCACCGCGACGAACTCGACTTTGCCCCGCAACGGTCCATCGCCCTCATGCTCGACGGGCAGCCCTTTGAATGGCTCCCCCGTTCGACCGTGAACCGGTTTGAGCGTTCGGCCAATGGGGTCTGGGCGCCGCTGCCGTAGCGGCCCCCCCGGGCCTGACTGGGGCCAGCGTCCGTATGACCGCATCGGAACCGCAGTACGTTTCGCGCGGAGGAGTCAAGCTGGCAGCCGCCCTGCGCGCCTTCCGCATCGACCCGCACGGCTGGACGGCCATCGACCTTGGTAGTCATGTCGGGGGATTCGTGGACTGCCTGCTGAAGCACGGCGCAGCTCGCGTGCATGCCGTGGACCCTGGGTACGGAATTCTCGACTACGCCCTCCGCCGTGATCCGCGGGTCGTCGTGCATGAACGCACCAATGCGCTGCGCTTCGTGCCACCGGAACAGGCCGACCTGGTTACCGTCGACGTGGGTTGGACCGCCCTGCGGCTCATCCTGCCGCTGTTGCGGCGGGCGCTGCGGCCAGAGGCACCCGGGGGCGCAATCGTGCTGGTCAAACCGCAGTACGAGGCGGCCCCCGCGGCTCGACCCGGTGGGGTTGTCGCCGAAGACCGGTTGGCGGAGGTGCTGGTGGAGTGCCGGGGGGAGGTGGCTCGCATCGGTTTCGAAGTCCGCGCCGAAATCGAGAGTCCCCTGCGTGGTCACGGTGGGAATCGCGAGTTTCTCTGGCACCTTTTCGATACAGTCACCTTACGTCCGACAGCGGGCGCCCCATGAACATCGAGGCGTGACTCCACTCGGTGCCACGCTTGTCGCCATCGGTTAGACTTGTGCCGTATGAAGAGAACTGTGGCGCAGGAGCCGCGCCGGTTACTGTTGATACTCCCCAATTGGGTCGGCGACGTCGTAATGGCGACACCCGTGCTGGCCGCGCTGCGCACCCGGCTGCCCGGGACCCACATCGCCTTTCTGCACCGCCCCTACGTGGAGGAAGTGTTCGCGGGAGGCGGGTGGCATGACGAGGCCCTGACATGGCCGACGGGCGGGGGTTTCCGGCGCGAGGCGCGGCAGTTCGCGCTCGCAAGTCGGCTGCGTGCCGCACGCTTTGACGCGGCCCTGCTGCTGACCAATTCGTTACGGTCGGCCCTGCTGACATGGTGGGCAGACATCCCGCGGAGGATCGGGTACGCCCGCGACGGCCGGGGACCGCTGCTAACCGACCGTCTGCCCGTGCTGAGGTCCGAGGGAGAGTACACGCCAACCCCACTCGTGCCGTACTACGGGCGGTTGGCGGAAGTGCTGGGCGTGCCCCTGGTGGACCGGCGGTTGCGGCTGGTCGTTACGCCCGGGCAGGAACAGGCCGGGCAGGCGTTGCAACGACATTATGGACTGCAACCCGGTCAGTATGCCGTGCTCAATCCGGGTGCGGCCTTCGGCAGCGCAAAGTGCTGGCTTCCGGAGCGGTTTGCGGCTGTCGCGGATGAACTGTACGGAAGCCACCGGTTGCGCTGTATCGTGACCGGAGCGCCGGGCGAGGCCCCGCTCATGCAGGCAATCGCCGCGCACGCGAAAAGAGAACTCACCTGTGCCCTGCAGCCCGGGACGACACTGGGGAGTCTCAAGGTTCTGATCCGGGATGCGGCGTTGTTGGTCTGCAACGACACCGGCCCACGCCACTACGGCAACGCATTCGGAGTCCCCACGGTGACGATCTTCGGTCCGACCCACCAGGCGTGGACGGACACGGACTACGCCGATGAACTGAAGCTGCAAGCCCCCGTACCGTGTGGTCCGTGCCAACTGCGTCAGTGCCCACTTGATCTGCAGTGCATGCACGAGGTGACGGTTGCACAGGCATTGCACGCTGCGCAGACATTGCTGGATCGACGGCGCCGTGCGATCCTGGCGGAGGTGCCTGACGCGCCCGCCGAACGATTCCTCGGGTGAGCACAGGCATGCTGTTTACGGAACACATTCGCATGGATCCGGCCTACCGCGAGCCGCTGCGGAGGTGTGGTCTGGACACCGTCGAGCGGGTGCTACAGCGGATCGATGGGCGTGTGGCTGCGTGGAGCCGCTCCACGGATACGCTGTACGTCCCGGGTGCGGGCCCGCAGGAGCCCGGCTTCTATGTGAAACGTCATTTTTTTCGATCGTGGCGCAAGCGGTTCCGCGGAGCGCTGCGCGGGACCTTTTTCGGCATGCAGCGCGGGCAGGCCGAATACCTCGCGCTGAACGCAATGCGCAACGTGGGAGTGCCGGCCGTGCGGGCGGTCGCGTATGGTGAGCGGCGGGTGGCACACTTTCTGACGGCTTGCTTTCTCATTACGGAGGAGGTGCCCGGGGCGCAGAACCTGACCAGCTATGCGCTCGACATCGCACGGGGGACCCGCACGCTGACACCAACCCAGCGACACACATGGATCGATGCGCTCGCCGATGCGCTCGCAGACATGCACGCGACGGGCTGCTCGCACGGGAACCTCTTCTTCCGCAACATCATGGTCCGGCCAAGTCCGTCCGGTTCACCGGAGTTCTTTTTCCTTGATGCCCAACCGTTGCGGCCGTGGGAGCGCCTGGGTACGCCAGGGGTGACCTGGTGGATTCGGGAACTTGCGCAGGTTGCGGTTTCCGCGCTGCGCTTCACACACCGGACGGAACGCCTGCGTTTCCTCCGCCGGTATCTGCGTGAATCGGTATCGCCGGAAACACTGAAGGGACAGATCGAGCAGATCGAAAGATTGGCAGAGCAGTGGCGCAAGCACGAGGAGCGCCGCATCCGGCTGAGTGCGTTGTTCGAGCAATGGAACCTGCGACTGGCCGCTGAACTCGGTGCGGTCTCCCCGCCCCCGCATGCGGAGCCCACGCAGTGAGCCGACTCGTGCTGTTGCGCCAGGACTGGGCAGCGCGTCTGCCTGGTGGTCCGGATGACCTACAGCGGCTGCTGGTCGCAGCTCCCATGGAGGGCGATCCGGCCGGTACTTGGGAGCCGTTGACGAAGCCCGGGCTGGGCGGGCGTGAACGCTGGCGGTGGCGGCTGCCGGACGGCCGGACCGTGCTGTACGTCAAACGATATACCCGTACGCCACTGCGAGCGGACGTGGACCGTATTCTACGCCAGCACCCTGCCCATAGTCGCGCCTGGTGGGAATACACCGAGTCGGCGCAGCTCGAGACACAGTACGTCGCAGCGGTGAAGGCAATCGGCGTAGCGGAGGACATGCTGGGCTGGCGCGAGCAGCGCAGCGTGGCACTCTTTGAGGCCTTACCGGGTGAAGCCCTCGACCGGGCGTGGCAGCGCTTGACGGCCATGGGGGCCGCAGTGACCCGCGGCGCGCCGCGGCTTGACCTGGTGCGGCGATTGGCTCGCTTCCTCTCGGCTTTTCACCAGACCGGCGCTCGACACCGGGACCTGTACCTTTGCCACATCTTTGCCGAACTGGACTCATCCGGCCGCAGGCCTCCACGTTTTGCCCTGCTGGACCTGGCGCGCATCTTGCGTCCACGCGTGCGGCGCATGCGCTGGCTGCTGAAGGACCTTTCGCAGCTCGACGCCTCCGCCCGTGAGTGTGGCGCCAGCCGGGCGGACCGGCTGCGTTTCCTGACGGTCTATCTCGGGTTAGAGCCAGGCGCTCCGCGCATCCAGTGGCACGCACGGAAGATCGTCCGCCGCAGCGATCACCTCCTGCGGCGCATCGCGCGACGCGCGGCGCGCCAAGTGCCGTCGGGGGCGTCATGAGAGTCGCCATCGTACAGCAGCACGTCGATCCACAGCGCGGCGGGGCCGAAACTTCCACCGTGGAGATGGCGCGGGCGCTGGCTGCCGCCGGGCTGCATGTCACGGTGCTGTACATGGGGTCCGAGACCGGACCGTTCCTTTCCGACAACGTGCGCTACTGGCCGCTGCCCGTCACGGCGCGAACGCGCCTGGGGCGGGCCTTCCGGTTCCTACAGGCCGTGAGTGCGGCCTGTCGCGCCACACCGTTCGAGATCGTTCATGCCGTAACGCCGTCACTGCGCGCCGATGTCTACCAGCCGCGCGGCGGCACCTACGCAGAAACCGTGACGCGGACCCTGGCGCCGGTGCGGCCGGCGCTGTGGCGTGCGGTCAAACACCTGGGCCGCCGGTTCAACATGAGCCAGCGCTTCTACTGGCGAATCGAGGAGCTGCTGCTCGCGGGCCGTAGGACGCGGGTGCACGTGGCGGCACTGTCGGAGTACGTGCGGAGGCAGATCCTCAACGGGCGTGAATTTCCACCCGAACATGTCACCGTTGTTTTCAATGGGGTGGATTGCACCCCGCCCGAGCCGCAGGAGCGGGGGCGCCTGCGGCGCACGGCGCGCGCCGAGCTACAACTCGAAGACGACACCCCCCTGCTGCTGTTCGCGGCACACAATTTCAAATTGAAAGGCCTGGGGGAACTGCTCGCCGCCCTGCCCCATGCGCCGGGTTATCTCCTGGTCGCCGGCCGCGACGACCCGGTCGTCTACCGCCGCCGCGCGGTCGCGCTGGGCATCGCCGACCGTGTGCGCTTCGTGGGCACCACGACACCGATGCGCACGTGGTACGCGGCCACGGATGCGCTCGTACAGCCCACCTGGTACGACCCGTGCAGTCGCACCGTGCTTGAAGCTTTGTGCTACGGCCTGCCGACGGTGACCACGCAGTTCAACGGTGCGGCCGAAGCGCTCACGCCAGCGACCGGTCGCATCGTGGCCACACCCGCGGACAGGTTGGCCCTCGCCGCCGCACTGACCGATGTGTTGAGGCCGGAGATGCGCGCCGGTGCGCGTGACGCAGCGCCGCACTACCAGCGGGACTTATCCATGACCCGCCATGCACGCGAGTTGATCGCCCTGTATGAGCGAATCGTGCGGAGCCGGCCACACCCGGTGGCGCGATCAATTGAGGAATAATGCGCGGATGCGGGCCACCAGGACTGCGAGCGTTTCCTGCACATGGAGCGCATAGAAGTACTCACGATCGCGGGCAATGCTGTCGATACGGAGTCGCGCTTCCAGGGCCGCCACGTACTCGTCGTACTCCGCCGCACGCCACGGATCATGTTCCAGCATGCGCGTGTTGAGCCGGCGCAGTTCCAGGAACACGAGCCGGCGGGCCTCCGCGTTACGGCGCTGATGGGCGCGTAGCTCATGGGACTGGCGCACGAGTTCGGAGCGCTGCCGTTGCAGCCGGTCCGGAATGCCGCGCACATGACGCTGCGGATTGAATCGCAGATCGCGGCTGCGGTGCCGGGCTGCCCGGACATGGGCCTCGGTGACACCCTCCTGAGGGAGAGGCAGATGCACCGTGGCACTCACGCAGCCAAGGGGCGCGAGAGACACACCGAAGCATGCTGCGAGGAACCCCTCCGTCATCTCGTCATACTTCGCCCCGCCGATGCCGTGGATGAATGCGTCCGCGAGCACCAGCCGCAGGAAGCCCGAGAGCGTCAGGGCTCGCGGCCGCAGGTGCCAGCCGCCCGCGCGCTCGAGCGGCCACGGTTGCACGTGATTGGCATACTCGGCCAGGGCCGCACGCGGCATGGCCCCGAGCACGCGGTTGTCCGTTGCCAGCTCAACTTGGTCGCCGACGGTGCGGACAAAGAGGCGCCGCCTCGGCTCGTCGGGGCGCAGCACCCAGAACGGCAGTTCGACCGTGTCACCTCGCACGAGCAGCGGTGGGACCGGGCGACCGGTGGCACGTACGCCGTGGGTCGCGCGGTACGCGTGCTGGGCCGCGTTGTACGCTTCCGCTGTCCGCTGCGGCGCCAGTAGGAACGTGGCTACGTAGGCACGAAAGGCCGCGGTGGAGGCCAGGTGCGAAAGACGCAGATCAACGATACCGCTGAGTCCGAGCGCGCCGGCGACGGCCGCATGGCCGCGCGCGAGCGCTGCGCAATACACGGGATTCGGATCGTCGATCGTCAGAAACGCGCGGGCGAAGGTGTCGAGCAGGGCTCGATCACGGAATTCGTGCAGACTTGCGAGCGTCGCGAAGAACTGGAGCCAGTCACTGCGCGGGATCCGCGGCTGGGATTCGTAGGGGAGCAGCGGCTCACACCCGGGGATGAGCACGTCGACTCGGCGCAGCCCGTGCGGAGTCGTCTCCGGCAGGACCAGGCGCTGCGTCTTCGGGAGGTCGGCATCGACAGTCACAAACACCGCGGTGCCGCCCGCCCGTTCCGCGAGCGCGTGGGCCGCGACCGTCTTCGCGAAAACACCGGCGTGAAAGAACTCGGCCTGGTGCCCGGTCGCAACGATCGGACGGGACTCCGGGAGGGCGAGGGCACGCCGCAGGTCGGCCCGCACCTGCGCAAGCCGGGAGTCCAGCAGCGGTGCATCCGGGAAAGCCCCGGGCGCCGCCTGCAATGAAGCCCGCAGGTGCGCCGGCGCCGGTTCGCAGAGCAATCCCAGGTGCTCCGGCGGCGTCCGCAGGCGTGTGCGGTCGATCATCAGGCGTGCCGGGGGCGACGACATGCAGCCAGCGTACACGGTTGTGGGGTAGGAGTCTCGCGCTGCAGTTCACGCACGAACACGGAGAGGTAGTGCTGCAGGCGGGCGGCCGGATCGTCCAGCGTCCCGCCGAATTCGCGGCTGGCATCGCGGTAGATTCGCCGCACGGGCAGCTCACGAATGCGTAACTCGGCCCGCACGCACTGCACCCAGAATTGCAAAGGGAACGCGTACCCGGGTTCGTCGAGTGCCAGCCGCTGCAACGCCGCGGTGCGATGGGCCTTGAAGCCGCAGAAGGAGTCCGTCAGGTGCAGACCCAGTATCTGCTCAAGCAAATCGTTGATGGTGAAGTTGATCCGCTGCCGGTCAGGCGGCGCTACGTCGCCGGCCCCCGGGTGCAGGTAGCGCGAACCGCTGAAGATGTCCGCCTTGCCGGCCCGGGCCGCGGCGACGAACTCCGGAATCCACTCCGGCTCATGCTGCTCGTCGCAGTCCATGGTGATGACCCAATCATAACGCCGTTCCCGCGCGAATCGGAAAGCGTCGATCACACTCTGGCCGTAACCACGATTCTCCGGATGCCGGATCACCTCAATCCCACCCTCTTGACGCAACAATTCCGGCGTTTGATCCGTCGAACCGTCATCGATGACGAGCAGGTCATGCCCTTGCCGCCGCACGGCGCGTAACACCCCGGGCAGGTAACGTTCCTCGTTATATACCGGCATCGCGATCAAAAACGACATGCCGCTCTCCGTCGTCGCCGGCGCGACGCTCCGCCCCTCCGGTCAGTGCCCGACGCCGCTACTTGCGCCGGCCACGTCGCGGACGCGCTCTACGACCGGATGATTCTTGCGGGGCGGTTTCGAATGTCAAACCGGCCCCCGGGAAAGCAACTCCAGGCACGCAGCGGCGATGGTGCGGGCCGCGCACGGGCGCGCCAGTCCGGCGGCCCCCGCGCGCAGGCGGGCCAGCGCCGCCGGGTCCTCGAGCAACCCTGCAACCCGCTCTGTCAGCAGCCGCACATGGTTGACACGTACACCTGCACCAGCTTCGAGCAGGTAGTCACTGTTGCGCTGCTCCTGCCCCGGGTACGGGTACAGCACGAGTAATGGCAGCCCGCACGCCATCGCCTCGGCCATGGTCAAACCACCGGGCTTGCTGATGGCAAGGTCCGCGGCGCACATCCATTCGTGGACCCGATCTGTATAACCCACGACACGGGCCACACGGCCACGGCGCACCGCGGCGGACTCGAGGTCCCGCGCGAGGTGCGCGTTCCGCCCGGCCAGCGCAACGAGCTCCACAGTCGGCGGGAGTGCGAGCAACTCATCCCAGGCCTCACCGGCCCGGCGGCGTGTGTAGCCACTGGCCAGCAACAGTACCAGCGGCACGCCCGGTGCTATCTCACAGCGATCACGCGCTGCCGCGCGCGTCGGCAATTGTTGAAACTGTGCCCGGAGCGGAACTCCGGTGACGCTGATTTTCTCACGTGGCACGCCCCACTGGGCCAGCAGGGTGCGGCCGAGATCCGTGGCTGTAAAGTAGCGGTCCGCCGGTTCCTGCGCCCAGACACGGTGCGTTTCGTAGTCCGTCGCAATGATGACCTGCGGACAGTGCAATCGCCCGGTCGCCCGTAAACGTGCGGCGACTTCCGCTGTCAGGTAATGCGTGTTCACGATCAGGTCCGGGCACCATCCCCGGATGAAGCGGGCCATACGACCGGTATTGGCATTCTGCATCAACACGCGAAAGCGATCGAATGCACCTCCCGGCGGACGGTCGGCGGCTTCATACATCCAATTCATCAGCGCCGGCCAGTGCTGCACCAACCAGAGGTAGCCGCCGGCGTAGAAGCGTCGGAAAAACGGATTCACCACCTCCATCGCGTCGATGACGGCGATCTCGGCCTGCGGCGCGGCCGCGCGCAGCGCCTGCTCCATCCCGCGAGCTGCCACGACATGGCCATTGCCCGCCGATACAGTGAGAATCAGGATGCGCCGATGCACGTCCACGTATCGCAACCCCTACCGTTGTGGGTGATCCGCTTCAGGGTGGGAGCGCAACCGCCGAATCAGTTCGGCCGCGAGCCGCACGAGCGACACCTGTAATTCCGCGACCGTCGGACGAACCCCGGGACGCGGCATGCAAACCAGGTCGAGCCCCGGCGGGAGCTTCTGCTGTGACAGGCGAAACGCAGCCCGCAAGCGCCGTTTCAGCAGATTCCGATGCACCGCCCCACCGTGCCGCCGCCCAACCACCAGTCCGATGCGGGAATGCACACGAGCACTGCGCCGCCCCCAAAGGGTAACGTTCTTGTCCCCCAGGCGCAGCCCCACATGCATAACCCTTTCAAACTCGACGTGCCGGGTGATGCGCAGCCGACGCGGCATGCGCAGCCGCGCCCCAACCGGGCCTTCTGCCCGGGACTTCGCACCTGTGTCGACGTGTCGGCCCGGCGAGCGCGGGTCTGAATCGGTCACGAGCACGACCTCACCGCCGGCTTTCCGCGAGGCGCGCGACCAGCGCGGCGCCAAAGGCCGGCAGGTCCGACGGTCGGCGGCTTGTCACGAAATGCCGATCGACGACCACGGGTTCGTCAACCCACAGCGCCCCGGCGTTCACGAGGTCGTCGCGTATGCCAGGCGTGCTCGTCATGCGCACGCCGCGACAAATACCCGCGGAAATCATGATCCACGGACCGTGACAGATGGATGCGAGCACCTTGCCTGTCTCCGCGAAGTGCCGCGTGAGCCGCAGCACGCTCGCATCACGCCGCAGTTTGTCCGGCATCCAGCCCCCCGGAATCACCAAGCCCGCATAGTTCGCCGGGTCAAGATCCACAATCGCCGAATCCACGCGGCACGGGTAGCCGTGTTTGCCCCGCGCCGTCTCTCCGGCCATCAGCCCCGCAACCGTGACCAGCGCACCGGCCTCTTCCACCCGCAGTTTCGGATACCAGAGTTCGAGGTCTTCGTACTCATCCCCGGCCAGCACGAGTACGCGCTTTCCGCTGAGATCCGCCATCACGAAACTCCTGCCGATACCTACGCAACCCGCGTGTTCCTGCCACCCACGGCACTCGTCGAACAGCCCGCTATCTTAGTCCACCACCCCGCGAAACGCGCCACAATGAGCGGGCGATGCCCATGCGGCACGCGGGGTTACAGACCGGCCTTGCGCACTGCTTCCATCAGGCGCGCCCGCACCGCGCTGTCCAAGACGGTTGGCGGCGCCTGTTCCAGCCGGGCACGCATGCGCGGCCCCCCCGCGGCGATCACGCGGCCAAACCAATCCCATCCGGGGCGCCCGGCATCCAGCGCTGCGATGTCGTCCAGTTCGAGCTGTGCAGGCCACCCGCTGCGCAGTTCGCCCCGTCGCGCTTCCAGACTGCTCGCCACGGTGTAAGCCAGCGCGCGCACCCATGCCGGCTGGTCCCGCGCCTCACGCCACAGCGCCAACTCACGCGCGTAGCCATCGTTGTTCGAGAGGGCCACAACCACAAGCGCCGCGGAAACCGCCGGGTACTCCGGGGCGCGCTGGCCAGGATGCAGCCATCGTTCCAGGCGCGGCGTCACTCCAAGCCCCAAACTCAACCATCGGTCCAACGCATGCTGTGCCAGTTCCCACCCGCCCTCGAGTTGCACGAGCAGGTCGACCTCCATCTGTCGTTCCGGGGTCGTCGCCCGTACACGCAAACGCGGCACACCTGGATACTCTGCGTGTAACTCCAATGCTCGACCCGGTAAGGCCCAAGCCGCGGCCGTGGCGACTTCGCCGGCCGCAACCTCGAGCGGATGCTTCCGCGGCGTCGGGCCGAACATCCGCCCGCGCAATTCCGAGATCGTCCAGGTGAGCTGCTGCTGCTCGGCCGCTGAGACCTCTGTCAACGCGCGCCCCAGGGCGTCCGCGATGTCATGCAGTCGATTGGTATATTGCGGTGCACGGTCACGGAGCATCAGGCCCGCCGCCGCAGCCGTTGCGGGTGGACTGCTCTCGGAAACCCCGCGGACAAGATCCCGAAAGCGTCGTACATCTTCCGGCCGAAAGGCCAGACTATCTCCACGCGGGCGGGTCAACTCGAAGACAGCCAGTGTGAAGCGTTCTGCACGTTCCTGGCCGAGCCACGCCCAGCTCTCCCAATAAGCCGCACACACAAGCTGCAACACCTCCACGGCGGCGCGCTCGTCCCTTGCGAGCGCGCGCAAGCCATCGGCGGCTCGTCGCAGCTCCCCCTCGGCCTGCGTCAGCGCCGTGGCGGTGGCGCCGACCCGATCGGCCACAGTGGCCCGCTCCAGCACCAGGTAGCGCTCCAGCCGGTCGAGCCAGTACGCCGTCAGATCGCTCAGGACCGAGCGGTCACCAAGCAAGGCCCGGGCGCGGAGCGCTGCCGGTCGTAATGGCGACAGCTCCTCGGCGCGACGCAGCAGTTCGAGCCAGGCCGCCAACTGCCCGGGATGTTCTGTTCCAACCCCACTAAGAAGATCCAGCGCTGCGATGCAGGCCAGCAGTTTCGGCACGTCTCGACCCGGCGCGTCCAACACTGCACCCAGTGCTTCCGCCAACGCCGGCGCAGCAGGAATGCTGACACCATGATAAGCAGACAGCGCGGCCGCGCGCTCCTCTGCCGTGCGGGCCCCCAGCAGGGCCGCCGCCAGCTCGGCGCCGGGAACAGTCTGCGGCCGATCGACAAAGAGCTCCGGAGATGCCGGACGCGTACGGATCCACCACGTATTTGCTGCAATCCACAAGAGGAGCAGGGCCACACCGGAACCCAATACAAGCGTGACCCAGCGGTGCCACGGCCACAGCGCCAGCCGGCCGCGTAGGGGGAGTCGCCGACCGGCCACGAGGTCGTACGCGCAGCGACGGCAGAGCGTCGCTGTCGGACCGAGTTCGTGCTTGCAACGAGGACAGATGCGACCCTCCATGGGCGAGGCGCTGTCCGGCTCGGGCAGAAGTGCGTCCAAAACATGCCGTGGCAGTGGCACGGTGAACGAAACACCGCACTCCGGGCACGGATGTACACCCCCGGCGACCGCATCGGGTACGACCACGGCCTCGAAACAATGCGGGCAACGGACTCGCAGTGGCATCCCGTACTCACCTGTTCCGGGGGGCGGGCACCGAGCCCTACAGTTCTTCTGAAAGCGTTGTAGAGCGGCACCGCCCCGGCTTCAAGCCACCACCGGACCAATTGTCCGCGACCGGCGCGCAATAGGATTGTAGCGGCACAACCGCGACCCGGCTCGATCGGTATAATCCGCTGCCCCATGGTACCCTGTGGTGCCGTGCTGGCCTGATCTCGCCGTGGACAGTCCGGAGACTCGACGCGTGACCCCGAACAGCCAGTCCCCAGATTTCTACCACCTCGATGGGCTACTCACCGAGGACGAGCGCCAACTCCGCGACATTGTCGCCCGCTGGGTAGATGAGCGGGTGCTGCCGATCATCGCCGAGTGCTTCGAGCACGAGCGCTTCCCTCGGGAACTCGTACCCCAGATGGCTGCGATGGGACTCTTCGGACCGACCTTCCACGACTACGGCTGCGCTGGTGTCAGCAACGTCGCGTATGGCCTGATCATGCAGGAGCTGGAACGGGGCGACAGCGGCCTACGCAGCTTCGCTTCGGTACAGAGCGGACTGGTGATGTACCCGATCCATCGTTACGGATCGGAGGAGCAAAAGGCACAGTGGCTCCCGGATCTGGCCGCGGCGCGCAAGGTGGGGTGCTTCGGCCTGACCGAGCCCGATGGGGGCTCCGATCCCGGCACGATGAAAACGCATGCGCGGCGCGACGGCGGCGACTGGGTGCTGAACGGCGCGAAAATGTGGATCACGAATGGCACGGTAGCCGACGTTGCGGTGGTCTGGGCTCAGACCGCCGACGGTGTCCGGGGCTTCCTGGTGGAGCGGGACACCCCGGGCTACACGGCACGTGATATCGCCCACAAGTTCTCACTGCGGGCGTCCGTGACTTCGGAATTGTTCTTCGACCACTGCCGCCTCCCGGCCTGCAACCAGTTGCCGACTGCCGAGGGGCTGGGAGCGCCGTTGAGCTGCCTGACACAAGCTCGGTATGGAATTGCCTGGGGGGCGATCGGTGCGGCGCAGGCCTGTTACCAGGAGGCCCTGCAGTTCGCACGGCAGCGCGTGCTGTTCGGCAAAGCCCTGATTCACAAGCAGATGATCCAGGTGCGGCTGGCGGACATGCTGCGGCGAATCACAACCGCGCAACTGCTCGCCTGGCAGCTCGGGCGACTCAAGGATGCCGAGCAGATGCATCATACGCAGGTGTCGCTGGCGAAGTGGAATAATGTGCGGATGGCGCTCGATGTCGCGCGCGAGGCGCGTGACCTGCTCGGCGCGGGCGGCATCAGCGTGGAATGCAGCCCTGTGCGGCACATGCTGAACCTGGAAAGCGTGATTACCTACGAGGGCACGGAGACGATCCACCAACTCATCGTCGGGCGGGAATTGACGTGCGAAGCGGCATTCTGACGCGGCGTGGCACGCGCGCGCCGGTGAGCACCTACGCGAACCGGGCCAGCGGATGCTTGTACATCCGCCGGCCCGGCACTGAATCCTGCTCTTGCGAACACGGCCTCCGACGGCCTAGCGGCGACGCAGCAGCGCCAGCCCGCCCAGCGCAAGGAGCGCCAGCGAGGTCGGCTCCGGCACGACTTGGCCGCGAATCTCACCACCCGGGAAGGTCTGCGTGTGGACGTTGACGTACCAGAGTCCGGCCAGCAGGTCGGCCTTGTGCAGGTCGGAAATAATTGTGTTACCAACGAACGGACTGGCCAGCCCACCACCACCGATATTGACGGTGACGCCTGCATTCACGCCGATCGGCGCTGGACCGTGGAAGTGCGCCGCTGACACCGGCGCAACCAGATCCTGGTAGGAAACATTCCACGAGAGCAGGTTCGTGCTGGTATCGAGGGTCACCGTCGCGAACCCAGAGCCCGGGCTGGCGTTCGGCGGTACCTCCTGCAGACCGTCAAGGGTGAAGTTGTACGTAATCACGTCGGCAGACGCGATCCCTGTGGCGAGAGCGAGCAGCGCGATGGCAGTTGCGAGACGCCTCATTCTGAACTCCTCCATGGGTCGTTTGGACCTGTTTCCGCTGCGTGAAAGGGCGGGACGCACCCAGCGCGGACCCACTTGGGGAAAACCTATTCACGTCCGGAAACACTTCGGCCTCACTGAGAGTAGCGTGATCAGGTAAGAGCCGCAACCAAAATCCCGCCCGTCGAAGCCCGCAACCGCTCCCGAACATCGTGTTGGCGGTACGCACCGGCCGCCATAAGCAGGTCGCGATCCAGATTCGGCTGACGTGGCTATTCGTCCACAGCGGTTGTCCCGGCCTGGCTCGGAGGGGGTTGGGTACGGAACCAGGTGATAGTTTCGGCGAAGCCGGCCTGCCAACCGACGCGCGGCTCCCAGCCCAGAAGTTTTCGAGCGCGGGTGATGTCTGGGCGACGAATGTGCGGGTCGTCGGGTACCGGGGGCGTGTGACCGAGGGGGCTGCTACTGCCTGCCAGGGCCACGACCTCGCGGGCTGCCGCGGTGACCGTGATTTCGACCGGGTTGCCAAGATTGACCGGCTCGGTTACGTCGCTTGCCATCAGGCGAACGAGACCGTCCACCATGTCCGTGACATAGCAGAAGCTGCGGGTCTGCTCGCCATCCCCGTGAATGGTGAGCGGCGCGCCGCGCAGGGCTTGCGCGATGAAAGTCGGCAGCATGCGACCGTCGTCCGCCCGCATGTGTGGGCCATAGGTATTGAAGATCCGGGCAATGCGCACGGGCAGCCCGTGGCGTCGCGCGAAAGCAGTGATCAGGGACTCCGCAAAGCGCTTGCCCTCATCGTAGCAGGACCGGGGACCGATGGGATTCACGTGACCCCAGTAGGACTCGCGCTGTGGATGCTCTTGCGGATCTCCGTAAACCTCGCTCGTGCTGGTGTGCAGCAAGCGGGCGCCGTGGGCGTATGCGAGCTGCAACAGGTTCTCCACGCCCCGGGAGCAGACCGCCAGAATCTCGAGCGCGAGTCGTTCGAAATCCGCCGGTGACGCCGGACAAGCAAGGTCGTAGACTTGCGCACAGCGCGGCTCGACAGTCAGGGGTTTCGTGATATCGTGTTCGATGAAGTGGAAGCGGGGTCGAGCCCGCAGTGCGTCGATATTGCTGCGAAGACCGCTGCTGAGGTTGTCGATGCCGATGACCTCATGATCTTCGGCCAGCAGGCGTTCCGCGAGATGACGGCCGATGAACCCCGCGCAACCGGCAATCAGGATACGCATGCAGACGTCTCCAGCGACACAGTAACCAGCCGGCGGAGCCATCCGTCCCAGGGCGTGGCCTGCGCGGCCCGCGGATTATACGAGTTCGGCCCCGCGACCGCGTGGGCACCCAGCACCGAACGAGGGCATCATGCAGATCGCCGTAATTGGCAGCGGGTACGTGGGCCTGGTCACAGCGGCTTGTCTGGCCGACAGCGGCAATCATGTTGTGGGGGTCGATAACGACGCCGCGAAAGTAGCGGAACTGCAAAATGGCCGCTCACCGTTCTTCGAACCCGGACTGGGCGAACTGGTTGCCAAGAACGTAGCCACCCAACGCCTGCGCTTCACGACCGACCTGGCGGCCGGAGTCGCCGGAGTTCGCGTCGTGTTCCTGGCGGTAGGTACGCCGCCGCGGCCGGACGGCTCAGCCGACCTGAGCGCCATCGAGAGTGTGGCCGTCGCCGTGGCAAAGGCGGTGACGGGTCCGGCGGTCATCGTCACGAAGAGCACGGTGCCAGTGGGAACGGGCGCACGACTGGACGCCCTGATCCGCACCCACACGTCCTTTCATTGCCCGGTCGTAAGCAATCCAGAGTTCCTCAAGGAAGGGGCGGCCCTGAACGATTTCCTGCGGCCGGATCGCGTGGTGATCGGCGCAGACGATGCGGAGGCGGCGGAGGTCATTGCTGAACTGCACCAGCCGTTTGTACGGAACAACAAGCCCGTGCTGCGCATGAGCCGGATCGCCGCGGAACTGACGAAGTACGCTTCCAATGCTTACCTCGCCACACGCATCAGCTTCATCAATGAGATCGCGGAGATTTGCGAACACCTCAACGTGGACATTAACGAAGTGCGCCGCGGAATGGGGTCCGACGCCCGTATCGGACACCATTTTCTGTATCCCGGCGTGGGATACGGCGGGAGTTGCTTCCCGAAAGACGTTCAGGCCCTGGCGGCATTCGGGCGGGCCGCGGGCGCGGATTGCCAATTGCTGGAAGCGGTCCACCGCCGCAACCTCGCCCAGCGTGAACGCATGATCGATCGCATCCGAACCCGACTCGGCCCCGACCTGCGCGGCAAGCGGTTCGCCGTCTGGGGGCTCGCGTTCAAGCCGCAGACGGATGATCTGCGTGAGGCCCCGGCGCTGGCGATCATCGATGCACTGCTGGCCGACGGGGCGCAGATTGCAGCGCACGATCCTGAGGCGCTTGAGCCGGCACGCAAACTGTACGGTGACCGCATCACCTGCTACACAGACCCCTACGCGACGCTGCCGGGAGCCGAGGCCCTGCTGATCATGACGGAATGGATGGAGTTTCGCAGCCCCGATTTCGCCCGCATCGCCGCATCCTTGCGGCAACCCTTGATCTTCGATGGTCGCAATCTCTTCGAGTTGGACATGATGTCACGATACAATATGGAGTATCACAGCGTCGGTCGGCCGACCGTGCGACCGAAGTAGCCCGCGGCGCGCTGCGCAGCACACACCGGCCGGCCGCGCACACGACGGGAGGCGGCCGTGCCTCGTCTGACACCACCCGCGATGGCGCTGGGGGAACTCCTCGCCGGACATACTGCGCCGGCCGCAGACCCCTTAATCCGCCGTGAGGCGGACGGCGTGCTCCGCTGCCTGGCCTGCGGACATCGTTGCCGCGTACTGCCCGGACGCGCAGGCGTTTGTCGTGTACGGTTCGAGCGTGACGGCACACTGCGGGTACCGCACGGCTACGTCGCCGGACTCGCCGTTGATCCGATCGAGAAGAAGCCCTTTTTTCACGTCCTGCCGGGCCGGAATGCGTTGTCATTCGGCATGTTGGGGTGCGACCTGCATTGCGCCTACTGCCAGAACTGGGTCACGAGCCAAGCGCTGCGCGATGATGAGGCCGTCACCGCGCCGACCTTCATCACGCCCGCGGAAATCGTCCGCCTGGCTCAACAGCACGGTTGCCCGCTGCTCACCAGCACCTACAACGAACCGCTGATTACCGCAGAGTGGGCGGTCGAAATCTTCCGGGCCGGCCGCCCGGCCGGCCTGCGCGGCAGCTTCGTGTCCAACGGGCATGGCACGCCCGAGGCACTCGCGTACCTGCGACCCCACGTGGATTGCTACAAGATTGACTTGAAGGCCTTCCGGGATGCCAGCTATCGGCGACTGGGTGGCGTGCTGGAAAACGTGCTCGCGACAGTTCGGCTGGCGTGGGAGCTGGGATTCTGGGTGGAAGTTGTCACGCTCGTGGTGCCGGGGCTGAACGACGAAGAAGCCGAGCTGCGCGACATCGCGGAGTTTCTCGCAGGCGTGTCGCCGGAGATCCCCTGGCACGTGACGGCATTCCATCCTGACTATCGCATGACCGAGCTTCCGCGCACCACCGTAGAAGGGGTCTTGCGCGCCCACGCCGTGGGACGTGCGGCCGGGCTGCATTACGTCTATGCGGGGAATCTTCCCGGCTACGTCGGGGCCTGCGAGGACACACATTGTCCGGATTGCCGGCGCGCAGTGATCCGGAGGCGCGGCTTCAAGGTCCTGGTGAACGAGCTGCACGCGGGTGGTTGTCCGGAGTGCGGACGGGCCTTGGCAGGCGTGTGGCAATAGGCCCCCGGCGATCCCGGCGGCGCCGCCAGACCCGCAACGCACCATCGACCCCGGCAGGTGGCGCTGCCACCCGCGCGGATTGCGGAGCACGGCCCCCCTGCCGCTCCGGCCTTCCACCGGACCGCACTTGCCCCTTGACCGCGGCGCCGGTTCAATGCGCGCGAACCTTGTGAGGAGGGTTCGCATGGCGGATACGCCGTCGCGGGATTCGACCGACCTGGTCGCCCGCATCGAAGCCCTGCGGACGAAGATCCGCCGGCACGACCATCTGTACTACACGCTGGCGACGCCGGAGATCTCCGACGAGCAGTACGACGCGCTGCTGCGCGACTTGCGCGCTCTGGAAGCTGCACACCCGGAGTTGATCACGCCGGACTCACCGACCCAACGCGTCGGAGAACAGCCGCTCACCGGATTCAGGCACGTCCGCCATGCATGGCCCATGCTGTCGATCGACAACACCTACTCGGCAGCCGAGCTACGCGAGTTCGACGTCCGCATTCGCCGGGCGCTTGGGGAGGAACCCTTCGCGTACATGGTCGACCCCAAGATCGACGGCGTCGCGGTGTCACTGCGTTATGAGCATGGTGCTTTCGTGCTCGGAGCCACCCGCGGCGATGGCGAAACCGGAGATGACATTACAGCCAACCTGCGTACCCTGCGGAGCATTCCGCTACGGCTGGTCGGCACGGATTGGCCAGCGGTGCTGGAGGTGCGCGGGGAGGTGTACTGGCCGCGGGCGGATTTTGACCGCGTCAATCGCCTGCGTATGGAAGCCGGAGAAGAACCATTCAAGAACCCGCGCAATGCGACTGCCGGGACACTGAAACAACTCGACGCGCGCCGGGTGGCGGAGCGGCAGTTGCAGTTCCAGTGTCACGGGTTCGGTGTCTTGGTGCCGCCGCCGGAGGAGGATGCGCTATACAGCGTGCTGCTCGAGCGCGTGCGGGAATGGGGACTACCGGTGAGCCCACACCGCCAATACTGCACAGACATTGCGGAGGTGCTCGCGTTCGTAGAGCGCTGGGAGGCCGAGCGCCGCACCTTACCGTACGACACGGACGGGCTGGTGATCAAGATCGACGCCCTCTCCCAGCGTGCCCGCTTGGGGTTCACCAGCCGCGCACCGCGCTGGTGCATCGCCTACAAGTATGCGGCTGAGCGGGCAGAGTCGCGGCTGCTCTCGGTGGATTACCAGGTTGGCAAGCTGGGCACCATAACGCCGGTCGCGAACCTCGCCCCCGTGGACCTCGCCGGTACGACCGTCAAACGCGCCAGTTTACACAACTTTGACCAGGTGCGACGCCTCGACCTGCACCTCGACGATATTGTGCAGGTCGAGAAGGCGGGTGAGATCATCCCGCAAGTGGTCGCTGTGGATGCAAGCCGCCGCAAACCCGACGCGCAGGCCATCCAAGCGCCGACGGCCTGTCCGGAATGTGGGGGCGAGGTGCAGCAGGACGATGGTGGCGTCTACCTGCGGTGCATCAACCCGGCGTGCCCGGCGCAGGTCATCGAGCGGCTGCGGTTTTTTTGCGCCCGGGACCAAATGGACATCGAAGGCGCAGGCATCAAACTGATCGAAGCACTGGTTCAGGCGGGACTCGTGCATACCTATGCCGACCTGTACCGACTGCACGAACGCCGCCCGGAACTGCTGCTGCTCGACCGCATGGGTGAAAAGAGCGTCGATAACTTGCTGGCGGCCATCTCCGCCAGTCGCAATCGTCCACTGGCGCGTGTCCTCGCGGCGCTGAACATCCGGCATGTAGGCGTGAACACGGCCGAATTGCTGGCCACGCACTTTGGTGATATCGCTACCTTGACCGCGGCGGACGAGGTGGCGCTGCAGGCGGTAGATGGGATCGGGCCCGAGGTAGCACGGGCGGTGCGGGAGTGGTTGAGCAGCGCAAGTGGCGCCGCCACGATCGCCGAGCTGCGTGCCGCGGGTCTGCGCATGACGCAACCGCAGACCGTGGTCAGCACCGCGTCCGGACCACTGGCTGGTCTGACCATCGTGGTAACAGGCAAGCTGGAGCACTACTCCCGGGATGAAATCGAGGCGCTGATCAAGACGCACGGCGGCAAGCCGGCCAGCAGCGTCAGCCGCAAGACCGCGTTCGTGGTCGCAGGGGCGGAAGCCGGCAGCAAGCTCGAAAAAGCCCGTTCTCTGGGAGTACCGGTGCTCACGGAGACCGATTTTCGGTCCCGGATCGGCGCTGAGTGACCGATTCCGAATACGCCCGGCCCGGGGCTCGGTGGAAACCACCCGCCTAGCGCGGTATACTGGGCGTTTTGTATCCAGAGGTCAGGGAACGAGTATGGAACTACGCAAGATTCTGACGCCTGAACGCGTACGCGTCCCGCTGCAAGGTAAGGACAAAACCTCGGTTATCACCGAGTTGATCGATCTGCTCGCCGCGGACGGGGGGCTCACCAACCGTGAGGCCGCATTGGAGGCGGTACTCAAGCGCGAGGCCGAGCGTTCCACCGGCATCGGCTACGGGCTTGCGATCCCGCACGGAAAGACCAATGGCAGCGACAAGCTGGCACTCGCGGTGGGGATGCCGGCTGAGCCGGTTGACTTCCAGAGCGTGGATGGCCGACCGGTGACTTTCGTAGCCCTGCTCGTGAGCCCGCCGGACCAGACGGGACCACACATCCGGGCGCTCGCCAAGGTCAGTGGGCTGATGAACAACGAGGAATTCCGGCAGAAACTTGGACAGATCCACGCGTCACAAGAACTGTACGACGCCATCATGGAGTGCGATGCCGCTGACCATTGAGCCGGGCGGGACGGGCGGTATTGCGCAAGTTCTGCCTGGTGGGGGCGCGGGGTTCCGGCCAGTGCGGGCGCGTGAACCGAGGCCGTCCGAACGATAGTTCGTGGGGCTGCAATTTCCGCGCAGTTTCATGCACGTAAGGGTGGAAATCTTCCGATCGAAGGAGGTGGGGCGCAGGCGCCGCTGAGGTGCCACCGTGGCTTCGATCGGGTGCCGCATGGCCCGTCCACACATCCAGGTCATTGTCGCCGGCGACCGCGTACCGGAGTGCCTACGGGGCGCATTAGCCAGCACACATGCGACCAGCAGTTTCATGACGCTCGGTAACGCCCTGCACGCCGAAGCATTGCAGCATGCCGCGGCGGTCGTGCTCGTACTGCCCGATGCCGTCGGCCCCCTGTCCGGACCACTCCGTATCCTTTTCGACCGGCTCGAGGGCGCCCCACGCGCGACGCTCCTGATCACTTCCAGTGGTCGTCCTGTCCCGACCCTGCGACACCCACCCAGTGTGCCTGTTACGGACGGAAGCAATCTCGACGAGGCCGCCTTGGGCAGCCGCCTCGCCGCCCTCCTTTCCATGCGCAAATCGCTCCACACGCTTCACACCGGGCTGGTCGCGAACCGCCGCACCGGCGAGCACATCGCGCAGCGCTACATGCGGCAGCTCCGCCTCGCGAGTCAGGTTCAGCGCGGCTTTCTGCCGACCAGTCTCCCGCAGTTGCCCGGTCTGCAGTTCGATGCGCTGTTCCGCCCGGTCGACTATGTCTCCGGCGATATCTACGATGTACATCGCCTCGACGAGGAGCACGTCGCCATCGCCCTGGCCGACGCCACCGGTCACGGCATCTCGGCCGCCCTGTTGACCGTTTACATCAAGCGGGCCCTTCGTGGCAAAGAGATCCATGGAGGGCGCTATCGCATCCTCCCCCCGGATGAGGTACTGCAAGGGCTGAATCGCGACATCCAGGATGCCGAGCTCTCGGACTGTTCATTCGTGGCGGCGGTCTACGGCGTCCTGAACACCCGTACACGTTCACTGGCGCTGGCCCGCGGCGGCACGCCGTATCCGTTGCTGCGTTCCGCGAATGGGAAGCTCTCGACCGTCACTTCGGCCGGCAGCGTGGTGGGCGTCATGCCGCATCCGCACTTCGAAGTGGCCTACCTGCAACTGGAACCGGGCGACAGTCTCGTACTGTACTCCGACGGTCTTGAGCGGATGGTACTGCCCGAATACGTCCAAGACGGGGTGCCCGCGGGACTGCGCCGCGCAGCCGCCCGCATCACCGGCTGGAATCGTACGGCGATCGCGGCGGCCGAGCGTTCGGCCACACAACCTGTGGCGGCCCTCTCCGCGCCGGTGCTCGCGGCGGCCGGGAGCGGTGGCAGCCATACGGCTACGCAAGCCCGGCCGCGACCGCACACCAACGGCGACCGTGGGGGACAGGTGTTCTCGGCCTCGGCCGCTGAGCAAGTCGGACGTCTGCGGCCAAAACGCACCACGGACGTACTGCACTCGAATTGGGCGCGAACCCTGGAGCGGGAGGGCTGCCACGCGGCCCTGGCACAACTGGCAGGTCGTCAGAAGGCCCTACGCCGCCTCGGCTTTCCGCTCGATGACTTGACCGTCGTGACACTACAGATCGACGACTGAACTGCAAACCTTCCATGCAATGGGCAACGCGTCCGGCACGACCGGTTCGACGTGCTTTTTGCAGCTCGGGCAGTAGTCGAGGTGAATCGTGTGCTCGGTGACGACCGCTTGCAGGTTCTCGGGCAGGTCTTCGATCAGACGCGTGCGGGTTCGATTGCAGCGTTGCAGCGGGCCGCCGCAGCCCGGGCAGACTGTGCGGCGGTGCGTGCGGCGCTGGTCGATGCGCGGCGGCGGCGGCCGGCGGGCGCCAGGGTGCCCGTCACGCGCGCCGGGCATCGGCGTTCGGCTGTGTAGACCGGCGTCATGCCAGAGGGCGTGCTGGGCGAGGCGACGCCGGGCGCCTGGGGCTGCGATTCCAGCAGTGCGAGTCGGGCATCCTGCTCGGTGATGCGGCGGGCGGCGCTGAGCAGGGCGAGCGTGACGGCGTGGGGTCCCAAAGCGTAGAGTTCGCGTGCCGCGGCCTCATCGCAGCGGCCGCTCCGTAGCGCCGCCACGAGTTCGTCGAGCGAGTTGGAGTGCGTCGCCGCGCTGCGCATGGCGCGGATATATGCGCGGGCGCGCTCCCAGCGCAAGGCCTCTGCGGCAGAATTCTCAGAAAATCATGCAGACGGGTAAAGTGTTACGGTACCATGACTTTCCAGATGAGCGAGGCCCGGCTGACGGTGAAGGCCAGCGTGAACCGGGCGATCTGGCAACAATGCTCGCCGAATTCCAGACCAAACCGGTTATTCGAGCCAGATCTCAAGACGCGCGATTCGGCGTTCCCGAAGGCGGGTGGCGTGCTCCGTGGCCAGTACCGGTGCGTCTATGGGCGGGCGGGCATCGAGCTGGTAGCGGACGGGGCGTACGGCGTCGGGGCCAAAGGTGTTGCGCCGGGTGTGGTTGTGGTAGACCAACAGCGTGTGCCCGAGCAACGCACAAGCGAATGCATCAGCGGGAAGCGCGTATTCGGCACCCGCCCATTCCAATCGTGTTTCGGCGCGCGTGAACCAGTCGCCGGGCAGCGCGGGAGACGGTGCGAACTCGAGCTGGCCCGCAGTGTCAAGACGGAAGGGCCGCGGGCCGACGGTCATGAGCAGCCACAGATGAATGAATTCGGCCGTCGAACCACTGAGGCGGGCGATGAAGCCGCGGCCGCGCGTGGCGGGATCAGGGTTCGCCGAGGAGGCGATGAAAGAGCTGTTCTCGAGGATGCTGCGTCCGTACGTGTGTGGCTCCATGAACGGGACGAGCATGGTGGCGGCGTCGTGGAAGAACTCATCGTAGAGGCCGACGCGCAGGAGCTCAAGCAGGTACTTGTAGGTCATGTGCAGCCAGACCGACTCGTTCTCAAACCAACCGGGGGTGAACGTGCGGGCCCGGCCGATGTCCTGCGAGCAGGATGTGAGCGGCGCATTGAGCTTGTACATGCTCAGGTCCCGGTCGTAGAGCGCACTTGCGCGGACCGCAGCGTAAATGCGGCGGGCGACGGCGCGGTCGCGTACAAGACGGAGGCGGTGGACCTGGCCTTCGAGGAAGAGCGGTAGCGGTTCAGAGCCGTCGGGAATGGCGCTAGCCGGGTCGACGGGGGCGGTGCGTGGTTCGTTACGGAAGTAGGTGTGCGTGAGGCCCGTCGCGGGGTCGGTGCAACGGTCCGCCGCGTGGCTGGTGCGGTGTGCCACGAGCTCGAGTAGGCGCGTGACTTCGAGGCCGGAAATCATGGCCGTCGCCTCGTCGGAGTCGCGGGCAAGAGCCGCACGGAATGTCTCGCGCGTCGTGACCTCCGCGCGCCAGTTGTAGTCCGGCGCGGCGAGGTGCGCCAGCGCGTCACGGGTGAGAGTCGCAATTGGTGCGGGAAGCACAACATCAGGTACCGAAGCGAGGTGGTCGCGCAGCCAGTTGGCGAGGCGGCCGAGGGCGAGGGCTTCGCAGCTCGACGAGCCGAAGAGACCCGGCAATCCGTTCATCGCATCGTTCCAGCCCGGTCGGCCCGCTTCCATCTCGAGGCCACGGCACTGCGCATCGAACGAAATCGCTTTGATGGCGAGGAGTGCGACAAGTTTACCGAACGGTGTCACCGGTGGTAACGGTTTCGTACGTGGCTGGCCGCAGGTGACGGCATCGAGTTGACGCATGCCCGCAGAGCGGCGCTGGTACTTGGTGCGGCGCGGATTGACGCGGGCCCCTTCGTCAAACCAGTCGAGGTGGGGGCCGTTGTGCAGGAACGAGGCGAGCTGATCGGGATAGATAGCCACCAGAGCTTCGAGGAGGTCGACCAGATAAGTCCAATGGTCAATCCAGTAACCCCCGTCGTGGCCGGTGGCCATGAGGCGGCGCTGGCAGCGCGCAATGAGCTGGTGCAGCCAGGCGGTGCGATCCCCCACCTCCAGGGCGTGGCAGTCGAGCCAGTGGAGCAGTTCACCGGGCTGGAAAGGGCGCGTAATGATCAGGCGGAAGTCGCTCCATTGCTCTGGAGTAAGCTCGGGGGGAGCCAGTTCGGCCACCTGCTTTTCGGCGGCGATCCAGCGGTAGCCCTCAACTCCAAGGGGATTGAAACCGTCGGCCTGGAGGAGTTCGAGGAACATGCGCAATTCGAGGGCGCGGACCTCGGGATAGAACCATACGTCGTTGCGTCGATTCTGGCAGATGTCGCGATAATTGCCCACACCGCTGGAGAGTGGATGCGCTGGCACGACGAAGTAGTTGTAATCGCGTTCCAGATCACCATGGCGGCGGGAGAATACATGCAGCAGAGTCGGGCCGGCACCTGAAGGGAGCGTCACGGGCACCCCGCCGCGCAGGACGTTGTCGAGGTAGTTCAGGCGCGCATAGGCATCGAACGCGGGGTGTGCGGAGACGGTCGCAGCCGGCGCCGTGACGTCCGCGATCGCGCGGCGGCTCTCCGCACGGGCCCTCTCGAAGTCGGCTGTGGTCGCGAAACACTGAATGAAGCGCGTGGCGAGACCTGCGTCGGGAGCGGCACCGATGAGGGCCACGAGCTCGACGGATGCGCGCGGCGCCAGCCGGGTACGAAGCGGGACGAGGGCGCAGGCCAATCGGTTCTCCCACATTTGCGCAGCAACAATGGCGCCCCCGTTGCGGACGAAGAGGTGTGGGAACGCGAGACTTTGGCCGGGACCGAAGACCACGTCAGGGTCGATGAGCGGTTCAAGCGGCTGAAGCCGCGCTCCTGCGATGCGCCAGGCGGCATAGAAGTTGCCTCGCACGACCGTGGAGACCTCCGCTTCATCATGAACAGCGACTTTGGTTGCGAAGTACGGCACATGCCTGGCAATGATGCGCGTATAGGCGTAGGCCGCTGTGATATGGCGCTGGTGCTTCAACGCATGGTCACTCACACCCGCGGGCAGGATGATGGGGAGGCCGTCGAGGGCCGTGAGTTCAAGCGGTACCGGACCCATGTTCGTGAACCGAACACGGCGGATGAGGGCCCCGAGCGGAAGATGAGGGGGTGAGTAGTACTCCACGTGAACCTGCAGTCCGCGCGCGGGGTTAGTGCTGGTGAGCTCCAGGCCGTCGGCGTGGATGCTCAGCTCACGGACTTCCCCGCACTCGGCGGACCCCAGCGTGCTGAAGGGTTCATAGAAGTCGCCCGCAAGCAGGCAGAACGTGCGGAATCCCTGGATCCCGACCAGTTGATACGCCCAGTTCGCCGGTAGATACTCGGCGATGGCATTGTCCTTGTCGGAGCTGCCGAAGGAGACGATGGCCTGGGCCCGGTTGACGTAGAAACACCAGAGCGGGGTACCCGACAGCCCCGCGAAACCGGGAAGGAAGCTGGAAAATGCCGGCCCCGCCTCGAAATGGGAGATTGTAAAAGCGCCATCTGGGCCGAGACGGTACACGGGATCCATCCGCTCCGGGACGCAGGTGGGGGCAGCACTGTGCACGGACATAGGCGGGCTCGATTCCACAGAGAGAGGCAAACTGCGCGGCAGTCGCACCACCGCTGGACTATCCCTTGATTCCGGTACTGGCAATGCCCTCGATGAAGGTGCGCTGGCTCAACGCGAACAGCACGAGCAGCGGGAGGGTGACGAGCGTGCAGGCGGCCATCAGCAGGTTCCAGGGCGTGCCACCGTGCTGGGCCTGATAGAACTGCAGGCCGAGTGCCAGCGTGAAGGTTTCCTGGTGATTGAGGTAGATGAGGGGTCCGAGGAAATCATTCCAGACGAACATCGTGTGAAAGAGCGCGACGACGACCAGCGCGGGGCGGGAGAGCGGCAGAATAATGCGCCAGAAGATGCCCCAATGGCTGAGCCCGTCGAGACGCGCGGCTTCGGACAGGTCGTTGGGAATCTGGAGGAAGAACTGGCGGAGTAGAAAGATGTTGAAGGCGTTGCCGAAAAGGGCGGGAACCCACAGCGGTGCCAGCGTGCCGATCCAACCGAATGACTTGAAGAGGAAATACGAGGGGATCATGATCGCGGGAAACGGAATCATGGTCGTCGTGAGCACGCACAGAAAGATGGCATTCCGGCCCGGCCACTGTATGCGGGCGAAGCCATACGCAGCGATTGCGCTGGAGAGAACCATGCCACATACACCGAGCAGAGCGACGATGAGCGTGTTGCGCAGGTAGAGGATGAAATGGACGTTATCACTTGTCAGAACACCCTCGTATCCGGCGCGTTCGAGACCGTCGGGGCCGCTGAAGCGCGCGCGACCGGCGTAGTAGTTCTCGTACGCGTAGAGGCCGATCCGGGCGGGTTCCCGGGGCAGCAGTTGGAACTGCCCGGTGGTGACTTCTTCCTGCGGCTTGACGCTGGTACCGACCATCCAGACGAGGGGCGCCACCCAGAGGCCACCGACGATGGCGAGGAGCACGGCGCGGGCCCAGTTCGCAAGCGAGGATCGAGACATCCTGATCGGCCTCACTGGTAGTGAACGACGCGCTTGCTGAGTTGGAAGGCGCAGACGGTCAGAACGAGAATAATGAGCAACTGCACCCAGCTCAGCAGGCAGGCGTAACCGAAACGCTGGAAAGTGAAACCAACGTCGTAGAGGTACATCGAGTAGAAATACACGTTCTGCTGGGGGCCGCCGCCGCGGAGCATGATGTGGGGAATCGCGAAGACCTGCCAGACGAAAATGATGCCCATCACGATGTTATAAAAAATCGTGGGTGAGAGCAGCGGCAGCGTAACGTTCCAGAGGCGATTCCAGGGACCGGCACCATCGACGCGTGCGGCCTCGTAAAGGACGGTGGGGACTTCCTGCAAACCCGCTAGATAGATGACGACCGGATGTCCGATCGGCCATAGACTGAGAATGATCATGGCGGGCATCGTCCAGCGTGCATCTCCGAGCCAGTTCGGCGGCGCGGCACCCAACATGTGCAGCAGCGGGCGCAGCACGATGTTCAGCAGCCCGTATTCCCCGTTGAATACCCACATCCAGATCATGGCGGTTGCGACCATCGGCACGAGCGTGGGGACAAAGATGAGGGCGCGCCAGAGCGTGCGGCCGGGAACCGGGGCGTTCAGCGCAATCGCAAAAAGGATCGCAAGCAGGGCGCTGATCGGCAGGGAGAACACTGCGTAGATCGCCGTGTTCTTGAGGACCTTCCAGAACGTCGGGTCATGCAGCAGCGTGCGAAAGTTGTCGAAACCCGTGAAGACGGGACGGCGGATGCCATCGAATTCGCAGAGACTGAGATACAGCGCCATCACCATCGGCACCAGCATGAAGAGTGCAAAGCCAACAGCCCAGGGGCTGATCCACAGCAGGCCTGCGGAGAGCGAATGACCTTGGCCGGAGCAGTTGCGGGTGGCGCGGCTCATGGGTACGTCTCGCCATAGCGGGCCAGACTCTTGCGGGTGGTTTCATGGATCTGATCCATGCGACGCTGGAGGTGATCCAGGCGCGGACCGGGGGCGGCGCTGCCGCGCCAGACGTCGAGGTACGCAGCGTGGAATGCTTCGCGTAATTCAAGCCAGTCGGGCAGGGGGGGGTCGCCCACGGCGCCGGGCAGGCGGGCGAGGCGTTCGTGCACGGCGATCACGGGATTGGGGTGCGTGGCCGTGAAGGTCGGATCCGGGTGCCTGAGCGGACTGCCCTTGTAGTGAATCCAGTTGAGCCATTCGATCGGGCGGAGCGGGGGCATGGGGCGGTGCTCCGTGCGATCGCCCGTGCGGTAAGTGTAGTACTCATAACCGGGCTGGGGCTCGGCTTCTCCCGAGGGGACCTGGACGGGTGGGCTGGTGTAGAGCCAGGCGATGAAGGTCCAGGCGGCCTCCGGGTGCCGCGCGCCGCGCGGGATGATGAGGATGTCCTGGCCGACGTAGCTGCGCGGCTCTCCGTCGACGGTGGGGACAGGCGCGGCAGCGTAGCGCAGCGTCGGGGCATAGTGACGAATCATGTTCGCAAACCACGGCCCCTGCTGCATCATCGCGAGCTTACCGATCATGAACGGATTGTCAGGAGAGTTGAAGTTGCTCAGGCCACTCTCAAAGCGGCCAAGGTCGTTCCCACCGAAGGTGTCGGCGAACTCACGGATAAAGGCGAGCGCGGCTTTCCACTCCGGTGCGTTGCCGACCAGAACGCCACTTTCGCAAACGGTGAAATGGCCGCCGAACCACAGTGGCCAGGTGTACCAGTACCAGCCGATGTTACCGACGTGGCCGGGAATGAAACCCATCCGGGTCAGCACACCGCGTTCATCACGGCCAGCGAGGACGCGACAGTAGGCGAGGAGTTCGGACGTGGTGCGCGGGGCACGGTTCGGATCGAGGTGGGCGGCGCGGAGCGCTTCGGCGTTTTCGGCGAAGACGTCCAGGTTGTAGTACAGGGCGAGTGACCAGGGTGTCAGCGGGAGGCCATAGAGCTCGCCGCGATAGGTGCACTGTTCGTAGTATACCGGAATGATGTCGTCCGCGGAGATGCCGGCGTCGGTGGCGCGCTGCCCGAGTGGCAGGAGGGCGCCCTTGTTGGCGTAGGAAGCGATCAGGTGAGGCCAGAGGCCGATGAGATCGGGCGGGTCGCCGCCGGCAATCGCGACCAGACTCTTGAGGTCGATCTGGGTCGTGGATTCATACTGGACGTAAATGCCTCGCTCCGCACCGACCGTGTCATTGAAGACCCCGACGAGCCGCCGCATCGCGACCCCCTCAAAGTCGGTCCACTTCTCCCAGTAGCGGACAACCACGCGGTCCGGCGGAAGATTGCCGATCGTGCGCGGGCCGAAGAACACGAGGCCGAGCGCTGCCGCGGCCATGGCTGCGATGATGCCGACACGGAGTATTCTGGCGAGTCGTCGCATAAGCCAGAGCATCGCTACTCGAAATAGATGTCGTCCAGGTAGATCGTGAGGCCGGAGGGGTTGACGTCCCAGGAGCTGCTGCAGCCGAACCCGGCGATCACATGCCGCAGATCGCAGCCGGTGAGATCGATCGAGTACTGCCGCCAATCGGTATCGATCCGATGCACCGCTGTCGCAGGAAACGCAAGTGAGTCCCCGTACTCTGTGTCCACACCGCCAACGGTGAAGCTCACCGTGCCGGGGGCGGCGGCGCGCGCCCAAAAGGTAAGTCGGCGGTAGCCACGGAGGTCGAAACCGACACCCGCATGCGCTTCGTCGCGGCCCCAGTTATGCGCAGGATGCAACCAGCGCAGACCGGCCCAGCGGCAGGGCGGACCGTAATCGCACAGGTTGGGGCCGGCGCCCCTCACCGCGAGTGTCAGCTTGATACAGGTGTCGCCACTGCGCGGGTTGGTGCGCCAGGCCTCGTCGACATGGACATCCCCGGCATCGCCCTGGCGGCCGGTCGGCGTGAAGTGGTTCTGCGGTGCGTGAGCGTCGCGATAGACACAGAACGGCGGGCGCGGTGCGGTCTCGCCGGCGGGCTGGGACGTGGGAGCCGGGTGCGCCGGGACGGTCTGCGGCGGCGGGCCGTTCGCCTGGAATGCCGCGGCAAGGGGTTTCGCTACCCGCCCCGCATCGTAGAGCCCGAAATGCGGCTCGAACGCACGCCACTCCTTCCACGTCTGATCGAAGGCCTCGAAGTAAGCGAACACGAGCGGGTACGTAGCGAGTTGCTCATAGTATTCCCGCTGGGCGGCCGGGGTGTAGGTCGCGCCGCCCGCAGTGGGCCAACCAACTTCCTTCAACCAGACGAACCGGTCGGCTCGACGCTGCAGATCCTCATAAGCACCGCGCGTCCACCGTACAGCGGCCTCCACGGTACTGCAGTGGTGGTAGACAGGATGAGCGTTGGGAAAGACCCAATCGCCGACGTGCAGGACCCGGGCCTCGACGTAGTCGCCGATCTCCTCCGTCGTGGTCACGGGTTTATGGATTGCGGAGCGCAAGCGATCCATCGCAACAACCAGTTGCTCAAAGCTGTAGCGCTGGCCGAGCCCCTCGTTACCCACGCAGACGCCGAGGACCAGCTCATGCGCGCCTAGGGCGCGCGCGTGGGCGAGTTCCTCTTCGTCAAGCGGGTCCCAGACCCCGAGGATCACACCGCGGAACCCCGCTGCGGCGGCCAGGGGGATGATTTCCCTGAGGCGCTCCGGCTTGCAGCCGTAAGTAATCAGTCCGGAGAAACCACCCTTTCGCAGGATCGTGAGATCGGCCCGGACCTCCGGCGTGTCTGCGTAGGAATTCTCCTGCGGATTGGAGTGGGTCGGGTTGTAGCAGATCCAGGCGAGGGCTGTGACGCGCTGTTGCCAATCCTGCGTAACACGGGCCGTCTGGCTGCGCAACGCCAGCTTCGGTGTGCGGTCACTCTCGAACAGGCCCCAGTGCTTTTCGACTTCGTCCGGGTGCGCGCCCCCCTTCCACTTCTCGTCAAAGGCCTGGAAATAGAAGTTGGGCACTTGCTGGCGTGTGGTCCAAGCAAGGAAATCGGCATAGAACTGGGCTTGTTCCACCGTACCGGCCCGGCCGCGGATGTGCCTTGCTTCTTCACCTTCGGTATGCCTCTTCGTCGCCCAGCCGACTTCGGTCAGCACGATCGGGTGGGCTGGATGAGCCGCCTGAACCATGGCGAACTCGCGCTGCGTGAATGCGACGGCATCCTCGAGCTGCACACCGCGCCACATGGCGTAGATGTGCGTTGCGATGAAGTCAACCTCCGCCGCGATTTCCCTGCTGCGCGGCTCAAGCCAGAAGGTGTAGTCATCCGCCGTCGTCACGGGAACACGTGTACGCGCGCGCACCTCGCGAAGATACGGGATGAGCACGTCGGGGGCGACACGGTGCGCGGACCAGGAAACTTGGGTTTCATTGCCGACGCTGACGCCGATCACGACATCCGGGTAGGCATTGGCGAGCTGGATGGCGCAGGCAACTTCACGGCGGTTGGCGGAGACCGCTTCGGGGCCGGATTCCGGGGCGATCCACGCACCGAGCAAAACCTGCATGCCGAGCTTACGCTCATGGATGAGGCGCACAACGGATTCGGCCGCTCCGCCGGCTGCATACATGCGGAGCAGGCCCCAGTGTCTGGCGAGCAGGTCGAGGTCTTCTGCAAGTTGCGCTTCGCTGGGCTGCGCGCCGCCGGGCGCCTGACCGTCGCGGTGCGGGCCGTAGGAAATCGCGTTGCCGACCCAGCGGCCGCCCTGCCAGAGTTGCAGCGGCCGCAGGTCGCTTGGCGGGTCCGCTTGACCGGCGATCACGGCGGCGGCGGACCATGCCAACCCAGCCACCAGCAGCCAGGACGAGCACACACGGATGTGCAGCGCGCTGTTTCGCCAACCGGCACGCAGTAGCGCTATCCATTGCAGCGGAAGGTGGATCAGCGGCGCGCGGCCTGGTGAATTGCATGCCATGGCAATCGCAATGTAGCAAAGGTGCCGCGCGTCAACCAGCATAAAAAAGTGTTCCGTTCGCTGTTGACGGCACCGCGTCCGGCCACCCCAGGCCGGGCGCTCAGCGTGGCGGCCCGCCAACCCACTTGTCGATCACAGTGTTTATGAATCAGTTTCATCACCGGAGGTGCACGCTGGGTGCGGAGGTCGCCAGGGCGGGTCATCGGGCACGTCTGATAATTCGACTCACCGGGTCGAATATCCTGTTATTTCAGCACTTCTCAACGGAGACTTGACGCCCCCGCATGCGGGAGCTATGCTTTGGTACAGTTTATGAAACTGTTTTGTCGCACGGTTTACTTTCACTTCAGACCCCGCGGCAGAAAGTGCTCTTCATGTCATCGGTTCGTGCGATTGCCAAGCAGGTCGGGGTATCCATCAGCACCGTCTCGCGCGCGCTGAACAACGACCCGGCGGTGAGTCCGGCCACGCGCGAACGAGTCATGCGCGCGGTCAACCACTGCGGCTACACCGCCGCGGTCGGCAAGCGCACCCTGACGGGTATCGGATTGTGCTACACCGGACCGCTCACCGTCTCAGACCCCTTCGACTCGGCCGTGCTCGGTGGCATTACACGCGGGCTCGACGAGGGGAAGTTCGACCTCGTCGTCCTCAACATGCAGCGCGACATTCAAGCCAACGAGACCTACACCGACTTCTTCCGGCGTAAGGGGCTGCGCGGTGTCCTGCTGCGGACCGTGGCGGATCTCCGGCACATCTGCATCGACATCGCAAACGAGGAATTTCCGCACGTGGTCATCAGTGACCGCTTCGAAGAGCCGAATGTGAACTTTGTCGATTGTGATTCGCGCAGCGACACGACCCGGGCGGTCGATTATCTCGTCTCTCTCGGGCACAAGCGGATCGCGTTCTCGATGCATAACACGCGGGATCGTGATCACCTCGACCGCTTTGACGGTTACTGCGAAGCCCTGGCAGCGCATGCCATCCCGTTCGACGAGCGCCTCGTATTTCGGCACCCCTACACGAAGGAAGGCGGGGCGGCGGCCGTAAACATCGCCATCACCATGCGGCCGCGACCGACGGCGATTGTTTTTGCGGATCCCCAGACGTCGATCGGCGCGATCAAGCGGGCCTACGAGCTGGGCGTGCGAATCCCCGACGACCTCTCGATTGTCGGCATTGATGACACGGACGCCAGGTACGGGGCCTGCCCCACGCTGACGGCGGTGTGTCAGGATGCCGCCCGGCTTGGATATGAGGCGGCCCGTTGGCTCACGCGCAACCTGACCGGCGCAGCGGCCGTAGGACTGCGGCGCACCTTCCCGACCTTCTTCGAGGTGAATCAGACCACCGCTCCGCCGGGCTCACATCTTCGAACCCGCGCGAGCCGACAGAGGAGCGCAACATGACGCCCTGGCGAAACCTGCTCGCCGCACCGCGGCGCAGGGGCTTTACGCTGATCGAGTTGCTCGTGGTGGTCGCAATCATCGCGCTGCTCATTTCCATCCTGCTGCCCGCCCTGAGTCGTGCCCGGGAAGCCGCCAAGACGACGAAATGCCTGTCCAATCTGCGCAGCGCCGGACAGGCCGCGCATGTAATCTACACCGAACTGGGTCGCATGCAGCTCGTCGCGAACCAACAGAACGTAGACGCGGTCGACCCGGCGCGGACTAAGTACTGGTATACCCAAAACGGCGAGCTGATGACCTGGCCGCTGGCCCTGGCGCGCGGCACCGGTATGCCATACGGGAACAACTGGGATTGGGGTGTTCGGGAGGGCACCTACGCGCTCGCCAGAGAACGCCTCCAGGAGATGAACGCCGAGTTGAAGTTCCTGGTGTGTCCGAGTGACGCGGTGCGCGTGGCAACACCGTTCTACCCGCGCGAAACCGGGCTGCTGTCCGGGGCCCCCAGCGGACCCGCCGGGGCGGGGGCCGTGGAGTATTGGGGGTTCCTGAGCTACGGCGTGAACGAGGATGTGGTGGGCTCGGACGTGGCACCGACCGCCCTGACCGGCCTGACCATTCCGGCGTGTTGGCGCGCGGGCTTGCTCCCCAACGGAGACTGCGTGGAGTGCTATGGCGAGGTGTTTGCGCCCCCGGGATTCCCGTGCGCGAACGACGGGCGGCGGCTGCAGGGCAATCTGGACAAGATCTTCCGGCCGAGCGAAGTCGCCCTGTTCACGGACATCGGGGCGAGTCTCGACGACATCCCGAACCCGGAGCCCGAGTGGCGCTTTGCATCGCTCTTGCTCAGTGCGCAGGCCAAGGGTCCGTATCTGGGTGACTTCCAGGAACGGCATGGCCGCCTGCCACTGTTCCGGCATCCGGGCGGGCGGATCAATGTGGCGCGCGCGGATGCCAGTGCGCTTGGTGTGAACGGCACGGGTCGCAAGATTGATATCCCAGGTGATAACAAGGTCAATTACTTCACGCCGCGGGTACGGGTGTCGCCCTACAAGCCGGCCGAGTGCCCCGGCTTCTGAGCCCCCATGCCATGTGTCTGATAAACGCGAACGGATGGAACTGTTTCAGTCGGATTCCGGCTGCCCATGCCTTTACAATGGGCACAGGAGCTCTTGCATCGTTGTGCTGTAAGCCACCTCGGCTGGCAATTCACCTTTGGGCACCGCAGGGCGCCACATCCAAGAGGAGGAGTCAGAAATGCGAACAATCAAGTGTCTCGTAGCTTTGTCTGCCACGCTCTGCTGCGCGGCACCGTCCTTTTCCAGCGTGACCGTGACGGTCGACCCGGGGCTGAACTGGATCGGCTACATGAACGTTTTCCAGTTACCGGTAGGCAGCGGCGCGTATGTCTTCGGCAGCCCCTGGGGTACCGCGGATCTGCAGGCCGTGTTCGACGGACCACAACTCGTGCTGAGCCCCAATACGAATACTTACAACCCTGGGGACGCGTTCTGGGTGAACCCCGACGGCACCGGCGCGAAGTGGATGAACGCGAACATGTATGTCGAGGACCCGACCCTTGTCGGCCAAACGGTCGAATTCGTCGGGCACACCCTGTCCAACACGTTCGTGGATGGCTACTCCACCCACGCGTTCATCAAAGTCCTCGACCCGGGCGCGGGCTGGGCAACGATCGCAGAAGTGAGCGTGCCATTGGTTCACGGCCAGCCCTTCGCGCTGAACCTCGCCGTACCCAACATTCCAGGTCTGGTGCCGCAGTACGGTTTTGCGACCGATGGCGCGAATGCGAATCCGGCCACGGTCCACCAGCTTGGCCAGGTCGTCGTTGTGCCGGAGCCGGCAGCCCTTGTCCTGCTGCTGTCCGTCGCGACGCTCATGCGCCGTCGCTAGCAGTGAGGTTGCACGCCCCCCGGATCTTCCGGGGGGCGTCGGCAAGTGTTCCACCAAGTCCCCGAAGTTCAGTACATGAACGCCGAGCCGTCCGACTGCTCTGTTGGTGAAGAAGTTTCGCGGATCACGCCAGGAGGCCAGGAAGATGTTCGCACGTAAACCTCTCATGCGCTCATGGTGCGCGGCAAGCTGCATCGTGGCCCTGCTGACAGTCGCGGTCGCAAGTGGCCAGATTCTCAACGAGAACTTCAATAGTGCCACCGGGACGGGTGGAGGTACGTTCTTCACCGGCTCGGGCTTCGGTCTCCTGTCGGGCTGGGACAACGGGATCTTCGGCGAGTCTGCGTTTGCAGGCACCACCGGCAACGCGAGAATCGGCTTCGCCGCAGCAAGCGGCAGCCCCACTGCCGGCCTGAGCGGCACTGGGGCGGGTGTGATCGAAGTCGGCGGCGTGGAATACGACCTGCTCCGGCAGGCATTCAACACGGTCACGGGCACGGGCGGCGGGATCTTCCTGGCGGGCGGGGCCGGGCCGGATACATTCAACTTCGTCAGTAACTGGGACGACGGCATCTCCGGCGAAATCGCCTTCGGTGGCACCTTCGGTAGTGCGGTGCTGAACGGCCACATGAGCGCCGCGGGACTGCCCGGCGGCGGCATCGGGGGATCAGGCGGCGCGGTGCTCGACGTGGACGGCGTGACGCTCAACACTGGGGGGTGGTATGCGGGTCTGCAGTTCGACCTCGGCGCATTGCCCGGGAGCGTCGTCTTGCGTAATGCGGGCTTCGAGGAAGCCAGCGCCTGGGTTGCCTTTGGCAACGCGTATGAAGCTCCCGCGCCGATCGAGGTGCCGCCCCGCTCCGGCGCGGCTGCAGCCAAGATGTTCGGCGCTTTCCCCGGTCCCTCGGGCCTGTTCCAGGACCTGCCGACACAACCCGGACAGACGGTCACCTTCTCTGCGTTCGCATACGCCCCGTCGTTTGACCCGATCGCGGCCACGGGCAACCAGGCACAGCTCCGCATCGAGTGGCGCGACGCCACGGCGGCCAATGTGCTGTCCATCGTCCAGATCGTGGTGCTCGATCCCGCGGCACCTGAGTTCGTCCAGGACACGTGGGTCCAAGGTACGTTAAGCGCCACGGCACCGGCCGGGGCCGCCGTAGCCCGCGTGCTGCTGTGGTTCGACCAGCCCGCATTCGCGGGCGGCGCGGTCTGGTGGGATGATGCGTCGGTGCAGACTTCGGGGCCCGGGGCAACCGACCTCAGCCAGTTCGCTCTGACAGCCACGGCACGCGGATCGGTGAACGCTGTTGGAGAAGTGCTCGGTGGTATTCAGCTTCGCATTGAAGACCCCGCGGGCAACCGGTTGTACGCCGACGTGCCCGCGACCGGTTCCTTCCAAGCCATCGGGGGGCCGTTAAACACATTGCTGGAAACCGATGCGAACGGTACGCCCGCCCCGGGTGCCTTCAACCGCAATGCGAGCTACTACCGCGTCGTGGTCGCATTCTCTGACATCCAACTGTGGGGCACGGGCGGAACGATCGAGCTCGATGATCTGTTGCTCTCCAACACGAACCCCGCCGGGAGCGCGTGGTACGCGGGCCTGTTCTTTGACGACCTGCAGATTCCCACACTCAATCCGAATGCGTTCCAGATCCTGGATCCGAACATGCTGATCCTTGTTGCGGATATCAAAGGCGACGCGGCCTATCCGTATGCGCTGCGCCTCGAAGGCATTCGGGCCGTGGCGAGCGCCTTGGACGAAGACTTCAACACCGTGGTCGGCGATTGCGGGAGTGGCAACGCCTCCGACTGCCTCATCTACGATCCAGCCACGGGCGGACCGGGCTACACACTGAATATCGACTCCGGCATCGAAGGCGAAGCGGCCTTCGCCGGCGTCGCCCAGCCCGTCTTCCCCTTCCTCGACGCCGGCATCTCGGTTTCCGGCGACCCGACTGGCGGAATCGACGGCAATGGCGGGCTCAAACTCGAGGTGCGCGGCCTCGCACCTGGCGTGGGCGGCACCTGGTACGCTGGTATCGACTACGGCGGTCTGGCGTTGGCATCGAGTGACCTGTCGCAGGTCACCCTCACCGCCGACATCCGTGGACGCCAGGGTGCGTTTGGTGGGCTTGGCTACTACGAACTTCGCATCGAAGATGCCGAGGGTGACCGCCTTGCATTCCAGATGCTCGCAACCGGCAACTGGCAACAGGTCGGTGGCACGCTCGCTACCGCCGTCGAACTTCCGCCGGCCAACGGCACCCCCGGAAACGGCTTCGACACAGATTCGGCCTCGTACCACGTGGTTATCGCGTTCGTCGACGCGCCGCCGCTGATGCCGCTCGCAACCACCTGGGTAAGCGACGGCATCCTCGAGATCGATAACCTATACCTCACACCGGCGACCCAGGCCGTCGAAGTCGGCCGATTCGAGTTTCTTGAACCCGGCAACACGCAGTTCAAGACGGTCGGCGGGTTCATCACCAGCGCTGACGTCCAGACGCTCGACTTGGCGGGAGCGGCCGCCGGTCTCACCGTGATCGACTTCGAGCATGGCACACCCGGCGCCAGCGGCCCGATGACCGGCCCCTGGGATCCCGCACTGCCCAACGAGTTCACCTTCTCCGGAGGCGTCACCAGCTCGCTCATCGAGACTTGTGCAAGCTGCGGAGTAGGTGGCAGCCAGGCGGCGCGCCTGGTCGTGACTCAGACGACCAACTCATGGTGGGCCGGAATGTTCTTTCAGGCGGTTCCCATGGATCTGAGCGCTGGCGCCGGCGACAACCTTGCCGCACTCGCTGACCGCGAGCTCTCGGCGCTGCTGAACGCCGCCGGGACCACGCTGCCTTACGGCGTCGTGGAGTTGCGCGTCGAGGACGCTCAGACTGATTCGTTGTACTTCCGCCTCGTGGCCAACGGCTCGTGGCAGTCGATCGGTGGGCCGCTCAGCGGTGCGACGCGCGGCTTCGCCGACCCGGGTCAGACCAACGGTTCGTTCGACTACTTCCAGCCGACCTACAACATCACCGTCGCGTTTACGAACTTCACGACGCCGACCTGGGGAAGCCCCATCAACCTCGTGATCGACAACATGGCGTACACCGCAAGCGGCACGGTGGTCACAATCCCCGATTCGTTCACGGTGACGGCCACGTTCGCCGAAGAGACGAGCACATGGAACACCGGCGGCCAGCTCACCGTCGATAACGTATTGCTCGCACTTGTGCCAAACTGCAACGGCGATCTCTCGCTTGACCTGCGCGATTTCGCTCTGGTACAGGCCTGTTTCGCCGGCAGCGGTGTCCCCGTCGCCCCGGAATGCGCGTGTGGTGATCTGGATGGAGACGGCGATGTCGATGCGGCGGATGGTATCCTGAATGCTATCCGGATCGTTCCACCGCTGCTGGTACTTCCGGAGTAACTCCTCCGGCGATTGAGACTGCACGCTTCCGTCGCGTGGCGACGAGTAGTTTCCCGGCCACCAGGCAGTTTCGGGAGAGAGTGGCGCCGTGCTTGTGACGTACCCCACTTTGCTACGCCGCACCGGCCATCGGGCCGTGTTCGCAGCACTCGCTCTGGCCGGGGCGTCTTTCTCGCTGGCCCAGAGCCAACTGCTCTGGTCCGACGAGTTCGACGGCACGAGTCTCAATCCGGATCACTGGGAGTACATGCTCGGCAACGGATGTACGTATGGCATCTGCGGTTGGGGTAACAACGAGCTCCAGTGGTACACGGCCCGGCCCGAGAACATTTTCGTCGCCGATGGCTTGCTGCACATCGTGGCGCGTGAGGATTACTGGAACGGCCACCGCTACACTTCGGCCCGCATCCGTTCCTTGAACCGGGTTGATTTCCTCTATGGCCGCATGGAGGCGCGCATTCGTCTGCCGCAGGGCGCCGGGCTGTGGCCGGCGTTCTGGATGCTGCCTTCCAACTCACCTTACGGTGGTTGGGCGGCCAGTGGCGAAATCGACATACTCGAGGCCGTCAACATCCCGCATGCGGCGCACGGCACGTTGATCTACGGCGGCGGCTGGCCCCAGCAGGTATACAACAGTGCCAGCTTCTCGACCGGGGGCAATTTCGCCGACGATTTTCACGTCTACACGCTGGTGTGGGAACCGGACGTCATGCGCTGGTACGTCGACGGAGTGCCCTACCACACCGTGACGAGCGCGACGTGGTGGAGTTCGGCAGCACCGTCGAACCCGCGGGCACCGTTCGATCACCCGTTCCACTTCCTGCTCAATGTCGCCGTGGGTGGAGATTGGCCGGGGCCGCCGAACAGCACGACGTCGTTCCCCCAGGTCATGTCAATTGACTATGTGCGCGTGTATGACTTGTGCACTACGTGTCCATTCCACGGTGCGCCGTTTGAGCTGCCCGGGCGCATCGAGGCCGAGGATTTCGACCACGGCGGAGAAGGCGTCGCCTACCATGACGCCGATGCCGTCAACCACGGCGGGCAGTACCGGGCGGAGGGCGTCGACTTGCAGGTCGCCTCCCACGGTGGCTACAACGTCGGGTGGATCGAGCCCGGCGAGTGGATCCAGTACACCATCGCCGTTCGCCGAGCCGGAACATTCGACGCGGTCGCGCGCGTCGCGTCGCCCACCGGCGGCGGTGTGTTCAACCTGCTGCTGGACGGCTTGCCAATCGGCGGGGACTTCCTCGTTCCAGGCACCGGCGGCTGGCAAGTGTGGACGGCCGTCGAACAGCGCTTCACGCTCCCGGCGGGCGAGTCTGTGCTGCGGTTCGCGAATGGCGCATCCGTTTCCGGCTACAACCTGAGTTACTTCGACTTCTTCTTCGCGGCGGATATCAATCGCGACGGCAACGTGGATTTCAGTGATGTACTGCCCCTCCTGCTGTGTCTCGGTGGACCGGGGGCACTGCCGTCCAACCCAGCTTGCCACGGCCAGGCGCTGTTGAAGTGCGACATCGACCGTGACCTCGATCTCGATCTGTGGGATCTCGCCGAATTTCAACGGACCTACGGAGGGTGACGCCGCGGCGCCGAACAGGAGCCACAGCGCCAGACGCTGGCCCGTCCGGTCCGCGCTCGTCTGTTCCCGCGCTGGTTGCATGCCGCCGCTCCACCCGAGGTTCGTGCATTCGCCGCCGCCGGGCTAGAGTTGCGGAACGTGGCCCCGCGTGGCACACATGCGGTATACGCCCAGAACATGTCTGCAAAGCACCCTATCCGTTACTTCCGCGCATGCCGTGCAATGACCACGGCGATACGTTCAACCACCGCGCGCTTCAGGACCGTTCGCTCATGTCGAATGAAACCCGGCAGCGCCTTCGGGCTCAACACCCAGACTGACACGCCGCGTGGCTGCTTGTCCACGTACCAGCCCGGATACAGCACGACCGGCCGGATCGGCGGCCTCAGTCCTGTCTCCACCTGGATGATCTCACGCACCCGTTCGGTCAGTGCATGTACCTGACCAATAGGGTCGCGGTCGGGCTCATGGCCGTCGACACGAATACGTCGGCCGTCATACGTCACGTGCACATTGCGGCGCCCCACGTATTTCGAGCGCGTCTTAGTTTCGATGACATACACCCCCGTCGGTCCGACCATGACGTGGTCGATGTTGAAGCCGTTGTCCACAAGGTCGTGAAACACCTCGTAGCCGCCGCAGCGCAGCCCATCGAGCACCTCGGCCACACTGCGCTCACCCATCGCACCGAGGGTATGACGGCGAATGGCCGCGCGCAGTTCCGGCCATTTGCGCAGCAGGAAGTAGGCCGTCAGCGCAGCCGCCACCACCGTGAATCCTGCGGCGGTCCACGCGCTCGGCGCTATCGTCAACAACCAGCGCAGCCACTCGAAGACCCCGAGGTATATGACCAGCACACAGATTGTGAACCAAGGCACAACCCCTTCGTACAGGATCTCGTCTGCCTGCCTGGTTTGAGACAACCCGGGTGTGCGCAAGGGAGGTTCACGGAGGGGGGACACAGGCACGGCGCGGTTGGCAGGTTTCATCATACTCCCCGGGACAGTAGCTGGAGCGTGCTCTTGCTCGTGTACGGCCCAGCATAATGGAACCGATCCGTGGGCTTCAAGGTCCGGACATCACAAGATCAATTGCGAGTGCTCGAGCCACCGGGTGGAACACCGCTACTAGCCATACCAACTCAGCCGCGCTGGATTGCGGCCATGGTCACGGGACCACTCAGTCACGATGTTATGGAGCTGTCACGGTCCACCCACAATGCGAGAGTGGCCAGATCCGGAACGGTCCATGTCGGCCGAACCGCAGCCCCGGCCGCACGGGTCGCACCGGGACCGCTCCGAACGCAGCGGCGATCCACCCAGACGGTGCGCAAGCCGAGTGCCAGGGCGGGCGCATGGTCGTGGTACAGACTCTGCGCCACATGGATCAGATCGTCGCGCGCATAGCCCTGCCCGGCGAGCCACGCACAGGCCGCCCGAAAGTGGCCAGGAGCGGGCTTATAGGTGCCGGTATCTTCGGCCGTAATCACGGCATCGAACTCCATGCCGAGCTGCCGCTGGGTGCGAATAAAGGAGGCCCGATCGACGTTGGAAAGAACCAACAGCCGGTAGCGGCGCTGCAGCGTCTGGAGCGCGGCCACGGTGTCACCAAAAGCCGGCCAGTCGCCGACGGAGTCGCCAAAAGCCGCGCACTCTGCGGCCGTGGCCGACACACCGTGGCGCGCGGCGAGATGCGCGAGCACCTGACGGAGGACATCGGGATAACGCAAGTGTCGTGCCGCCGTTTCCACAGCGGCCTCTTCCTCACCGAATGCTGCCAGGAGGGCCTCGTCTCCGACCTTGAGTACGTGGCGCCTGCGCCACGGCGCGAGCGCAGCCAGCAAGCCGGTTTCCCAATCGATGAGGGTTCCATAGCAGTCGAAACTCAGCACGCGGGCCTTGAAGTTGAGCATGGAATCTCCCGTCGGTGCCGGTACATACTCGGACGTAGAGGGCGCAAAACCCGAGCGCGCTGTGCCCTACCAGGCAATTCTAATCGTATCCACGTAGACCACACTCGATGTGAGAGCGATGCGGCCAGCCCGTGTTGCGGGCAACCGGGGGACTCCGCTCGAATCACACGGGTATATTGGAGGCGACCGATAAATAAGGTTCTCGTGTGCTTTGATAACTTGCACAGTCGCGAGTGGGGCGTGCGATCGGCAACGGATGATTTATCCCTCTTGAATCTGATAGATTGATGACTTAGCATCAGGAGATTCGTGGAAAGAAGCAAGCTGGAAGTCCAGCGGAGTCAGCGACCACCTGGGCGACGATGCATTCCCGACCGCGTTTCGGACTTCCAAGACCCCACGATCAACAACAAATTCAGTAAGACCGCACGGGCACCCACAAGAGGTGTCCATGCCTTCATCCATTTACAGCTTGGATGCACGGTGCACCCGAGCACTTTGTTAAGAAGAAGCAGCCACTCAGGAGGAGAGAATGAAGACCCCGTATTTCATCACTGCACTCACAGCCGTGACGCTGCTGTTGTCGAGCACGGCCCAGGCCGGCCTGTCGCTCGTGCAACAGGCACAACCAGACGGCACCACGTCGTTGTTCAATGCCATTGCCACGTTGAATTTCGGGAACCAGAAATCACGCCTGGAGGCCGCCGGACAGGCGACCGTGCAGGGCGGGAACCCCGGGAACGGCTGGTTCAACAACCAGCTCCGTTCGTGGGAAGTCCTGTGGAACAACAGCACGGGAACGGTGACGTTCAACGTGTTCGCCTCGTCCGATTGGACCGGCGGAGCCGCGATGTCCACCACGCGTACGCCGGTGTTCACCGCCGGATATGCACTGGTAGGTCTCGACATCGGCGCGCGCCTCACGAGCACGGACCAGAGCGTGACACTCAGTGACGTAGCGTTCAACGACGGCAACGGGTTCGTGGCGGTTTCCACGGCGAACGCCACGTACAGCGGCAACCAGTTCTTCAACAACTACCACGGCTTCGCTGGTACGCTGGGCAATTTCACGTTGCGCGGCAAGGCGATCTTCCCAACCGGTACCGCCACCGGCGACTCCATGCGGTTCTTCATCAATGGTCGCCAGGCGGAAGCCGTCATTCCCGCGCCCGGCGCGATCCTGCTCGGCAGTCTCGGCCTGGGCTTGTTCGGCGCCTTGAAGCGCCGCTTCGCTTAAGCCAACAGCCCGTCGCGCAGCGCCGGTGGAAACGCTGTGCGCCGTGAGTCAGATGAAGAGCACGGCCGCGGGTGTCCCCCGTGGCCGTGCTCACAATGTTCCAAGGTTTTCTGCGCCACGCGGCAGTCCACGGCCCTGCCGGCACGATGGTTGCGACGATACGGCGGTCCGCTATCATTCGCCTCCATGCATACGCCTGCACCAGCGCACATGCGCGCCGCCGCGTTCGACATGGCCCCCGCCCGTCACCGGAGCATCGCAGCCGGTGTGGGGATTGTCGGTTTCGCCCTGCTTACGGCCTTGGGTGCCCAGGTCTATGTCCCCCTGCCCCAGACGCCTGTACCCATCACGCTGCAAACGCTGGTCGTCATGCTGGCCGGAATCACGCTCGGGCCGCGGCTGGGGTTCGCGAGCATGATGTTCTACCTGTTGCTGGGGGCGGCGGGCTATGCCGTCTTCGCCGAGGCCCGCTGGGGCTTCGGAGCCATCCTCGGTGCCACGGGCGGCTACCTGCTCGGCTTTGCGCTGTGTCAGCCGCTGATCGGCTGGTGCGCTCGAAGGGCGAATGCCACCTGGCGCGATTTGATCGGGGCGAACCTGGTCGGGCACGCCGTGGTATTCGCGTGCGGACTGGTGTGGTTGAAGATCTTCCTGGGCGTGGGCTGGGGTGAGGCCGTCCAGTTGGGGCTGGTTCCCTTTCTGCCGGGCTGTACGCTGAAGGTCGTGCTCGGCGTGCTCATCGGCAAGGCCGTGCTGCCGGCCGCACGGTATTGGTGGCCGGGGCGGGTGGAAGCGGCGGGCCGGTAAGCGGCGACGGCGGCGGGACTGACGGCGTAGGAGCGGAGGGCGCCGTTCGCGTGGTGTGCCGCACGTTGCGGTCGTGTTCCGCTCAGCGCTGCTCCACCCGAAACGAAGGTTGCTTCACACAGTCTTAACACGACGCACGGTGTCCGCGGGCTGATCTTCTTCATATAATTGTGCCAGATTGCGCTGCGCAGCCGACCGCATGCCGCGGTTGGAGCAGGCCGGTGGATCGAGGATGAGGAGGCATTGCGCCACTTGGGAGTAGTGAAGTTCATGCCCGCGGAGATCGCGCGTGTCGACACGGCGGCGTTGTCGCCGGAAGTGACGGAGTGGGACCAGGAGGTCTACGACCGCATCACGTCCACGACCCTCACACCCGAGCAGGCGGAGCGGATCGTCACACCGACAGAGGTTTATCCGCGGCAAACGGCGGTCTTCGGCGTACACTGGCATCCCGAGTTCGTGCCGATGGAGCTCATTACGCGGCGCGTCGCCACGATGTTTCCCAACGCGACGAGCCAGCTCCTCGTGCCCACCCAGCACAACGTCCTCATGGAACTGGACGGCTTCGCCGGGGTGGAGGTGGATGCCTACGCTGCCGGTTTCAACCGGAAGGTGCAATTCCTGGTGCACTTCACCGCGGCGCGCGTGCAGAGGGCCGACACGTTCCGGGCCATGCTGAGCCATACGTACCGCTACCGCGCCAGCCAGCTCTACGAGTTCATCGACACGATCGTCGATCCGCGGTTTGAAGAGCGCGTCGAGCAGGCCGCCGCCAAAACCGGGGCCGCGTCCGATCTCGTGCACTTCTGCCGCCTGCACGTCACGAAGCTTAAGACGCTGATCGAACAAAACGAGGCCCGCACCGAACCGGACATGCTCAAGAACAAGCTGATCCGGTTCTACTTCGCGGCACTGGCCGATCGTTTTCCGCGCCCCGTGATCGACCGGGCGCAGGTTTTCCTGAACGCCGTCAAACAGATTGTGAAGGCCCAGTTTTCGCTGCGGTACTTCTACAGCGCCCAGGAGATCATCGAGGAAGTGCGGGCCTTGGGCGGCGGCCTCGTCATCCCGCATCCGGAGCAGTTCTGGCCGGTGCTGCTGGCGGATTTCGATGTGGACGGCATCGAAGTGTGGAACCCGCAATCGCGCGAGTACACGGAGTTCCTCGTGCATTGCGTCACGCAGCAGAACCGCACGACCCGCCGCGGGCAGCGGCGTCTGCTGATCACGATGGGGGACGATACGCACTTCGGCGAAAAGGTACTGGCGCCGCAGCATCAGGACGCCGCCAAGGCCAGCCGCGAACTCGGCGTGCAGCCGGCCTGGGACGACCTGGCGATTCGCAAGGCGCTCACGGTGGCCGGGGCGGATCGCGCGTCGCTGATTCAGGAATACAAGGCGCGGCTGGCCTGAGCGGCCGTGGGAGTCGACGGTTCCATGGGAAAGCGGGAAGCGTTCTCGTTCGAGGCCCTGCAAGATGCGGAGGCGGTCGCAACGTACCTCGGTGCGCTTGCGGACGGCGTCCGGGAAGGTCGCGTCGTGTTGCGCAGCGACGGGCGCACGCTCCAGCTCGGTCCACGCGGGCTGCTGCGATTCCGGATTGAGGGCAAGCGCGGCAAGCACCAGTCCCGTCTCGTGCTCCAGGTTGCCTGGCGCGAAGACAGCGGCACGGAAGAACCCCGCCCCAACGACCTGACGATCGACGCTGGCAAGACCTAACGGCCACTCATGCTCTCCTATGACGGCATTCAACGGAATCTCCAGCTCATGCTGGTGCAGGTGCGCAAGCAGCTTGAGAACATGCGTCGCCTGCTCGACGCGCCCGATGCCAAGCTGGTCGGGGCCATTACGCGGGCCGATGACTACGTCGATACGCAGAAGAGCATGATCGAGAACGAGTGCTTCGGGCTGCTCAGCCGACACCAGGTGGAGCAGGGGCCGGAAGTTGACTTCCTCCGCGCCGTCACCACGATTACCGGCAACCTGGAACGGATCGCCGATTTCGCGGCCAACGTGGCCCTGCAAACGCGCTTCCTCGTCGACCCCGCGCACCTGCAGCGCTACGACTACGGTGGCTCGATCGACCGCCTGCTGGTCGGACTGGATCGCGTCATCGCCGCTCTCTTCGAACGTGACGCCCAGCTCGCCCTGCGCATCGGCTACATCGAGGACGAACTGGACGCCATCTACCAGCAGCAGTTGCACGCCATTATCGAGGACCTGCGCAACACGTCCGACGTGGAGGACCGCATCACCACGCTCTTCATCCTGCATTACCTGGAGCGCATGGGTGATGCGTTGAAGAATATCGGCGAAGCCATCCTGCTGGCCGTGCTGGGCCAACGTCTCAAGATTCACCAGTACCAGATTCTTGACGAGACCACCGCCGGCGCAGCCGGGCTACGGCGGCCCTTGTCCGAACTGGAACTGGCCTCTATTTGGGGCACGCGTTCCGGCATGCGGATCGGCACCGTGCAGGGGGCCACGACCGCCGCAGAGGGACACCGAGTCGTGTTCAAGGAGGGTGACCGGCAGAAACTCCTGCAGGAGCGCGACACGCTGCAGCACTGGGCGGAAATCGAACCCGGGCTGGTGCCCTCCGTCGTTGAGTACCAGGAGTTGGAGCGCGGCGCCGCCCTGCTGCTGCAATACATGGACGGCACCACGCTGCAGGATCTTGCACTGAACGCCGACACGGAGCGCATCGGGCCGGCCCTCGCCCGGCTCGAAGAGACCCTGACCCGCATCTGGACGCAGACACGCACCGACACCCCCTGCAATGGCCGCTACCTGCGCCAACTCGAAGACCGCATCGGCGACGTTTATCGCCTGCACCCGCGGCTCGACGGCAAGGCGGTTGAGATCGGTGGTGTCACCGTGCCCCGGTTGAGTACGCTGTTGCCGAAACTGCGTGCGCTGGACGAAGAACTGGCCGCGCCGTTTACCGTGTTCATCCACGGCGACTTCAACATCGACAACATCCTCTACAATGCGGCGGCGGATCGCGTGCACTTCATCGACACCCACCGCTCACGGCTGCTGGACTATGTGCAGGACGTGTCGGTGTTCTGCCTTTCGAACTTCCGCCTGCCGGTGTTCGCCGCCCGAACTCGGCAGACCCTCGAAGCGGTGATGCAACGCATGCTGCGATTCGCCCGGGCGTTTGCCCGTGCGCAGAACGATGCCACTTTCGAAGCCCGTCTGGCACTGGGACTGGTGCGCTCCTTCGTAACCTCGACACGTTTCGAGTTGAACACCCGATTTGCACGCGGCATGCACCAACGGGCCACGATCCTGCTGACGCGCCTGCAAGCCCACCGGGGAAGGCCGTGGGCGGAATTCGTCGTGCCCGACAGCGTACTGATCTACTAACGGATCCCCGCGAAACGCGCGGCAGGAGTGGACATGGCGGATGCAGCGTTTCGAATCGGCGTGGTCGGCGTGGCCGGCGGCTGGTCCAGCGAGCGGCTGGCCGATGCCGTCGCCCGGCAGACGGGCACACGCGCGCTGCTTGAGCTCAAGCACGTGGTCGCCGATCTCGACCAGGGGGTGCTGCGCTGCGGCACGGCGGACCTTACCGCATTCGACGCCCTGATCATCAAGAAACTTGGCCGACGCTATGCTCCGCACCTGCTCGACCGGCTGGAAATTCTGGGCGCGGTCGAAACACGGGGCGTGCGCATCTTCTCGCACCCGCGGGCGATCATGCGTCTGCTGAATCGGCTCGCATGCACACTGGCCCTGCGAACCGCCGACGTACCGATGCCCCCGACCGTGATCACCGAGCATGTCGACGAGGCCGCAGCCGCTGTCGCCCGGTTTGGCCGCGCAATCCTCAAACCGCTGTGGAGCACCAAGGCCCGCGGAATGGCGGTACTCACCGATGGCCCGGACCTCGCCGGGCAAATCGCCGAATTCCGCGCCGCCGGCAACCACCTGATCTATGTGCAGAAGATGGTGCCGCTACCCGGCAAGGATCTTGGCATCACGTTCCTCGGCGGCGAGTACCTCGCGAGCTACGCACGTGTCGGACACCACGAGTCGTGGAACACCACCACCGACAACGGTGGGCGCTACGAACCCGTCGAACCCGCGCCCGAGCTCATCGAGCTCGCACGACGCGCCCAGGCCCCCTTCCAACTCGACTTTACCTGTGTGGACGTCGCCGAGACGCCCACCGGACCGGTGGTCTTCGAAGTGTCCGCGTTCGGCGGTTTCCGCGGACTGCTCGAAGCACACCAACTCGACGCCGCTGAACTCTACACGGCTTACGTCCTCGGGAAGCTGCGCTCATGAGCACCCCGCCGCTCAGCATCGCGGCGCGCCTGGCCGCCCTGCGCTCCGCGTATCCGCCCGTCGCGCACTGCCGATTGAACCTTGCCGGCCTGCACGTGGCCGTGGAAAGCAATGCCCGCGACGTGCTTGCCGGCATCGCGGCGTACTACCGGCACTACCGGGCGGACGACGGTCCGCGTGCCGCGGACGTGCAAATCGCCCTGCTGGAAGCACCGCCGCAGGACGTCGATCTTCCCCTGGTGCCGATCCAGCCGAAAGATCCGCGCAAGCGACTGAAGGACGAGATCTGTGACCTGGCCGACGGCCGCGTACTCCGCAAGCTCCAGACGGGCATGGTGTTCTATTTCGACGTACAGCAGGGCGCAGCAATCGGCCCCTGCCGTCAGTTCCCGAACCAGACAGTCAACTTCATCAACAACCGCTTCATTCAGCACCACATCGACCGCGGCTGTGCCGTGGCGCATGCCGCGGCCGTCGCGCGCGGCCCCTACGGCATCGCGATCGCGGGTGTGCCCGGCCGGGGGAAAAGCACGCTGGCGCTGCGGGCTCTCGATCACGAGCTCAATTTCGTTTCGAACGACGCCCTGTTGCTGCGGCGTGCCACTTCTGGCGTCGCCCTCCTCGGCGTACCCAAATTCCCGCGCATTAATCCCGGGACGATACTGCACAACCCGCGCCTGGCCGGCCTGCTTGAACACGGCGAGCGTGTCCGGCTCGAGGCCCTGCCCGCCGCCGCCCTGTGGGAAGTCGAGCAGAAATACGACGTGGATATCGAAGCGGTGTACGGCCCCGACCGCATGCAGTTGCACGCTGAACTCGCCGCCCTGCTGATCCTGAACTGGCAGCGCGCGGGCGGCCCACCCCGATTTGAGCGCGTCGCCCTGGACGCACGACCCGATTTGCTGGCAGCCCTCACGAAGCGGGTTACGCCAAACTACTTCTGCCCACCGGAACACCGCCGGCCGGATTTCTCGCCAACCGACTACCTGGCACAGTTGGGTGCAACACCCGTTTACGAGGTCACCGGTGGTGCCGATTTTGACGTGGCCGCAGAGTGGTGCCGTGTCCGCATCGCGGCGGCGCGTGCCTAGGTAACATACGCGGCGGCGCGGCACAAATTACCCGCGGCCTGCGGCCGACGAACACCGGCCGGCGTGATATGCTAAGAGCCAGGTAAAGTTCAGTTACGCCATGCGCCGGTTTCGGCGGAAGGAGGCAAACCGATGAAGTCGCAGGAAATCGAACTTGAGAGCCCCATGGAGCTGGCACAGGTCATCCAGTACCTGGAGGATATCGCGACGAGTTTGAAGGCCGGGCGGGTCTGTGTGCAACACGGCGAGGAGCAGATTGAGTTGGCGCCCACGCCCGAGGTGACCGTCGCGGTCCGTGCCAAGAAAAAGTCCTCCAAGGAGTCGATTGCGCTGAAGATCGGCTGGCGTATTCCGGAAGTCGAGCCGGCCGACGACGAGTCACCCTCTACGGCTGTCCCGACACCGGCCGCACTCTGCATTACGTCCGGCACGAAATAGACCACCTGCCGACTGCTGCGCGGCCAGTCCTCGCCCACGACTCTACGCCCCCTGCGTGCGCCGCCCCTGGTGTGTCCACAGAGCGCGTTTATAGCGCTGCTTTCGGCGGCCCGAATTGCTAAGATGGAGCCAGGAACAGGATGCGCAGCGGGGGCCGTGTCGGAGGATCCGGGAAGATGCCAGCGCTGTTGATCTCTCACTGCGCCACCGTGCGCACATCGCCTGCCACTTTGGCTCTCATGGCTGCCCTACTGACGCTGACAGCCGGCTCCAGCGTGTGGGCGTCCGATCCGCCGGAATATCGGGCCATGTGGGTAAGCCGATTCGAGTGGCCCCACACCAACCCGGCCACCGCGCAGACTCGCATCGATACGATCATGCAGCAGCTCGCGGCCGCGAATTTCAATGCCGTGTTCTTCCAGATACGCGGGCAGGCGGATGTGCTGTACCCCTCCCCCGATGAAGTCTGGTCGCCCCTGATCGGCGGGACTGATCCGGGCTGGGACCCGCTCGCGTACGCCATTGCCTCGGCCCACGCGCATGGGCTTGAGTTTCACGCCTATATCAACACACACACCTGCTGGCAAAGCGGCAATGGGACCCCGCCCGCCAATCCCAACCACCTTTATTACGCCCACTGCAACGCGGCTGATCCGGAGCACCGCGACTGGCTGCACCACGAAACGGCGACCAACCCGCCACAGTACAGCGAGAGCGACTACGTCTGGATCGCCCCGGGGGTACCTGCGGCCCAGGCCTACACACGCGCTCAGGTGTTGTACGTGGTCGAGAACTACGCTGTGGACGGGGTACACTACGATCGTATCCGGACACCGTGGTCGAACCGCCCGTCGTACGACCCCATCAGTCTTGCGCGTTTCGGCGACCCACACACGAATCCCGCCGGGCTTGCTTTCAACGCCTGGACCGCCGACCAAATTACGCGACAGGTACGCGACCTGTACGCGGCGGTGATGGCCGTCAGACCGGAAGTCAAGGTCAGCGCAGCGGTCTTCAGCAATCCCCTGACCGCCCCAACCGCCCAGTTGCAGGAGTCGCTCTTGTGGGCTCAAACGGGTGGGCTCGATCTGCTCGTTCCGATGATGTACTTCGCCGGGGGCGCGGGATCAACTTGGGACACGCGTCTTCAGCAGTGGCTCGCGGGCGCCGGCGGCCGGCAGGTCATCGCCGGGCACATCACCAGCCAGGGGGTCAGCTCCCTCCTTGAACAAATCACCCTCACTCGGGTGCGCGGCGCACATGGCAACGCGGTCTTCTCCTGGAGCTCGTTCACCGGCTGGGCGTCATACCCCGCTTCGGTCTACGCCCAGCCCGCCCCGGTGCCGGCGCAGCCCTGGAAAGACAATCCCACCAGCGGCATCATCGTCGGGTACGTCACCGATGATCTCGGGCAGCCGGTCGTTGATACGCAGATCACGCGTACCGGATCAAACTACACCGCGCTTTCAAGCGCCGACGGCTTCTACTCGTTCCTGCTCGTCCCGCCGGGCTCGTATACGCTCGCGGCGTTTCACCCTGGCTATGCCGCGACAGCGGCGTCGGATGTGCTGGTCGCAGCCGGGCAGGTCAGCCACGTGAACATGGACATCGGTCCAGTGCTGCCACCGATCCTCGCGGAGATCGACCCCACACCCGACGGCGCGGTCGTCAACCAACCCTACAGCCGGCAGCTCGCGCTCGTTCAGGGACTCGCCACAAGTTGGACACTGTTGGCGGGGCCACCGGGAGCGACGGTCGATGCCCAGGGCTTCGTGAGTGGCTGGACGCCGACCGTGGCAGACGCCGGCCAGACCTTCCACTTCACCGTGCAGGTGACCAATCCGGTCGGCGAGGACACACTCACGTGGCCGGTCCTCGTTACCAGCCGGCCACCCTGCGACCGTTTCGGGCTTACCGGCTTCGACGAGTTCGCCACCGGCACGCGCGTGCTCTTCAACCTGCCACGCTTCAGCGGATCGACGAGCAACCACTTGCTCGAATCACCTAACGTGGCCGTCATTACGGGCGACGGGGGCAGCTTCAGCGCGCCCCACGCCTGCGAGGTCCGTTGGCAATTTGTGGACGCCGCGCCCCAACGCTGGCTGCGGCTCACGACCTTCAACGCGCCCGAACTTCCCAACCCCACGGTCATGCTCGACCGGCCGATCCGTATCCGCATGCGGCTCGACAGCGGCCGACTGCGGGTGGCGGTCGGCATTCGTGAGACGAACACCAACGCGGAACTGGGCGCGAACGGTGGGACCAGCGGCTCGATCGAGTGGGTCGGAGCGGCCGGTGCGGTGAATGGTGCGCCGCAAGGCATGCTGATCGAGGGACAGCCGGGCGTCTGGCAGACGCTGATCTTCAATCCATCGACCGACCCGATATACGGCATGACGGGCGATGGCACACTGTTCTCTGCAACGAACCGCGGGGTGCTCGAGCACATCGCGTTCTCCAGCGTGGACAGCGCCGGACCCTTCACCGTCTACCTCGATGACATCGACTTTCTGTGTGATCTGCCGGCGTATGGTGATTTTGACGGCGACGGGACCGTGGGGGCCGCCGATTTCGCCTGGTTTACACTTTGTCTCGGCGGCCCGCATGTCACCGTGTCGGATCCGTGCGCTGCAGCCGATGCCGATGCCGACACGGATGTCGATCTCGCGGACTTCGCGACTTTCCAGTGCGTCTTCACGGGCTCATAAGTACCGCGCCGGTGTAGCGGCGCAACAACTTGAGCAGGGCCGCGCGCTGGATGGGTTTGGTCGCATAATCATCACAGCCGGCTGCCAGGCATTTCTCGCGATCTCCTGCCATGGCGTGAGCCGTGAGCGCGATGATCGTGCCGGAGTAGCCCCGGCTTCGGAGTTGGGTGGTGGCGGTGTAGCCATCCAACACCGGCATCTGCATGTCCATCAGGATCACGTCGAAGGGCCGGCCGTCCTGTCGGGCGCAAAGTGCCGCCTCGACCGCAAGCTCCCCATTCTCAACCACTGTCACTTCGGCGCCGGCCTTGTGAAGCAGGTAGCGGATGAGACGCTGATTGTCAGGGCCGTCCTCGGCGAGCAGCACCCGAGCGACGAGCGGCCCGTCCGCCGTTATGGTTTCCGAGGGGGCAGAGAAGCTCGTCTGGAGCGCTTCCGATGGCGCCGTGAGCAGCGGCACACCCTCGAGTAAACCGGTTGCGACGCGCACCCGGAAATGACTGCCGCGACCCACCGAGGTCGAAAGCAGCAGCACATCACCCCCGAGGGCCTGGGCCAGTCGCCGACTGATCGTCAGACCCAGTCCTGTACCGCCGAATCGCCGTGTCATCGAGGCGTCGGCCTGCGAGAACGGCTGGAAGATGTGCGCGACCGCCTCGGCTGTCATACCCAGCCCAGTGTCGATGATATCGAATTCGAGCGCCGTACCCGCGGAATGTTGGTCAGTGAGGCGGATGACCATGCGCACCGTGCCCTGCTCCGTGAACTTCACCGCATTGCCGAGCACGTTGATCAGCACTTGACGCAGACGGATCGGATCACTTTGGATGGAAGCGGGGATCGGACCGTCAAAGGCGATGTCCAGTTCCACACCTTTCGCGACGCTGCGCGCCCGCATCATTGAAGCGACTTCGGCGATGATCTGAAGCGGGGCGCAGGCAATCTGCTCAACCTTGAGCCGTCCGGCCTCGATCTTGGAGAGGTCGAGGATGTCGTTGAGCAGACCGAGCAGATGGCCCCCGTTCCGTAAGATCGTCTCGAGGTTGGCGCGGAGATCCCGCTGCTCGTGGGGGCAACTTTCGATCGCGGCCTCCGCGAATCCGAGGATCGCGGTCATGGGTGTGCGGATTTCGTGGCTCATGTTTGCCAGGAATTCGCTCTTGGCCCGGCTGGCCTGTTCGGCCGCGGTGGCCATCGCACCTGCATGGGCAGTCGCCTCCGCCAGGTCACGGTTCGCCGCGAGCAGCTTGTCCTCCGCGCATTTGCGCGCGGTGATGTTGCGTGCCACGCAAATGACGTCCTGGACGATGCCGTGCACGTCCCGCAGGCCCGACGCCCGCAGTTCGAACCACGTCCGCCCGGCTGGCAAGTCGAGATAGTACTCCGCCTCGCTCACTTCACCGGACCGCAGCACCGCCGTCAACGCGGCCTTGATCCGCTCTCGGGCCGGTTCAGGGAGCGCCACCTGATCGACAGTGCGCCCCACAAAACTCGCGGGTTCCATACAGAGGAGATCCGACGGCGGCTGGAAGTACTCTTTGAAGGCGAGCTCACGATCGAGGACGAACACGAGATCCTGCATGTTGGTGACAAGTGAGCGTATCCAGTGCTCCTTCTCGGCCACCGCCTCCTGCGAGGCCTTGCGGGCCGTCACATCCATGGCCACTCCGGCGGCCACAACTCGGCCGTCCGGCAGACGCTCCGGCTGGGAACGGCAATGAATCCAGCGCACACAGCCATCCTTGCGAAGCAGGCGAAATTCGCCGTCGAACTGGCTGAGCGTACGGATCGCATCCGCGGAAAGTGCCAGGTAGCGTTCACGATCTTCCGGAATGAGCCGCGTACTGATGAGCACACGCCCATCCAGGATGTCATCGAGCGAGCACTCCAGCAGGCGCGCCAGCCCCTCGCTCGCGTGCACAAAACGTACCTGTCCGGCGCACTCCCATTCGAGCTGGTAAACCGCACCGTCGGGCAGGTTGTCGCCGATGGCGCGCAGTCGTACCTCGCTCGCTCGCAGCGCTGCTTCGGCCTGCTTACGTTCCGTGATTTCCCGACATACGGCGTGCAAGAGGGCTCCCTCGCGGTCTGCAATCGCTGTCAGCAACACCTCGACGAAGAAGTCCTCACCGTCGGCGCGGCGGTGCACCCACTCGAAGCGCTGACAACCACCACGCAGGGCCGCCGCGATGATTTCCTCCGATTTTTCACGGGAGCAACGCCCGTCCGGCTGTTGCGGCGGCGAGAGTTCCGCCGGATGACAGTGCAGCAATTGCTCTGCCGATTTCAAGTGCAGCATGCGTACGGCCGCATCGTTGCACTGCACAAAGCGCTCGTTGCGCAGCAGCAAATGCGCATCCGCGGAGCCCTCGATCAGTGTCCGGAAACGCGCTTCGCTATCCCACAACTCGGTGGTGCGCACCCGCACTTCGGTCTCGAGATCCGTGCGCCGACGGATCAGGAACACTGCGAAAGCCGCAAAAACACCGGTTAACAACAAACCGACACCGGCTGTCAAAGAGGCGGCCCGCGCCGGTTGCGCGGCGAGAAAGGCCGGACCTGGCGTGACAACTACCGCGTAGGTCTTTCCAAAAGCGAATAGCGGTTGCCCCACCGTAAACCGCGCACGGGCCCTGGGTAAGGCCGCTTCATCAGTCCACGCACTCTCATGGGACGGCTGTCCGCGGGTAGTTCCAAGCAGGCGCTGGGAACCGTCCGGCCAGAGTTGATACAGGTCGATGATCACCGGTGAGTCTTCCGGCGCATTGGCAGATGGCAGAGCTTGCAAGAGCGCGCCCAGGCGCAGTGCCACCACCGCAAAACCCGTGATGTCGCCAGCCCGATCCCCTTGATGGAATACGGGCTGGAAGATCAGGGAGCCAAACCCGTCATCGGGTTCGTGTACAAATTTCACCGGGTCCGTTGCCGTCACAAGCCCGGTGCGGAGCGCTGCCTCCAGCGCCGTGCGGCGCAGCGACTCAGAACCAAGGTCGAAACCCAGCACCGCATCGTTGCTGCCGGCCGGCTCCACCAGCCAGACCGGGTAAAGCACCGCGCGCCCCTGGGCCGGTTTTTGCCGCCCGTCGCCATCATGCTGCCAGATTCTGTAGTTCGACCGCCCTGCCGTCCGCGCCCAAGCTTCGAACGTGGACCGATCCTCAACCGCTACCCTTTCTGCATAGGCGATGGCACGCAACCCATGGTGCCGCGCGAGACGTGCGCAGAACGAGCGAAACTCATCGAACTCGACGGATTCTGAGTTTTCAATGAACCGTACGACGCTGTCCAGTTGAAACTCACGCAGCTTAAAAAAGGTATCCAGAACCCGTTCGTTGTGCGTATCCGCCAGTTGCACGAACTGGGCCCCGCGCGCGCGTTTTTCAGCTCGGTGGGAATTCGCCGCAGCCAGCACAGTCAGTCCTAACCCGAGGATGACGGTGAGGTACGCCTCGGTATAGCGCAGCCACCGTCGCTGATCCACGACCAGCGCTTCACGCCAGCGTAACACCAAGCCCCCCATGGCCAGGATCGCAAGCAGCGCGAAGACGCACACAAGCCCACCCAGGCGTTCGCGCCAGAGAACCGCCGCCCAGCCGGCCGCCTCCACATCAATGCCGACGGCGAGGAGGATCTTGCCACAGTCTGGATCCCGCACGGACGCAATGGCCGACACGAAGTCGCCGTATTCGTCCGCGAAAGGCCCTTCCGTAAATCCGCAACCCGTTCGAAAGATCGCGCGAACTTCCCGCGATGGTTGTTGATAGATTGTACCCGGCGCGGACGCATGCGGATCGTCCCGCGGATAGGATTCCGGCCCGAATACCAGCTCACCATCGCGTTCCGCCAGTGTCCAGATGCCCCGGTAGCCCAACAAGGCCCGGTAACTCGCCATCTGCTCACAGAAACGTTCATAGACAGGGTTCGTGAGATCATCCGGCCCGAACGTAAGCGCGCGCGCGAACTCCGGATTGATCGTACGTGCGAGCGCCTCGGCCTGGTACAGAAGCACCGCCCGCCGATCTTCGTCCAATTGCGTCACACGCTGTTCGACCAGTACCCCGCCACCCACCGCCACCGCAACAAGGACAATGGGGATGCCCCAGCGTCTGAGTGCACCCTCCCGACCACCGGAATGCTTTGGGGTGCGCATACGAGGTACCGTGCTCCTCGGTCAGCGCACGCCATTCCCATGTGTAACAGCGACTCACTGGGCCCACAGTGCGAAGACCATAGGCGTCATCGACACGATGCGCAGCAGCGCACAGTTACACCTTCGGACTCGCCCCATAATCTCTGTGCTGTCCCCCCTGCTTTCCAAAGAAAAGAGTCCGATCAGTCCGCGTCTTCGGTCACCACCGCATGCGTGCGCAGGTCATCGATATTGACGTATTCCAATGCGGCCATGTGCGTCGCCGTGAGAACCACGGGCGGTGGACAGCCCCCTTCGAGCGCCTCCTGCCAGCGCTGGGCGCACAGGCACCAGCGGTCGCCCGGTTCGAGACCCGGGAAGCCGAATTCCGGCCGCGGTGTGGAAAGGTCGTTACCGCGTTCACGGGAAAAGGCGAGGAACTCGGCCGTCATCTCCGCACAGACCACGTGCACACCGAGGTCGCCGGGTCCAGTATGGCAATACCCGTTGCGATAGAATCCGGTCAAAGGTGCCGTACAGCAGGCCTGCAATTCACTGCCAAGCACATTGCGAGCGGGTCGCTTCTTCATCAGGTTCGTTCCAGTGTGGTTTCGCGGGTGAATTCGGCCAGTGTCCGTCTTGTTCAGGCGGCAACCGCACCAGGCGACTGCAGCGTTGTCTGCAATGCCTCTCAGGGGGAGTATAGACCTGTAGGAGCCGTACGGGCGTGTGTGGACCAATCCCCCCGTTTGTCGTCTCAACGACCGCCGTTGTTACGGAGCCAGTTCTCGAGTACCGGGCGCGGGAAACGGTACGTGCCCGGCTTGGCGTAGCCCTTCTGTACGAGCGGGTTGTCGGTGCCGAGGAAAACCGGGATCAACTCGTCACCCCGGCCGGAACCGAAGAAACCCTCGCGCCGCGCCGGCGGCACGGTGCCCGCACCGGGGTTGAGCGGCAGGGCATCACGCACGACGCTGCGGAACTCGTTCTGCGAGAACTGCGTGCTGAGGTTGATCAGCACGCTCGACCCACCCTGCGGATTCAATACGCGTAGGCCGCTGTTTTGGAGCGCGTTGAACGCCACTTCAATATCGCCTTGCCCGAAGATATCAGGCACCGGCACGTTCAGCCGCCGCGGTGCCGCATCCAGCCAGCGCGCCATCGTCTCATCGACACGCTCGCCCGGCAGTACGCTCCGCTCCACGTTGAGCTGCTTGCTGAACGCGTCCACGAGTCCGTCTTCGAGGAGGAAAATATCGAAGCGGTCCGTGCCGCGCTCGTAAAACAGGCCGAAGTTCCACGTACCGCGCTTGGAAAGCGTGGCCACCGGGCTATCGACCGTAAAGTCGCTCTTCAGCGTTCCTTCCGCCACACCCGCCCGCACCTGCCCATAGCCAACCTCGAGTCGGACACGCTTCGTGTCGGCGGTGCGCAGCAGCTCGCTGAGGTGTACACGACTGGCCGGCTCGACGATGACGGCCGTGTAGGTGTCATCCTCGCCGATCCGCAGCTTCACGGAGGAGCGCACGCCCGTGAGGATCTGCGTCTCGGGGGGATAGGTGTCGCCGACCTGGCACGGCTGCCACTGTGTCGAATCCAGCGGTGCGTGTTTGCTATCGCCGCGTACCTCGAGCACGCGCGCCAGCAACACGCCGTCCGCCGGTTGCGTCGCGGCCGGTGCAGCCGCGTCAGGGGCCGGTGGCGGAGACTCTTGTGCAGCGGCCATCGTGGACAGCAGCAACCAAGCCGCAACGAAGCTCATCCGGTAGTTCACGGCCGTATCTCCCTTTCCGATGGGCACGGGCCCGACAGGCACCCTCCGCAGGAGTATTCCCCGCGGAACTGCCCCGGTCAACTACCGGAGGTGGACGAATCCTTCTCTGCAGCACCCGAATGGGGGCTCCCGGAATCGCTTCCGGAAGCAGTTTCTGAACCACCCGAGAGCGGTGAAGCCGTGTCGGGCTCCGAGGTCGTGCCGAGGATCGGGGCGTAGGGGTCGTCCATCTCCTCGTAGTAGATTTCCTCGTAGTCAGTCGCGTCGACGTCGCGCCGCAACTGGAAGTACATGAGTGTCGCCCCTGTGAAGTAATAGCTTACCGCGAACGCGCCCAGCAGACTCACCGCGACAAACACCCAGCACATCATCAGGAATTGCCCCACGCCCTCAAGCGCGCCAAGCGGCCCGCCGGGGAACGTGCCCCACACTTCGGCGGCCTGTGTACCCGGGAGCAGCGCGAGGTCGGACCAGGCGGGCATGGTCCAGAGTGCGTCAAGGTTCATGGTGCCCCGTAACTGCCCGCTTGGGACCTGGTTCATCCCGAGGCCCGACAGCTTGTGCGAAAACTTCAGCGTCAACAGGACCACGAACCGCACGGCGAGGTAGGAGAACGCGCCGTAAACCAGCAGTGTCACGCTGTAGACAAGCAGATTCCAGAAGCGTCCAAAGACATAACTGGCGGCGTGCGAGAGCGCATCGTTGCCATCGGAACCCTCAACTGCGATGCTCGGCCACATCAGCGGAAAGCCGAAAACCAACAGGAACAGCGCCAGCGCTGCGACCAGGCCCCCGACCAGGGAGAGGACCCACAGCAGCCCGACGAAGACCTCGCCTAGCCCCCACGGTATCACGGCCCCCAGTAGTCCACCCATGAACATCAACACGGCGGACACCGCGATCACACCGATGGGCACCAGCGGCGCAATCAGAAAGCCGCTGTAACGCTCCCCGACGAACTTCAAGCTGGCGTTGACAGACTCACTGTCTTCGCGCGCGGCATGGACCGCAGCGCTCCGGCAGATCGCGCCACCAAACAGGGCAAAAACCACCAGTGCGAACAGTCCGAGCCACAACGTGAAGAACGGACGCTGCGTGCCGATCCACAGCACCCCCTGTACGGCTGACCCCATGCTCGCGGCCATGGAGGGCGTGGTGCTGTACGCACCGCCGCTGAATCCCAGTCGCCCGTTCACCGCGCCCTGGATCGCTGCAGCGAAACAGTGCTGCTGATGCTCCAGGAAGGAAATGAATGGGCCACGCGGCCGCCATTGCTGATACTCCACTACTGCCGTCGTCCGCTTCAGGACGGTGCGCAGATCGGCCAGTGGCTCCACCCCGGATTCCGCCGGCACCGCCGCAGCAATCCGCTCGAGCGCCTCATCGAGCCGGCCGGCCGCCGCAGCTCCGGGAGGTGTGGACATGTGTAGCGCCCGCTTCACAGTGTCCGCCGCCTGGTGCAGCGCGCGCGTGCGGCGGGCGCGTTCAGTGCGTGACAGCTCGCGGTTGTTCTTCAGGACCTGCACCCCGTCCTGTACACGCGAGTTCAACGCGGCGATCTGGGCGCGGATCTGCTCACGGGTCGGCCCGTCGAGCACCAGCGCCCGGAAGCCCTGGCTTTCGTAGGCCGCGCGGGCTTCATCCGGATCGGCAAAGAGACCAAGTCGCAACAGGGCTGCCGTGGCGAGCACACCAGGCGCCTCGCGCGCCTCGCGTACCCAGGCGACAAATTCGGCCTGCGGTAGGCGCGCAAACTGCTGAACTTCGCTCGAAATTGTGCCACGTTCCACTGCGACGACCACGCCCGGCCAGACTGCATCCAACAACCGCCCGGCGAAGTACACCAGCAGTACACACGCCAGCCCCAGCAGCATGCGCTTCGGCCCCAGGGCCATCCGCGTTGTGCGAAAGAGCCGGACGATCGGAAACGCGTCACTCCAGACGATCTGCCGCACCTCGGATCCCTGCTCTGGCATGTTCGGCTCCCAAACGAACCGCGGCACCACCCCCGGCCGCAGACTCCGTGTTCCGTGTCACGCGCGTGTAAAAGATTCAACTATCCTGCAGGCGGCCATTATAGGAACCGGTCCCGCCGCGACAAGGAACCCCCCCCCGCAACAACACTGCACTTACTTCCGAGCGTCGCACGATCGGCCACGCGCGTCTACGTATTGCTGGATTGCACGGATAGTCGCCTCGCTGACGTGGTGCTCCATCCCTTCGGCATCGGCTTCGGCGTCCGTGGGATTGACGCCCAGATCTCGCAGGAACCGGACCAGCAATTCGTGTCGTGCCGCAGCCCGTTTCGCGAGCGTCTGTCCCTCAGCGGTCAGAAAAATTGCGCGGTACGGCTCAGATCGCACCAATCCCTCTTTGCGCAGGCGGGCAATCGTCTTTGTCACCGTCACGTGTGATACACCCAGCCGTCGGGCGATATCAACCGTGCGCGCTTCGCCTTCCTCCCGTATGAGCTGTGATACCAGCTCAACATAGTCCTCGGCGATCTCACCGGCATGATCCTGCCGGGTGCGTGAGAACCTCGCGGCCTGTTTTTTCGCCGCGGCCACCTTGTCCGGCGTCCCCCCCCCGCGCGCCGCGTGCTCGGCACTGCGCGGCACCGTGGTGGTCTCCGAACGGGCTTTGCTCTGTTTCGCTCGCGGGCTCACGCAAGCTGCTCCTTTGCCACCAGTACCTCACCATTACCAATTTGCGAGTGTAACAACCTGCCAAGTAGCGCCCAAGCGCTGCCTCCGGAATCCACCAACTCAACTCGGGGCGGGTGCCGGCTCCGGTCGCCCCACGCGCGCCCACCGCAGCGCCAGAGCCAAACCAAAACCGGCCGTTATCAGCGCCACAGTCACGATTGCATCCCGACTGCGGCCGGTGAGCGCCGCCCCATGCAGGGCCGCCACCGGCAACAATCCCCCCAGACAGGCATCCACTAACCAGTCCGTGGCCGGGCGCCGCCCCGTCGGCCCGACGCGCGCCGCCAAGCCCACTGCGACGAGCGCGATTAGCACACCAATCGAGACGTGCGCACCGAATTCCTCCAGTACTTCCTCGGCCGGCACGACCACCGCGACCGCAACCATTACCGCCGCGGCGGTCGCAAGCACCGAATTGCGGTCCACCGCCAATCGCACCAACATCGAGGCGAATCCAAGCAACGCAAGCAGCGCAAGGTATGCGGTCCAGCGCGGCGGTCCCGCTGCAATCTCACCAATCATCACCCAACCGGAAGCGAGTAGCGCAACCGCACCGGCAGCGCAACTACCCAGCAACCGGGTCGCAGGAATAAGGGCACCCGCCGTGGTCCAAGGACGCTCGTTGTCAAGTTGCTGCCCCCAGAACCGGCCAAGCCAGAGCCACCACATGCCGGCGACCGCCGCACCGAGTAGGGCGTTCGCCGGCGACGCAGGCAACCAGGCGGTCGGTACGGTCGCGAGTGCCAGACCCGCCAGTGCCAAGCCGATACCCCCGCACAGCACCGAACCGAGCCGATGCCCAGCGTTCAAGCAGGCCCAGGATGCCAGCGCAACCGCGAGTGGCGTCAACGGAGCACTCGTCCATACCATGCCACCAAGGCCGGTTAGCGCGGCCAAGAGCACCACGGTACCGTTGAGAAGCGGACGACGGGGTTCGGGCCGTAACAGGTCTTCGGGGTTGTTCATCCAGGCGTTGCGACGCAGCTTCCACGTCCGCCAGCCCCCTGCAAGCACGACCAGCAGTGCCAGCGCACCGAGGACCGTGAGGATTCCCGAGACGGTCCAACCCGCGCTACGCCACGGTAGCCACAAATCAGCCGTCCCCGCCAGTAGCGCGCCCGCCGCTGCCGCCATCTGTCCGACGCGCGCCAGTGGATGGCGCCACGCCCACCAGGCGGCAATCGCGAAGAGCCAGAGCAACAGGAAGATCGTCAGTGCCATCGTGGGCGGCGGCGAAACGCCCCGCCAGAAGAGCGCCGGCACCGCCAGGAGCGCGCAGCTCACCGCCACATACTGCGCCAAGCCGATGCGCACTCCCCGTGCGGCTGATGGGGCCTCACCAGGCGGTCCTGCCCGGGCGGCGCCACGCTCTACCCATGTGGCCACGACGAGCCACATCCACGCCAGCCCCACCAAACTCGCGCTCAACAGGATGGCTTTGCCGCGCGCCGCCGAGACTGCGGCATAGTTATGCAATAGCAGACTGGTGAGCCCGGCGACAAAGAGCCCCTCCGACACTCCCACCGGGAGTCGCCAGCGCACCAGGAACGCCAGCAACAGTGCTCCAGGCCCGAGCAGCCACGAGACCGGCAGCCCCGAAAGGTCTGCGAGCACGCCTGCGCCGGGGGACACAAGCGGCCCTATCCCCGCCACGCAGTGCGCGACTTCGCTGGCATGCGGTGCAGAAATCAAGAGTGGTGGTCCTTCATGCCTGACAGCCGGCTTCCGGTGCTTAGAAAGAAGTGCCGCGGCGACACGGGAGATGATATAAAGATAGAGCCGCGAGCGTACGACTGCTTTCGAAAGAATTTCGCGGCAGGTGCCCCGCAGGAACCAAGATGCCCACGGACAAACGATCCGAAGATGAAGCGTTTCGTCGATTCTTGCGCCGGGTGTGGCAGGACGATGTCGGCCCCCTGCTACGCGATCGCCAAGCCGCTCAGCGCCGCCGCACTGCTCGTTGGGGCGGAAAATTCGCGGCCGCCGCCGGGCTGGCCGTTGATGGGCTCCTGCACCTCCGCGGGCGCCCGTTCACACGGATGCTGACCGTCATGGGTGCCACGGTAGGCGCGCTATTGCCCGATGCCTGGGATTGGGAATGGCTGCGCACTGCCGATTGTGCGGATCGTAACACCGTGGGCGCGCGTGTCGCGGCCCAGGCAGCGGCCCTTTCATGGGGTGACGCACTGGCGCTCTTTGGCCTGACCGAGCAAGCCACAGAAACACAACTCAAGCACGCCTGGCGCGAGATCTCCCAGCGCTGGCACCCGGATAAGGCCCGCGATGATGCTACCCGTGCCGAATACCATGTGCGTTTCGTGGCCTACCAACAGGCCTACGAGCACCTCCGCACGGCCTATGGCAGCGGACACCTCCCACGAGCCGTCTGACATTTCGTCCGAGAGCGACCACCCCGGCAGCCCTACAGCCGCCCGTGTCTCAGGATCGAAACCAGCAGGATTAACCCCATCGCTCCGGCCCCGAAATACCCAACCAGTCCGATGACCGGAACACCGTTCCACATCGGCGGGATGCGGGCATGCACCAGCAGGGACGACCCGACAATCAGGGCCGCAGCGACGATCGCGAACGACACCCGGTTCGCAACGCGTTCGTGGGCATCGAGCAGGCGCTCGAGCCCGCGATGCTCGAAGCGAATTTGCAGGTCACCGCGTTTTGCGGATCGCAGGACATCACGCAAGCCACCGGGGATGTCGCGCAGGAGGCCGAGCAAATCACCGCTTGTCAGCCACATTTCGCGCCAGAGGCGGCCCGGCTTCCAGCGGTCGAATTGCAAGGCGCGCAAGTATGGAGTCGCACCACCGATGACGTCGAGCTCCGGATCGAGACGTGTCATCAGCTTCTCGACCGTCACGGCGGCCTTGAGCATCATCACCAGATCCGGCGGGATGAACAGCCGGTGGCGTGCCACGAGATCCAGCAAGTCACGCAGCAGCTTGGCGAAATTCAGCTCGCTGAGACGCTGGGGCACATTGAGGTCAATGAACTCCGCCACATCCCGCTCGATCTGAGGGACATCCGGATCGTGCTGCGGCTCGTGCTGGGTCACGCGCAGCAGCGCAACGGCGACGGCCTTCGAATCGCGCCGCGCAATTGCATGAATCAGGTCGGCGAAGCTCTCCCGGGCTTCGCGGCTGAGCCGCCCCATCATGCCAAAGTCGAGCAGGCAGATCACGTTGCCCGGCAACACAAATACGTTGCCCGGATGCGGGTCCGCGTGGAAGAAACCGTGCACGAAAAGCTGCTTAAGTGTCAGGTCCATGCCACGCGCGGCAATGATCCGCGGATCGAGCCCCGCGGAACGTAGCGCGGCTACGTCTCGCACCGGGATCACATCGACAAACTCCATCGTGAGCACCCGTTGCGTCGTCAGGGCGCGGTACACCTTCGGCACGTAGATGGTGTCGTCATCGAGGAACTGGTTCGCGAACCGTTCCAGGTGAGTGGCCTCGGTCTGAAAGTCCAGCTCCCGCGAAACAGTACGGCTGAACTCCTCCACGATGCGGCTCGGGCGATATACCTGCCAGCCCTCCACGTGCCGCTCGAACAGCATCGCGAGGTGCAGCAGGATTTCGAGGTCGACGTCGAGCACTTCCTCGATACCCGGCCGCTGCACCTTGACCACAACCTCTTCGCCGGTGTGCAGGGTGGCGCGGTGCACCTGCGCGATGGAGGCCGCCGCGAGCGGCTGATCCTCGAAACGCGCGAAGAGCTCCTCCACGGGGTGTTTCAGCTCCGCCGCCAGGATCGTCCGCACCTGTTCGCGCGGAATCGGAACCCCCTCCTGCTGCAACTTGGTCAACTCCTCCACAAACACCGGCGGGATCAGGTCTGGCCGCGTCGAAAGCACCTGTCCCAGCTTGACGAAAGTCGGCCCCAACTCCTCGATCGCCATCCGCACACGCTGGGCATCACTCAGCCGCTCCACATGCTCGGCCTTCTCACGCGCGATCAACTGCCAGCCGATCTCGAGGTACTGGCTGATGCGCAGACTGTCGACCAGGTGTCCGAAACCGTACCGAATCAGCACCGTCAGTACCTGCCGGTAACGGTTCACGTGCCGATACGTACGGGAAACGATGCCGAGTTTGCGTATGGTCATCCTGCCTACTTCACAGGCCGGTCCGGCATCCCACGCGTCGCTGGGCAACTCGCTCGTGCCGCCGGCATTGCGGCTCAGAACCCAGGATGCACTCCCGGGCGCCCCTCCCTCATGGGAGGGGTTGGGGGAGGGTCGAGAAACCACTGGTGAACGCCCTACTCTCTACCTCTCCCCGCTGGAGAAAGGGGCATGGGGAGCACTTCTAGATCGAAGGAGTAGGCGGCTCCGTGCCAGCCGGCGGCGGCTTGGCCGCGGGTGGCGTCAGGCCTGCGGCCTGCTCAAGGCGAACTATGCGCGCCTGTAGTTCGTCGATCTCCACGCGGGTCGCCAGGTGCATCCGTTGCAGGATATCGGTGACGATGCGCTCCACACCTGATTCAAATTCGGCTCGGCCGCGCTTAGCGCGTGCCACGGCCTCGTCGACCAGTTCCTGGCCGCGTTCCTGTGAGAGTTTGGCGGATTCCGCAAACTCCCGGGCGGCTTCTTCGACCTTGTCCTTCGTCATCAGCGTCATGCCGATCACGGTCAGGAACCCCTGCTTGACGGTCTCAAACACAGTGATCCTCCTTATGGACCCCGCCGAGAGCGGCCGGGTCGCGCATTACCACTGAGAACGCACCACTGGAAGTGTAGCCGATCGGCCCCGGAATGACCCTCTGGCCCCTACCGCCGAGATGGGGGCGCTTGGCCGCAGCCACTTTTCGATCATTTCTGTCACTCGCTGAACTTCCGCCCCCACCAGACCTCGCTACCATGACCGCCAGTTTCGCCGGACGTGCCGTGCGGCGGCGGCCGGTTGCCGGCTGCCGCGCGACCGAACCCAGGTGCCTGCCATGGACGAAACCGCACTGCTTCTCTCGCGCATCCAGTTCGCGTTCACGATCGGTTTCCACTACCTGTTTCCACCGCTGACGATCGGGCTGGGCCTGCTGATGGTCATCATGGAGGGTCTCTTCCTCTGGACGAAAGAGCACCAGTACGAAGCGATGGCCAAGTTCTGGACGAAAATCTTCGCGCTGATCTTCGCGATGGGTGTCGCCTCGGGCATCGTGATGGAATTCCAGTTCGGCACGAACTGGTCGTACTATTCCCGCTTCGTCGGCGACGTCTTTGGCTCCGCTCTCGCGGCCGAAGGCATCTTTGCCTTCTTCCTCGAATCGGGCTTCCTCGCCATTCTCGTCTTTGGCTGGGACAAGGTCCGCCCGCCAATGCACTTCTTCTCCACCCTGATGGTCTCGCTCGGCTCAATCTTTTCAGCCGTGTGGATCATCATCGCGAATTCGTGGCAACAGACACCGGCCGGCCACCACCTCGTGACTTCCGCGTCAGGGTTCACGCGTGCGGAAATCGTCGATTTCTGGCAGCTCGTCTTCAACCCGTCCACCATCGAGCGGCTTACGCACACCCTGGTCGGCGCGTTCATTGCCGGCGCCTTCCTCGTCCTGAGTGTTTCCGCCTTTTACCTCCTGCGGAACCGGCATCAGGATTTCGCCCGCCGCAGCATCGCCATCGCGTTGCCTTTCGCGGCCGTGTTCTCGCTCCTGGCACTGCTTACCGGCCACTCCAACGGCGTCATGATTGCCAAGCACCAGCCCGGCAAGCTGGCGGCTTTTGAAGGCCACTTCACGACCCAGGAGGGCGGTACGCCCCTGTACCTCGTCGGTGTGCCCAACGTGGCGGAGCGGCGTGTCGACTACGGCCTCGCTATCCCCGGCGCACTCAGTTTCCTCGTGCATGGTGACTGGACGACCCCCGTGACCGCCCTTGACGACCCGGCCATCGTGCCGGGCGGTCTGCCCGCGGGCGAGGCGATCGAGGACTACTGGCCCCCGATCCACCTGAGTTTCCAGTCCTACCACATCATGGTCGGCCTGGGGATGTTCTTCATCGCACTGACGCTGTTCAGTCTGCTCCAATGGTGGCGCGGCAAGCTGTTCGAACAGCGCTGGCTGCTGTGGATCTTCGTCTTCGGCATCGCCGGACCACTCATCGCCAACCAGCTCGGCTGGATCGCCGCCGAGGTCGGGCGCCAACCGTGGATCGTCTGGGGGCTGTTGAAAACCCGCGACGGTATCAGCCCCACGGTCAGCGCCATCGATGTGGGCATTTCGATCGGCCTTTTCGGGCTGATTTACCTCCTGCTGCTGGCGGTCTGGCTGTTTGTGCTGGATAGCAAGATCCGCCACGGCCCCGAGGATCCTGCCGATCTCGAGCGCGAGTTCAAGGCCCGCCGTGGCTGGATTCTCGCGGCCGCCGCCGTGCGAACCGACCCTTCCCAGTCCTCGTACACCGATGCGCATGGGCCTAAGCCCGGTGACCCCCGCTAGGAGCCGCCTTCATGGACCTGCACCTGTTCTGGTTCGTCACGCTCGGCGTGCTGCTGGTCGGCTACGCCATCCTGGACGGCTTCGACCTCGGTGTCGGCATCCTGCACCTGGGTGCCAAGTCCGACACCGAACGGCGCATCTTCATGAACTCCATCGGGCCGCTCTGGGACGGCAACGAGGTGTGGCTCGTGACCTTCGGAGGCGCGCTCTTCGCCGCGTTTCCGCATGTATATGCGACGGCTTTCTCCGGCTTCTACCTCGCGTTCATGCTTTTGCTGTTCGCACTCATCTTTCGGGCCGTTTCGATGGAGTTTCGCAGCAAGCGCGAGGGAGTCCTCTGGCGGCGAAGCTTCGACGTGGCGTTCTGCGCCGCCAGTACGCTCGCGACACTCCTATTCGGCGTGGCCGTGGGCAATACGATCAAGGGCATGCCGATCGGGGCGGACATGGAGTATGCCGGTACCTTCCTGGATTTGCTCGGCCCGTACCCGCTCGTAGTCGGCATTTTCGCCGTGGCAATGTTCGCCATGCACGGCTCAATCTACCTGTACCTCAAGACCACCGGCGACTTGCAGGAGCGCATTCACGGCTGGATGTGGCACACGTTCGGCTTCTTCCTCGTAATGTACATCTTTACGACGATCTTCACGCTCGTAGAGGTGCCCCAAGCCACCCGCAACTTCCGCGACTACCCCTGGGCCTGGCTGGTCGTGTTCCTCAACGTGCTGGCGATCGCAAATATCCCGCGGGCGATCTACCTGCGCAAGCCGGGCTATGCGTTCCTCTCGTCCTGCTGCTCGATCGCGGCGTTCGTGTTCCTCTTCGGCATCGCCCTGTACCCGTACCTGCTCGTCTCCAGTCTGGACGTGGCCCCCGGGATGACGTTCAATCCGGTCTTCTCGCTGGACATCTACAACTCCGCCTCGTCGGAGAAGACGCTGCAGATCATGGCGATCATCGCGTTCCTTGGCATGCCGTTCGTGCTGACGTACACGGCGATCATCTACTGGACTTTCCGCGGTAAAGTTGAGTTGGGCAAGTTCAGCTACTGAACGGTCGTGGACGCACCCTTCCGGAGTCCGCCGTGTCGCAAGCGGTTCGACGCATCCTCCTCACCGGCTTCGAACCCTTTGGCGGGGAGAAGCACAATGCCACCATGGCCATCCTCGAACATGTGACCGCAACCGGCGTGGCCGGTGTCGATCTCGACTCCGCAGTACTACCGGTTAGAGACGGGCACGCCGACGATCATCTTTGCGACCTGCTCGACGCACTGCGGCCGCACGCGGTTGTCTGCCTGGGCCAAAGCCGCCGTGCCGCACTCGCGCTGGAACGCGTTTTCCTCAACCTGAAGGACTACCGCATACCCGATAACGGTGGTGCCCAGCCCCGCGACCTGCCGGTCGTACCGGAAGGCCCTCCCGCGTACTACGCGACACTCCCCCTGCACGCACTCCTCGCTGCGATCCGCGCCGCGGGTACTCCGGCAACGCTCTCGCGCGATGCCGGTGCGTTCCTCTGCAACCAGGTCGGCTACGCTTTGATGCATCACCTCGCAGAGCGTGGGCACGACATTCCGGCCGGCTTCATTCATGTGCCACCCCTTCCCGAGCAGATCGCGGCGCAGGAAGATCCCCCTCCCAGTATGAGCGCCGAGACTGCGGCGCGCGGCCTCGGCGCCGCACTCACACTGCTCGCGCAACGCTGTTGAAGCGCCCAGCGGCAACGCCTGCTTTCACCACTCCGACAGCAATAGATTCCGCACTACCATGAGTTCAGGCAGCCCACCACGCACCACCGCCGTGGCAGCGGCATAGTCCTGGCGCCGCGTATCGTGGTTCGGCAGCGCTACCGCGCAGCCGATACCCGCCGCACGCAACGAAATGCACCCCGGCTCCGTGTCCTCAAGCCCTACCACGAACGGGTACTCCGCCCGCGGCACCGACATCTGAAAAAGCGACAGGGCGTACAAATCACGGTGCGGTTTCAGGCGCGCCTCCCACGCATCGCTCGCGCACACGAAGCCATCGAATACAGTGCGGTAGTCGGCAAGCGCTGCACCGAGGCGGTCTTTCACCTCATCCGGCACCTGCCAGGACTGCACGTCCTGCGCGAGTACGGCGATGACTTCGCGCATGCACGCATGCGCCTCGTACGCAATCGACGCCGTTACGAGTGCGAGCTTTGCCGGTCGCTGCCGGAAACGCTCCGCCAGTTTGGCCAGCCGCGGACGGCAGGCATCGAGCTCGGCCGCCGTGTGGCCCAACTCCGGCTGCGCCAGCAGGTTCGCTCGCAGGGGCTCCCACAGTGCCTCGATTTCGGGTCCTAGCCAACCCTTGATCAACGGCACGAATACCTCGTACCCGGGCATCGGCTCGACCAGTCGGCGTCCACCCGCACCGAGCAGTTCCGCCGCCAGGCGGTCGCCGCGGCCGGCTTCGAGCTCCTGCAGTATGGCGTGGTAGCGCAGGTAATAGATGTCAAGTGCTGCCGCGACGCGCTCCGCCTCATGCCCCGGACGAAAGGCCGCTCCGAACCGTGCCACCAGTGGGCGCACGTACTCGGCGACATTGTCGGCGGTAACTCCGCCGGCCTTGACGAGTTGCCGGAAGTCCTGCTGTGAGAGCAGTTCCGCCAAGCCGCAGTTCCGTGCATTCTGCTCGACATCACGGCGGCGCTGGGTATCGGTCATGCACGCCAGCGTCCACGTCAGGGCCTCGAAGAAGGCCTGTGTGAACGCCGCCTGATCCAGCGCCGCACCATAACGCTGCAGGAGAAACTCCGTGTGGCGGAAATTGCTGTTGCCGATGACGTGCGGCAGATCGGCTTGCTCATCGAGCCCGGGCCAGTCCGCCGGCGTGAGGCGGCCTGTGATGCGTCGCACCATGTATTCAAGCGCGTGGAGCGCCAGTGGCTCGGTCGTCGTGCTGGTGCCGTCCATATCGACCGCGAATGCCGTGATGTGGTCGAGCGGCAACGTGGCGCGCGGCGCGAGCGGGTAGAGCTCGAATGGCGCAAACACGTAATCGAGATTGCGGACCTGGGCGAACTCCGTCACGCCCAGACCGGCTGCCATCTCCTGCAACCGCGCCGCGGCGGCGGCCACGTCGGGATAGTGTGCCAGCTTACCACTCATGCAACACTCCGCATCAGGGCTCGGGGAAAAGGGATCCGGGACCCGGGAGCAAGTCTCCGGGAGCGCGGTAAACGGGGCAGTCTCGCAGCGCCGCGCGTCTCTGGCAAGGCCCGCGGCGGGCGGCTACCCTGCCCGCTTTGTCCCTGGCTCAACCCCACTGGGAGCGCGCATGATTCGCGGCGTGATCTTCGACCTCGACGGTGTGCTCGTCAGCACCGATTCCCTTCACTATGTCTCGTGGAAAGAGGTCGCCGACCAGGAGGGGATCCCCTTCAACGAGCAGATCAATGCCCGACTGCGCGGGGTCAGCCGCATGGAAAGTCTCGCCATCATCCTCGAACGTGCTGCGCGGCCATACTCTGCGAAGGAGCGCGAGCAACTCGCCATCCGCAAGAATGACCGCTATCGAGAACTGCTCGCGACACTCGGTCCCGGGGACCTGCTCCCTGGCGCGACAGAAATCGTAAGTGCGCTGCGCCGTCGTGGAATCAAGACCGCCATCGGCTCGTCGAGCCGCAATACGCCGATGATTGTTGACCGACTGGGCATTCGTGACCTGTTCGACGCCATCGCCGATGGGAATGACATTCGCCACTCGAAGCCCGACCCGGAAGTGTTTCTGCTCGCAGCTAACCGCCTTGGCCTGCCGGCGACGGCGTGCCTCGTCGTCGAGGATGCCGCGGCCGGGCTGGAAGCGGCCAGGAGGGCGGGCATGGCGGTACTTGCGGTGGGTGCGGCCGCGGAGTTGCCGGGGGCCGACGCGCAGGCGCAATCGCTTGCGGAAACCTCGGTGGACCAATTGCTCAGTCTGCGACCCCGCGCGACCGAATAGCAGAGGACTCGCACAGGTAGTGTATAATCGGAGGACGCGCAGACGCTCCCGGGCACCGCTCCCGGCTATCGGACGTTCGCGGTTTGAAAATCCGCATGGAAAACACAGAAGTTGGCGCAAACGACCCTCCCGTGGTAGAATGAAACGGTTAATCCAATCCGTCCCGGCTTTCGGAAGGTATCAATGTCCGCAACAGCCCCACTCAAACCCACCATCGTTCCCACCGACGGCATGATTCTTCGCGAGGATACCCGTCTAGAACCCGGCGTCTATTACCTGCCCGCTGGCATACGCATCGCCGCGGATCATGTTACCCTTGACGGCAATGGGGCGGTCATCATCGGTGACAGCCGCACCGGGACCGGCGTCTCGGTGGACGGTCATGATCACGTCACGATCCGCAACGTACGCATCCGTGACTTCTACCACGGCATCATCGTCCGCGAATGCAAGCACCCGACGCTGGACGGCAACCAGATTTCGTCGACGGCCGAAGTGCCCGCGAACACAATCTTCCTGAACATCTGGCTGCCCGCAGATGAGGCCTATGGCGGGGGTATTCTGCTGGACCGCGTGGAAGGGGGTGAGATCGTCGGCAACGACCTGCAGCACCAGATGAACGGGCTGCTTTGTTACGGCTGTCGCCAAATCCACGTGCGGCGTAACAACGCCAGCTATTGCAGCGGCTACGGCATTCACCTCTTTGAGACTTCTGACTCGGTCTTCGAAGAAAACTGGGCCGACTACTGCAACCGTTACCAGCCCCGCGATATCAGCGATGCGAACCCGAACGGCATCGTCGGTCAAGGGAGCATCGGCCACATGGGGGCGGACGCGACCGGTTTCCTCATCCTCCAGAACTCGTGCCGCAACGTTTTCCGGCGCAACTTTGCCCGCTGCGGCGGCGACGGCTTCTTCCTCGCGGGTCGCAGCCCCGATGGCGAAGACGTCGGCTGCAACGACAACCTGTTTGAGTTCAACGACGGCTCTCTCAGCCCGAACATCGCGTTCGAAGCCACCTTCAGCTCTGGCAACATCTTCCGAAACAACTGGGCTGACCGGTGCAATTACGGTTTCTGGCTCGGCTACTCCAGCCGCAACGTCCTTGAGAACAACCGCATGCTTTACAACCGGCAGGCCGGCATCGCGGTGGAACACGGCGTGGACTTCGAGGTGCGCGGCAATGATTTCCAGGAGAACGGGCACGGTATCCTGATCTGGACCCGTCTCATTCCATCGTTCCTGGACGATGCCCGAAACAACGGCACTTCGCAGCGCTGGCTCATCGAGCGCAATCGCTTCTTCCGCAATGGCTATGGGATCGCGATCCGCGCTGATCGGGACCACGGGATCCGCCCCGTTGAACCCGAGATCGCCGGCCGTGTTGAGCTGCGGCCCGTCGATCACACGCTGCGTGAGAACGACATTCAGGACAACCGCATCGGCATTCACCTGCACAAGTGCGACCGCACCCGGATTGAGCGAAACAAGATCAACAAAAACGTTGAAGCGGACATTCGCGCCGAGGATGACGCGGACACCGTCATTGGTCACAACCTGGGCCTGCGTGGTGCTTACTTGTAAAGCGGCACTGCCCCAGCCGAGCTAGCGCGGACGCCGGAGTTGTGGGAACTGTGACCACGACACCGGCCAAGGTCAGCGGAACGGATTGGCTCTTGATCCGCAGCGGCAAGAGTCTCCCTTTGTGGGCCGCCTCTCACCACCCGCCGCTGAGCCCTACATTGTCCGATCCAGTCGCCGATACTGGATCGCCTCGGCCAGATGACGCGCTTCGATCTGCGCCGCGCCCGCGAGGTCGGCGATCGTGCGCGCCACCCTCAGCACCTTGTCATGAGCCCGCGCACTCAAGCCCATCTCGCTCACCGCTTGCCGCAGTAAACGCTCACCAGGACCGTCGATCACCGCGAACTTCCGCAACTCGCGCGACGTCATGCTGCCGTTCCGCGTCGTGCTCTCCGCGCCGAAACGTCCGCGCTGGATGTCCAGCGCTCCAACCACCTGCGCCCGCATCGCCTCGCTGCACGTGCCCCCTTGCAGGGAGCGCAACTGATCGATCGGAACGGCCGGCACGTCAATGTGAATGTCGATGCGCTCCAGCAGCGGGCCGGAAATCCGCGCCAGGTAGCGCTCGATCTGCGGCACCGAGCACTTGCACGGTTTTCGCGGGTCGGTCGCGTACCCACAGGGGCATGGGTTCATCGCCGCCACCAACATGAAATCCGCCGGAAACTCCACCGCGCTGTGCGCCCGGCTGATCGTAACCACCCGGTCCTCGATCACCTGCCGCATCGACTCCAGCACTGGCCGAGTGAACTCAGGAAACTCGTCGAGAAACAGCACGCCATGGTGTGCAAGCGACACCTCCCCCGCGGTCGGGATCGTTCCCCCCCCGACCAGGGCCGCTGTGCTGACCGAATGGTGCGGCTGACGTACCGGTCGTGTTGCCAACAGACTTGTTTGCCCGGAAAGCTTGCCCGAGGTGGAGTAGATGCGCGTCGTCTCCAGTGCCTCCTGCAACGACATCGGCGGGAGTATCGTGGGCAAGCGCTTCGCGAGCATGGTCTTGCCCGTACCCGGTGGCCCGATCATCAGCACATTGTGCCGCCCGGCGGCCGCAATCAGGAGTGCCCGTTTCGCATGCTCTTGTCCGCGCACGTCGGCGAAATCGACGTCGTATTGTGCCGCACGTCGAAACAGCGCCTCACGGTCCACCGTCACGGGCTCGAGTTCGAGCTGTCCCCCGAGCAGGTTCACGGCCTGGCTGAGATGCTCGACACCATAGACCTCAACATCATCCACCACACCGGCCTCTTCTGCATTCTCGCGCGGCACAATCAGGGCCCGAAAACCACGTGCGCGGCACAGCAGCGCCATCGACAGCGCCCCCTTCACCGACCGTACCCGGCCGTCCAGCGCCAATTCCCCTGCGATGAGATACTCGGCCTGTTGCTCAGTACGGAGCTGGTCGTCGGCGAGCAGCAGTCCGAGCGCGATAGGCAGGTCAAACGCCGGACCCTCCTTGCGGATGTCGGCCGGTGCGAGATTGACTGTAGTGCGCGTCTTCGGCAGCGCAAAGCCGGAGTTGAAGAGCGCGCTGCGGATGCGGTCGACGCTCTCCTTGACGGCGTTATCGGGCAGCCCCACGAGCGTCGGTACCCCAAACCCGACGCCGCTGACATCCACCTCGACTTCGCACGGATGGGCCTCGATTCCAGCCAAGGCCACGCTGTGCAGGCGGGCGAACATGGTCCGAATTGTAGAGGCCCCCCTGCGCTCCTGTCACGCGACCCCGGAAGCGCGCCCAATTCCACGGCAGGCCCTGGGGGGCATTCCGCAGGTCACCCGCTTACGTGGAGACGCTGGGGGCACCCTCCCCAGATTACAAAGTAGGGGAACAGCCGATGGTGGGAGTTGAACCCACAACCCCGGCTTTACGAAAGCCGTGCTCTGCCATTGAGCTACATCGGCGCTGTGACCGGCGGTGCCCGGCCACACGTAGCGGTAGCTTATGATGCCTTTGGCATTGAATCAAGCGGCTGACAAACAGAGTGCATACACATACGAACGTGCGCGCGCCACCCGACTCGAACCAGGGCGCAGGGAAGCACCTGAGGCCAACTGAGCGGCCAGGTTGTGGGGCTTGCCGCAATGACTGTGGGAGATTTCCCACACTTCTGGGGCATGTAACCCGCTGAAGTCCACCGTAATCGGACCACCACCTGCGAAGATCGTGTTAGAATCGCATTTTCTGGAATGCAACGAACTGGCACACTGTTTGCAACGTATGTAAGGCATAAAACTTGGAGCAGGCACAAAGCGGCGGCCTCCCCCCTCCCTTCGGCCCGAACACCCCGGTCGTCGCAGCCTGCTCCGGTTTTATTTTTTTATGCGCCCACCCCGACATCCCGGATTTCCATGCTCTCGCCTTGTAGTCTCGCCGACTTGATCGACCCGAGCTAAGCTGCTCGGCATGACCACCCCACCACCGCTCGTTGACCGGATCGTCCTCGCCGATCGCATTCATCAGGAATTCACCCCTCCTCCCACCTCCACGACGGGAAACCACCGCAAGCGACGCGTGCGCACGAAGCCACTCCCAAACGCCGTCGCATTCTCTGCCGACCGGGTGGTTGCGGTCGGGACAAAGGCCGACATCCTCGAGTTGCGCACACGAGGTACCGACGTGCTGCAACTCCGAGGCGCCACGCTCACACCGGGGTTGGTCGATAGCCATACGCACTTCTTCTACTGGGCACTCGGCGAGAGTCTGCTGATAGACGTATCCCCATGCACGTCCCTCGACAGCACGCTGCGAAAAATCGCCACCCGTGCCCAGCATCGCCGTATCGGTCCCTGGGTCGTAGCACATGGTTTCGACCATAACCGGTGGAAAAGTCCTCCACCGCAGGCCGCGGACCTCGACCGAATCCTCCCCGACATTCCCGTGCTCGTTCACAGCCGCGACCACCATACGGTATGGCTCAACTCCGCCGGTCTGCGGGCGGCCCGGCTTGACCGGAACACACCCGATCCCCCCGGTGGCAATCTCGAGAGGAACGCCGCTGGTGAGCTGACCGGCCTGATCCGTGAAACTGCGATCGAACTCTTGCCGGATCCCGTACGGCTGTTGGCGGGCGAGAATACCCCGGCAGCCCACCGGGTCATCGACCGGGCCCTGTACAGGGCCTACGAACGCGCCTGGGCACACGGGATCACCGCGGTCCATAGCATGGACGACGGCCTTTCGCTCACGCACCTCCAGCGACACCACGCGCGCGGCGCACTCGGCCTGCGAGTCGTGCATGCAATCCCCTTGGCGGAGCTGCCGGCCGCGCGGCGTCTCGGCTTGCGGAGCGGACTGGGTGACCGGTGGCTGCGCCTGGGCGGCGTAAAGATTTTCTCTGACGGCGCACTGGGCTCCCAGACCGCCTACATGTTCGAGGCGTACCCCGGGCGGCCGGGCTACTGCGGCGTACCGGTCATCTCCGGCGATACACTGCGAGCCGCAGTGGCCGAGGCCGTCGCCGCAGGCTGGTGCGTGTGGATTCACGCCATCGGCGACCGGGCCGTCAAAGAAACCGTCGATGCGCTGGTTTCCGCTCGCAGGGACAGTGGCGCTTCACTCCCGATGCCCCATCGGATCGAGCACGCCCAATGCGTACGCCCGGCAGACGCCCGGCGCATGGCCCGCGCGGGCATCATCGCGTCAGTCCAGCCCTGCCACATCCCGGGCGACATCGCGACCGCGCAACGCCACTGGCCGCGCGCTCAGAGGAATGCTTACCCCTTTCGCCGCCTGCTCGATGCGGGGGCGATCCTCGCGGCCGGCTCGGACATACCCGTAGAGTCCATTGACCCACGCCGCTCTTTACATGGGGCCGTGTGCCGCACAGACGAGTCCGGTCAACCCGCGGGGGGTTGGGTCGCGACCGAGCGGCTTAGCATATCAGAGACCCTCTGGGCATTCACCCGCGGCGCAGCCGCATCGGTGGGACTTTCCGAGCCCGCTGGAACGTTGCGGCCCGGCGCAGCGGCCGATGCCACTGTCTGGGACGACGACCCATTGGCCGCTGCGCCGGGGGAACTCCTGCAACTTGGGCTGCGCGGCACCATCGTGGCGGGGTCCGTGCACATCAAGTAAGCACGCGCGGCGCGCCGCGGTAATATGCGCAGCAAGTCGGGAATCACCCTCCACGGAGCAGTCACTGTGAGTGCCAGTCTGGCCATCGGCATCGACCTGGGCGGAACCTACATCAAGGGCGGCGTGTGCGATGCCACCGGTCGCCTGCTGCACAAGCAATCGCTCACCACCGAAGCCGAGCAGGGCTACAAGCACGTGCTGGGGCGCATGGCGCTGCTCGTGCATGAATTGCGGGCGCGGGTCGGAAAGGCAGACTCCCCGACCGTCGTCGGTGTCGGCGCCCCCGGGCCAATGTCACACAGCGCCGGCATGATCTACAAGGCGCCCAACCTCCCGGGGTTCGACCGCGTGCCGCTGCGCGACGACCTTGCCCGGCAGACCGGTTTGCCAGTGACGCTGGAGAATGACGCCAACGCCGCGGCTTACGGCGAGTTCGTTGCCGGCGCCGGCGCCGCGGTCTCCAGCATGGTGATGCTTACGCTTGGCACCGGCATCGGCGGTGGTGTCGTGCTCGACGGCAAGCTGTGGCGCGGTGCTTTCGACAACGCCGGCGAGGTTGGCCACATGGTCATCGTACCCGGCGGGCGCGACTGCCCCTGCAGCCAGGCCGGCTGCCTCGAGCGCTACGCTTCGGCCAACGCGGTGGCGGAGCGCCTGGCGGAGGCCGTCGCCGCTGGCGCGGCGTCCATCCTGGCACCGCGCGTGCATGCCCAACAGGATTTCGACGCGCGCGATGTTCTCGTCGCGGCTGAGTCCGGTGACGCTCTCGCGCAGCGCATCTGGGAGGAGGCCTGCCTGTACCTCGCCCTGGGCATTGTGAACCTTCAACACGTGTTGAATCCGCAGCTCGTAGTGCTTGCCGGCGGCCTCATCAATGCCGGCGACAAACTGCTGAAACCTGTGCAGGCGCACTTCAACCGCTTGAGTTGGACGATTGCCCCTGACCACCCGCAAATTTCGCTTGCCACCCTGGGCACCGATGCCGGAACAATCGGCGCAGCCATGCTCGCGATGCAGGAGGTGGCCGGCTGACGCCGCCGGATTGTTGACTGTGCACAGCCCCGCAGCGACGCGTCCCGTTGGATCACCAACCCTCACACGGGCGCGCTGCACCCGGTACCCGGCTGCTAACTTGTGCTTGCGAACACACTCGCATCGATCGGTTTACCGGCCGCCACGTAGTCGGCGAAACGTCGAAAGACGTAACTCGAGTCGTGCGGGCCGGGACTCGCCTCCGGATGGAACTGCAGCGCGCACACCTGGTTGTCGGGATGCACGTAGCCCTCCAGACTCTGGTCGTTCAGGTTGGTGTGGGTGGCGACGCCTCCCACGCGCGCCAGCGACTTCGGGTCCACCGCGAAGCCGTGATTCTGGCTCGTGATCTCAACGCGCGCCCCGGGTTCGTTGAGCACCGGCATGTTCGCCCCATGGTGCCCGAACGGCAGCTTGAAGGTCTTGGCACCCAGCGCGAGCGCCAGCATCTGGTGACCGAGGCAGATCCCGAAAATCGGGAACTCCCCAAGCAGCGCCTGCAGCGTCACAATCGTGCCTTCCACCGCGGCTGGATCACCCGGGCCATTACTGATCAGCAGGCCATCGGGTTGCAGGGCCCGGATCTCCGCAGCCGAGGCACTCGCCGGCACCCCAGTCACGCGACAGCCGCTATCCACCAGGTGCCGCAGGATGTTGTACTTGGCACCACAGTCAACGGCGACGATGTGGCAACGTGGTGCCCGCTCCGGTGGCGCGGCTACGGCGACCGCCGGTTGGTGGCCGGCAGCGCTGCCCTCGGCCGCCCGGGCGAGTTGCGGCCGCAACTCCGTCAAGCGGAGCAGCGACTCCGACCAGGGCTGCACCTCCGCCGGGGCCACCCGTGTGACGAGGTTCGCGCCAGCCATTTCATCGGCCGCGCGGGCCTGCTGTACAAGCGCCAGGTCGTCAAGCAGTTCGGTCGAGAGGACTCCGCGCAGGGCACCATGGATACGTAATCGCCGTGTCAGGGCGCGCGTGTCCACTCCGGCGATGCCCAACACGCCGTGAACGCGTAGAAACTCGGGCAGTGCCATCGTCGCACGAAAATTGCTCGGCCGGCGCGGCACCTCGCGGACCACAACACCGGAGAGATGGACCGTCGCCGACTCGAAATCCTCGGGATTGAGCCCGTAGTTGCCCATGAGCGGGAAGGTCATCGTGACGATCTGTCCGCAATAGGACGGATCCGAGAAGACTTCCTGGTAGCCGGTCATGGCCGTGTTGAACACGACCTCGCCAGTGCGCGTGCCGGTGGCGCCCAGGGCCTGGCCGGTAAATATCGTACCGTCTTCGAGGGCCAGCTTCGCAATCATCGCACACCTCCGGCAGCGAGGTAATCCTGCAAGGCGCCCGCCTGCATGCCACCGGAACGCAGCGCGCGAATGGCACCGACCGCGGCCCGGGCCCCTGCGAGCGTGGTAATCAACGGTATCCCCAGTTGGATCGAAGCCACCCGCCAACGCCCTTCCTCGGTGGCGCTGCCCGTGTGGATGGGCGTGTTGATCAGCAGGTCGAGCTGCCGGGCGCGGATCATATCGAGCAGGAAGGGATGCCCGGCGCCGTCATGCTTGGACACGATCTGCGATGGCACGCCATGGCTCGCCAGCGTTTCATGCGTTCTGATGGTTGAGAAGATCTCGAACCCCAGGTCGTGCAGCGCCCGTGCAATCGTCACCACCCGTGGCTTGTCAGGGTCGCAGACACTCACCAGCACACGCCCGCTGGTGGGCAGCTTCAGCCCGGCGCCGGCCAGCGCCTTCGCGAAAGCCAGCGGATAAGTCGCGTCAATTCCCATGACCTCACCAGTGCTGCGCATCTCCGGGCCGAGCACGAAGTCCACGGTGCCCAGCTTCTTGAACGGGAAAACGGGGGCCTTCACCGACACATGCCGCGGTGTGGGGACATCGCGCAGTCCGAGGTCACCCAGCGCCTCGTCCAGCGCCTTGCCCAGCATCACCTGCGTCGCCACCTTCGCCCACGGTACGCCGGTCGCTTTGCTCACGAACGGAATCGTCCGCGAGGCGCGCGGGTTGACCTCGATCAGGTAGACCACGTGGCCCTGAATTGCGAATTGCACGTTCATCAGCCCGCAGACACCGAGTCGCCGCGCCAACAGCTTCACCTGGTACTTGATCTCGTCGACCAGCGCCGGTGACAGTGAGTAGGGTGGAAGTACGCAGCAACTGTCCCCGCTGTGGATACCGGCTTCCTCGATGTGCTCCATGATCCCGCAGATGTCGCAGCGCCCCTCGGCCGCGTCGCGCCCCGGGTAGCCGTGATCACTGATCGCGTCGACGTCCACCTCGATCGCGTCCAGCAGGAACTTCTCGATCAGGATCGGATGCTGTTCATCGATGTTCATCTCGCGGTCGGTGGCCCGCAGTGCTCCGTCGATGTAGCGCACCAGGTCGGCCGCGTTATTGCACACCTGCATGCCGCGTCCGCCCAGCACGTATGACGGCCGCACGAGCACTGGATAGCCCAGCCGGTCGGCGACTTCGGCCGCCTGTGCACGCGAAAAGGCCACGCCGTTGGGGGGCTGGCGCAAGCCCAGCTCCTGCACGACCTGCTGAAAGCGCTCGCGATCCTCAGCGGTGTGGATGCTGCCGGGAGACGTCCCCAGGATCGGCACACCGGCATCGCTCAATCCCTGGGCGAGGTTCAGCGGGGTCTGGCCGCCATACTGGACGATGACACCGCGCACGAAACCCGCGTTCTTGCCGTTGACGCCGAACGCCCGGCCGTTGAGCCGTTCACAGATGTTCAGCACGTCCTCCTGCGTCAGCGGCTCAAAAAACAGCAGGTCACTCACGTCGTAGTCGGTACTGACCGTCTCCGGATTGGAATTGACCATCACCGTTTCGTAACCCATGTCGCGCGCCGCCATCGCGGCATGCACACAGCAGTAGTCAAACTCGATCCCCTGACCGATCCGGTTCGGTCCGCCACCGAGAATGATCACCTTCGGACGGCTGGAGACGCGTAATTCGTCATCATGTGACTCGACCAGCACGTGCTCCGCGTCCAGCGCCCGGTAACGATAGGGCGCATCCACACCAAGTTGCCGCAAAGCTTCCCCCACCGCGGTCTTGCTGCGGGTGGCCTGCCGCTCACGCAGCTCCTCAACGGCCGCCGGACTGCGCACCACGTGCGCCAGCGGCCGCTCGTGTGTTGAGTAGTAATAGGGCGTGTAGGCCTCGAACTCCGCTGCACAGGTATCCACCAGCTTGAACTTCGGGCGGTCAAGCTGCACCTTGAGCGCACGGTAACTGGCCGCATCGAGCCGCCAGACGTGCCGCAGCTGCACATCGCTGTAGCCGGCGGCCTTCGCTTCGAAGAACAGCTCCGCAATCTCCGGCGTGGCGCGCACGGGAGCATGGTTGCCCAGCGGCGCCCGCAACAGCCGCGCCTCCAGGTCCACCAGCTCCGCCAACTGGTCGAGGAACCAGATATCGATGTGCGACAGCTCGTGCAGCTTCTCCACCGACCACCCCAGCTTCAGCGCGTACCGGAGGTAATACAGTCTCCCCTGGCATGGCGTGCTGATCTTCTTCACCAGCACCGCTTCGGGGATCGGCCACGCGCCCCACGCCTCTTCGTACACGTCGCCGGGCGCCTCGCCGAGCGTCGTCCCGCCGAATACCGGCGGCTTGCCCGGGGCCTCTTCGCCGAAAGGATCGAGATAGACCGTGTCAGGATCCTCATCCGCCGCGAGTGCCTCGTGTTGCCGCGCCTCCCACCACTTGTCCTGCGGATGCAGTCCATACCCAGGCCGCTTGATCTCCATCGAGCGGATGCACTTCTGAAAGGCCTCTTTGAAGGTACGGCCGATCGCCATGGCCTCGCCGACCGATTTCATCGAGGTCGTCAGCGTCTCATCCGCCTCGGGGAATTTCTCGAACGCGAAACGCGGCATCTTCACCACGCAGTAGTCAATCGACGGCTCAAAGCAGGCCGACGTGACACGCGTGATGTCGTTGCGTAGTTCATCGAGTGTGTAGCCGATCGCAAGCTTGGTCGCGATTTTCGCGATCGGGAAGCCGGTTGCCTTCGACGCCAGGGCCGATGACCGCGATACGCGCGGGTTCATCTCGATGACGACCAGGTGACCATCCCGCGGGTTGACCGCGAACTGGATGTTCGAACCGCCCGTGTCCACGCCCACCGCCCTCATGATCGCGATGGCCGCGTCGCGCATGCGCTGGTATTCCTTGTCGGTCAGGGTCAGCGCCGGGGCAACCGTGATCGAGTCGCCGGTGTGGACGCCCATCGGGTCGAAGTTCTCGATGGAGCAGACCACGACAACGTTGTCGTTGCGGTCACGCATCATCTCCAGCTCGAATTCCTTCCAGCCGGTGAGATCCTCCTCAATCAGAACCTGCCGCACGGGCGACTGGTCCAGCCCGTTGCACACGATCGCTTGAAACTCCTCCAGGTTCCGGGCGCGCCCCCCACCCGTTCCTCCCAGTGTAAATGCCGGGCGAATCACAACCGGCAGCGGCACCGTCTCCAGCAGTTGCTGCGCTTCCTCCCAGGTCGTCACCGTTCCGGAGCGCGGCACATCCACTCCGACCTTGACGACAGTGCGCTTGAAGATCTCGCGATCCTCAGCTCGCCGGATGGTGTCCACGTCCGCCCCAATCAGACGTACGCCGTGTTTGGCGAGGATGCCGCCCTCGTGGGCCGCCATTGCGCAATTCAAACCGGTCTGCCCGCCAAGCGTCGGGAGGATCGAATCGACCGGCGCACCGCGCTCCGCTTCGAGCCGCAGGATCTCGTCGAGCACCTGCGGCGTGATCGGCTCGAGGTATGTCCGGTCGGCCAGTTCGGGATCGGTCATGATGGTCGCCGGGTTGCTGTTCAGCAGTACGACCTCGATCCCTTCCTCACGCAGTGCTCGACAGGCCTGCGTGCCGGAATAGTCAAACTCGCAGGCCTGACCGATGATGATCGGGCCGCTGCCGATGATCAGAACACGCTGAATATCCGGTGACTTGGGCATAAATCCTCTGCCTGGGTCGCGCTGCGCGTACCCGCTCTCCGGCCACGTTATGCGTGGCCGGGCAACTCCTCCAACTCCGCACTGCGCCGAAAGATCGCTGCCGGTACCGCCGCCTGCTGTTCCGCCCCCACCGCCGCCGCACGCAGTTCCTGGACTTCGTCCTGTAGCGCCACCCCATCGGCCGGCGCTACCCGGGCGGCCGCCTCGGCAGTCGCTCGCCACGGCGCTGCATCAAAAGTCCCGCGGCGCACTTCCTCCGCCACCCGCCGGTATGCCTCGCGGAACGGAACACCCTGCTGCACCAGCCCGTAGGCCGCCTGCGTCGCGTACAGTTCCGGCCGCAGTGCCGCCGCGAGTGCCGCACGCTCGAACCGCACGCCGGCAAGGGTGCGCGCGGCCACCGCCAGCGATTCACGCACCTCGACCGCCGTCCGCAGCGCCGGCTCCTTGGTAAGCTGGAGGTCACGGTGGTAGCTCGAGGTGAGCTTCGCTGAAATCCATTCCAGTTCAACCGCCCGCGCCCCACTCCGCGCCGCGCGCGCCCGCAGCAGTTCCAGCACGTCCGGATTCCGTTTCTGCGGCATGATCGACGAGCCCGTCGTGAGTGCCTCCGGCAATGTCACAAAGCCGAATTCCGCCGTATTGAACAAGATCAGGTCAGCCGCCAGTCGCGCGAGTGCCGCGGCAATGTCGCTCCCGACTCGTACAAAGTACTTCTCCAGCCGTCCGCGGCTGTTCTGCACATCGATCGGGCTGCGCTGCGGACGTGAGAACCCGAGCAAACGGGCCGTCAGCGCCCGATCCAATGGCAAGCCGACGCCAAACCCGGCGCCCGTGCCGAGCGGGCAACTGTCCAAGCGACCGAGCAGTTCGACCGCAGCGCGGCCTTGCTCCAGCACAGACTCCAGGTGGGCGTGCAGCCATTGGCCCACGCTGGAGGGCATCGCGGGCTGCAGGTGGGTATAGCCCGGCATCGGAACCGCGCCGTCCGCAGACAGTCGCGCTGCGAGCTCGTCGGCCAATTCCGCCAACCCCCGCAGCCACTCGGCCGTCGCATGCCGCAGATACAGGCGCATCGCCGCCGCAACCTGGTCGTTGCGTGAACGGCCGGTATGAATCTTCCGACCGGCCTCCCCACATCGTTCCGTCAGCGCAACCTCGATCGCCGTATGGCAGTCCTCCTGCTCTGGCGGAATCGGAAAGCTGCCCACCAGCGCAGCACGGTCGATGTCAGCCAGCGCCGCCAGCAGCGCATCACACTCGGCATCCGCCAGCAGACCTGCGGCGTGCAAGGTGCGCGCGTGCGCTGCCGAGCCGACGCAGTCCCAGTGCAGCAGATGCAGATCCCAGACCGGATCGTCTCCGACGGTGAAACGATGCACGAGCGCATCCAGATCGCCACCCTTGTCCCAGAGCCGGGTCGGTGTGCTCATGCCACTGCTCCTGGTGTTGCGCGCAGCGCCGGGCCCGCGCTGCCGGTCCGTGCGAAGTAAGCCCGCGCAATGCGCTCGTAGGCCGCGGCCCCGGCCGTCAGCTCGTCCACGGTGAGATACTCGTTCGGCGTATGGGACCGCCGCGTGTCACCGGGACCGATCTTGACGGCCGGCACGTCCGGGAGGAAGACCATGTCGCTCATCGCCGGGCTGCCGGCCGGGCGGACGCCGGGCAGAGCAGCACAGGCGGCCTGCACAATGTCGGCCGCCGCCGGCGTCTCGACCGGCCCGAGCCGTTCACTATGCACATGCACCGCGCTGCGCAGCGCGGCGCGCAACCGTGTAGTCAGCGCCTGGTGGCTCTCCGCAGGCGTTGTACGAATGTCGAGGAAGAACTCGCACTCGTCCGGTATCACGTTGCGTGCTACGCCCCCTTGCAGCATGGTCACGTGCCCATGGCACCGTCCCAGCAACGGATGCGTCGGACCCCAATCGAAAGTACGTAACCGCTGCACATCTTCGACCGCGTGCACAATCGCATTGTCGGCCGCCGCCGGCTCCGTGTTGGCCGGATGAGCCGTCGTGCCGCGCGCCACGCACCGCAGTATCAGGAGCCCGCGCTGCGCAGTCAGCGGCAGCAGCGCGGTCGGCTCCCCCACCAGCGCTGCATCCAGCGGAGCGAGGGCGTCCCGAATCGTGCCGAGCCCCGCGCCGCTGGTTTCCTCCTCCGCGGTCAGCGCGAGGACGACCGTGCCGCCCAGCGCAGCACCGGCCCGCAACGCCCGGTACAGCGCCAGAAACGCCTCCAGCAGGGCCACGACACAACCCTTCGCATCGTTCGCACCCAAGCCGCTCAGCCGCCCGCCCTCGAGCTGTGGCTCCCACGGATCATGTCGCCAACCTGCGCCCGGCGGCACCGTATCGAGGTGCGAATTCAACAGCAGCCGCGGCCGCGGAGCATCGCCGACCGCACACCACACATTATTGCCACGCCGCTCCGCGCGCAGGCCCTCGGCCGCCAGGTCGGCGCAGATCGCATCCGCCAGCGCGTCCTCGGCGCGCGACAAGCTGCGAATCGCGACGTAGCGGACGAGTCGCGCGATCATGGGGCGGTTGTCCCCGTCACCGGCGCACCGCCGTTGGCCGTACGCTGCGCCACGATCAGTGTGCCACAGCCCTCGTTGGTAAACACCTCGCTCAGCAGCGCATCGGGAGTGGTGCCGTTAATAATATGCACACGCGGAACCCCGCCACGCAGTGCATCCATGCAGGCCGCCAGCTTCGGCAGCATACCGCCGCTGATGGCGCCGGATTCGACGAGCTGGTTCAACTCGTCCACATCCAGGTACGATTGCAACGTGCTCGCATCGCGCGGATCGCGCATGACTCCGTCCACGTTCGTCAACAGGAAGTACTTGGCCGCACCGATCGCCGCCGCGAGGCGCGAGGCGATTGTGTCCGCGTTCACATTCAGGATCTGCCCTTCCTCGTCCGCTGCCAGCGAGCACACCACCGGTACGCAGTCCCCCGCCAGCAGATGCCGGAGGATGTCCACCGACACGCTTACGAGGTCTCCCACGAAACCAAAGTCGACTTCGCGCGTCTCGCCAGTGGCCGGATCCGATGCTCGCTGCACCGGGCGCTTCGTCGCAATGAGCAGCCCGCCGTCGATCCCGCTGATACCGATCGCCGGCACTTCCGCCCGGCGAAACGCGGCGATCAGGTTCGTGTTGATCGTGCCGGCGAACGCCATTTTCACCACTTCGAGCGTCTGGCCATCCGTGATGCGCCGTCCGCCGAAAAGGTTCGGCTGTAAACCCAGACGCAGGCCGAGGGCCGACGCCTGTTCCCCGCCGCCATGCACGACCACCAGCTTGATCCCCAACCGGTGCAGCAGCACGAGCTGGTCGATGATGTTATCGAGGTGCCGGCCGGGGTCGCACAGTTGCCCACCGAGTTTCACGATGAACACGCGCCCCCGGTACGCCTGAATGTACGGAACCGCCGTACGCAGTGCTTTCAAATTGCTTTGCAGATGCATGGCGCCTTCATTCGTTTGCAGTCCGACCCGAATCGGACACGGTTCTCAAGGTCATTCGTCCACACGGGCCTGCGCGGCCCTTCCTGTGCGGCATGCCCGTTTACACCGGGCACCGCACGCTTATGAGGTTGCCGGAACCGGTTCGTCCGGCTCTCCAGGCAGCAGGTGGCTCAGGATCGCCGCTTGCGCCCACATGCGATTTTCGGCCTGGTCGACCACGATGCAGCGCGGATCATCCAGCGCCGCAGCCCGAATCACCACGTTCCGTCGCACCGGCAGGCAATGCATCAGGTACGACCGCGCTCCAAGGTGCTCCGTGCCTACCTGCCAATCCGCATGGGCTCGAAAACTCTCGGTCTGGGCCGCCACATCGCCGTAGAACTGCGCCGCACCCCAGCTCTTCACGTACACGATGTCCGCACTGCGTGTCGCTGCGGGTTGCTCAGACGTGATTTTCAGGCCGGTCCCGGCCGCCGCACACCAGGCCCGGGCCTGCGCCAGCACGCCCTCATCCAGTTCGTAACCCGGCGGGTGGGCAATCGTCACCTCCATCCCCGCCGCGGCCGCCGCCAGCACCGCCGAATGCGGCACCGCCCGCGGCAGCCCCTTCTTCTGCGGCGCCCAGGTCAGCGTGAATTTCCGGCCGGTCGTCGCCCCAAGCTTTTCCGCCATCGTCAACCAGTCTGCAAGCCCCTGGCACGGATGCTCGATCGCAGACTCCATGTTGATCACCGGAACCGAGGCATACCGGCCGAAGCCCCGCAGTACCGGCTCGGTTGCATCCGCCGCTGCATCCTCCAGCGCCGCAAAGGTCCGCACGGCGAGGAGGTCGCCATAGCGGCACAGCACCGGTACCGCCTCGCGCAGGTGCTCGGCCGCGTCACCGTCCATCACCACGCCGTCACGATGTTCCAGCTTCCACGTATCACCGCCGACGCTAAGGCAGATGGCATGCCCGCCGAACCGCAACATCGCCGCCTCGAAGCTCGTCCGCGTCCGTAATGATGGGTTGAAGAACACCATCACGAGAATACGGCGCCGAATTCGCTCCGCCGCGGAACCCGCCTTGCCTGCTTTGAAGCGCTGCGCGAGCGCAATCAACTCAGCAAGTTCACCGGGGGTGTAGTCTTGAAAACTCAGCCAGTGTCGCATCATGTCTCTCCGCCGCGCAGCCCGTCGCGGTGCGACCTGCGCTCACGTAGTCCCGCAACCCGTTCGGCCCTGCTCTACACCGGCCGCAGCGCCGCACTCCATAGCCCCGTGCACTCGGACAGGCCGCACAGCAGGTTCATGTTCTGCACGGCAACGCCCGCCATGCCTTTGACGAGGTTGTCGAGCGCCGCCAGCGCAACAACCTGCCGGCCGCGCGCGGTCACGCTGACGTCGCAGAAGTTCGAACCGACCACGTCTTGCAGGGTGGGTGAATCCGTGACGACCCGCACGAAGGGGCTTTCCGCGTAGAAGTCCGTATAGCGCGCCCGGAGTTCGGCCGTTGTGGTCGGTGCCGCCAGGGTCGCGTGCGCTGTGACAAAGATTCCACGCGAGACCGGCAGACTCTGTGCCACGAAACTGGTCTCCACCCGCGTGCCACGCGCATCCCCCAGCGCCTGCCGGATCTCCGGTTCATGCTGGTGTGCCAGCACTTTGTACGCCCGGAAGTCGGCGTGCCGGGTTGGGTGGTGTGTGGTCTCGCGGAGCTGCCGCCCGGAGCCCGAAGAGCCGGTCTTGGCATCCAGCGCCAAGGGACCGCGCAGGTCTGCCGCCAGCGGGGCGACAGCGAGTATCGCCCCGGATGCAAGGCAACCGGGATTCGCGATGTGCCGCGCGTTCCGAACGGCCGGGCGGAACAGTTCCGGCAGACCATAGGTGAACTGTGCCCGGCGCGCAGCCAGCCACGGCGATTCCGGATAATGCGCAGTGTGCAGATCCTCATCCTGCAGGCGGAAGTCACCCGAGAGGTCGATCACCCGCAATTCGCCTTCTACTGTCCGCTCCGCCTCCGCAATACTGAGCAGACCCTCCAGCGCCGTGGCACTCGCCCCATGAGGCAGTGCGGAAAAGACGATCGCCGACCCGCGCCCGCGCAGCCGCGCCAGGTCCAGCTCGCGCTCCAGTCGCAGATGGTCGTAGAACCCCCGCAAATGCGGATGCACATCACCGACCCGCGCGCCCGCCTGCGACGTGGTCGTCAGCGCCACGACCTCGGCCGACGGATGCTGCGCCAGCAAACGCAGCAATTCCCCCGCGCCGTACCCGGTCGCGCCAAGAATCGCGACGCGAATCGCCGCACTCACGATGACACCCGCGTCGCGATGCGATTCGCCACGAATTCGCCTAATTGCGCCCCGTGGGTACGGGCGTTGATGGCCTCCACGCCAAGCTGCTCGCGCACATAGCTAGTGCCAATCGCGTTGTCCGTCGCTGGTCCACTGATCACGTCGATCTTCAGCCCGAAGCGTGCCTGCATCAGCTCCTTCGCACCCCACGTGCCGACCGGATCATTTGCACACATGACTACGACCGCCGCACGCTCCTTCAGCAATGGGTCGGAGAGAATCTCCGCCACCCCGTAGGCACCGAGAATCCCGTCGCCCAGTTCCGCCACCACCACCTCCGCCCCCGCGTTGCCGAGGTAGCGGATCAGGGTCTGGGCCACGGGGACGGCGTTCTCGCGCGTCGTCGAGACCACGCCCGCATCCGTGAATGACACCGCCCACATCGCACCGTAGTCGCGCATCTGCAGCGTATCGCGCCGCAGAGACACCCCCGTCAGCTTGCAGGCCCCGACCGCCAGGCCACGCTTGCCGAGTTGCCGGGTCAACTGGCACGCCGCCGCCGTTTTACCGGCGTTCATGCACGTGCCGGCCACGTACACCACGGGGACATCCGGCAGCGCGGTGCCCTCGGCGGTGATCGCGTTCATCCCGATGTGCGCCGGCACCCCTGAGCGGTTCTCGAAATCCGGAAAAACCTGCACGCTGCCAAGGATCTCCACGTCGAACGGCTTGCCGACATCGGGATTCACCGACGTACACCGCCCAATCACGCCGCCCAGATTCAGCATCTGGAGCCGGTCGCCGATCATGATCTCGCTCGGCACGTAGCCCGAGTAGCCGTGCAACGCATTGCGCTGCCCCAGCACGCCCACCACGATGTCACCATCGTGCAGCGTCACCATGCGACCGTGAATGTCCTCGAGCTGGTTGTAGGTGTTCTTCTCCCCGTGAATGCGACCGGCCACAATGTGCCCTTCGCGCGCCACGATCTCCGGCGCCAACCGAACATCGCGCCGCAGCGGTACGTTCACGGTCGCCGAAGCGATCTTGTCAACCCAGATGCGCATCGGCGGCTCCTTCCTGCCCCGGCGCCGCCTGTGCGGCGAGCCAGTCACCCAGCCCGTACAGCTTTGCAAATGCCGCCGCCTCCGCCCCGGTCCAGAGCCGGGTCCCCTCCCCGTAGGTCGCCTGCCGGCCGAGCAGCGCATGGGGGCTCGTCGCTCCCAGAACCGTGGCCTGACCCTGGAAAAGCTGCACCCGCACGACGCCGGTCACGCGCTGCTGAGAGGACCGCAGGAACGCTTCGATGTCCCGCATCAACGGGTCAAAGAAGCGCGCTTCGTGCAGCCCACCGCTGTAGACATCACCCAGCGTGCGTTTCCACTGCATTTGCTGGCGCGACTGCACCAGCTTCTCCAACTCGCGGTGCGCCTGCACGAGGACCAGCGCCGCGGGCGCTTCGAACGCGACCCGCCCCTTGATCCCGAGAATCGTGTCACCGACATGCATACCCCGGCCGACTCCATGCCGCCCCGCCCGCGCGTCCAGTGCGGCGATCAAGCGCACCGGGTCGAGCGGGGCACCGTCGAGCGCTGTCGGCACCCCCCGCTCAAACGTCAGCTCCAACGTTTCCGCACTGCTCGGCCGCTGCGCCAGCCCGGCCGTAAGGATGTAGGCCTCTTCGGGCAGGACGCCGTCGCTGCGGTGGGTCTCGGCACCGCCGATCGTCACACCCCAGAGCCCGCGGTTAATCGAGTACGTAGTGGTCTTGCGTGGTACCGGGACGCCGTGCCGCTCGAGATAGGCGGTCTCCTGCTCACGGGAAAGCGCCTGGTCGCGAATGGGCGTCAGAATCTCCAGTTGCGGCGCAAAAATGCGAAACGCGACATCAAATCGCACCTGGTCGTTTCCGGCGCCGGTCGAGCCGTGCGACAGGGCCTGGGCCCCTAGCGCGACAGCGTGCAGCGCGGTTCGCCGCGCCTGGGCCATGCGCTCCGCCGAAACGCAGAGCGGATACACCTCGCCGCGAAGCGCGTTCGCGAAGATCAGGTACCGCAGATAGTCGTCGAACAACTCTCGCCGCGCGTCGATGTTCGTGTGACTCGCGACTCCCAGCGCCTGCGCGCGTGCGGTCAACTCCGCGCTGGCATCCGTGTCGGGGGGGTCCGTCAGCACGGTGACCGTGTGGACCTCGTAGCCCTGCTCCCGTAACCAGACGGCGCAGTAGCTCGTATCCAGACCGCCAGAGAAAGCCAGCACGACTTTGGAGGGCATGCGCAGAATCTCCAACCGCGAGAGGCACTTCGCCGGGGCGACGGCTCAGGAGGTCGCCGCGCCCAACTCCGGCCGCACCATGCGACGCAGGAGGGAAACCACGCGGCCCTGGGCGCTGCGGCTGCGGACCGCAACAAAAATCGTGTCGTCACCCGCGAGTGTGCCGACCACATCCTTCGTCAGGCGGCGGTCGAGATCCACCGCGACGGCGCTGGCCGCCCCTACGGCCGTGCGCACTACAACCAGGTTAGCGCCGGCCGAGGCCACGTTGGTGATTAATTCATTCGCAGGCCCATCACTGCCGGGCCGCGCCTGCGGCCCCACCAGGGCCCCGGTCGGAATGTAGTGTCCGTCAACCTTGATCAGCCCAAGCTCACGCACATCGCGGCTGATACTGGCCTGAGTAGATGGAAATCCGCACTTTTTCAGCAGCGCCACCATTTCGTTCTGGTTGGACAGCTCACGCTCGCGCAGCAGTTCGAGCAGGGCAGCTTGTCTCCGGCGCTTCTCATTCATGGAGCCGTCTCTTTGGCTAAGTTGCAATTTGGTGAATAATATACATCACGCCCTCCGTGTCAAGAGCCCCGGCCCACCGCTCCCCGAAAAAACTCGTTTTGTCGCCCGCACCCCTTTCGGACGGCACCATACCACGACCCGCCCCCTGATGCCACACTCTCCCCCAACCTGCGCGCCCCGTTACCAGCCCAATGCCGTCGCTCCCGCCGCCGTGGCCCACGCGGCGCAGTACGCGATGGTCGTCATCCCGATGAACGAGATCACCGGCCAGGCGAACGAACGCAACTCGCGTCCCATCGTCACCAGCGTTGCCCCGCATTGCGCGCACAGCGCGAAGAATACCATGATCGAAAGGGCAACCGGCAGCGTGAACAGCGGGCGGTCGGAGTCCTCCCACGTCACGCGCGCCAGCAGTTCACGCAGGGCCACCGCTTCCTCGTCCTGCTCCGCTCCCAGGTTAAACACCGTTCCCAAGGTCGCAATGATCACCTCCCGGGCCGGAAACGAGGCGATCACTCCGACACCGATGCGCCAATCCCAGCCCAGCGGCGCCAGGGCCGGCTCAATCGCCCGCCCCATGCGTCCCAGGTAGCTCTCCCGCAGAAACGCGCCGCTCAGCGCTGCGTCGGTCTCGTCTTCGTCCCACCCCTCAGCCACCGCCACTCCACGCACCGCCGCCTCCGTCTGCGTGTGACGGGGAAAATAACCCAGCGTCCACACGAGCAGGTTGACCAGCAGGATGATGCTGCCCGCGCGCAGCACGAAGCCCCGCCCGGCGGTGTACACCCGCTGCCACAGGGTACGCAACCGCGGCCACTTGTAGCTCGGCAACTCCATCAGGAAACCATGCGCCGGGCCGCGAAAAACGAGCTTGCGCAACACCAGCGCCAGGGGAACCGCCACGACGACACCCACCAGGTACATCCCCAGCAGCACCAACGCGTCGAGCCGTAGCCATCCACCGGCCACCATCTCCTTCGGCACCAGTGCGCTGGTCAGAAGCACATAGACCGGTAGCCGTGCCGAACAACTCATGAAGGGTGCCAGCAGCACAGTGATGAAGCGTTCCCGCCGGTCTCCGATGGCGCGCGTTCCCATGATCGCGGGGATAGCACACGCAAAGGACGACAACAGCGGAATGAACGCCCGCCCGCTCAGGCCCAGCGGCCGCATCAGCCGGTCCACCATGAAGGCCGCGCGCGACAGGTAGCCGCAATCCTCCAGCATGGCGATGAACAGGAACAGGATCAGGATCTGCGGCAGAAAGACGAGGACCCCCCCGACACCGGCAATCAACCCATCTACCACAAGACTTTGCAGGAAACCCTCCGGCAACCAACTGCCCACCAGCACACCCACAGCTCCGAAAAATCGTTCGATGGCCTCCATCGGAATATCCGCAAACGTGTAGATCGCATGGAACAAGCCATAGAGCAGCGCCAGGAGGATCAGCGCCCCACCGAACCGATGTGTGAGCACGGCGTCCAGATGGTTCGTCCAGGTGCGCGCGTTGGGCAGCATCCGCTCGATCACACCGTCGAGCACCTGCGCAACCCACGCATACCGCGCCCGCACCTCGGCTGGTCCTGGCAACACGTTCAGCGCTGCGAGCCGGTGCCGTGCAGCCGTCAATGCCGCCGCTTGTCCGTGCCGCGCCAGAAAGGCCCGTTCTGCGTGCCCATCCCCATCCACCAATACTCGCAATGCTTCCGCCGGACCCAGTTCGATCCCGCCGTGTTCGCTCAGCCAGACGGCCTGCGCGCTCAGCGGCTCGGGAAGCGACGGCCGATTGCGCGGCGGCACCTGGTGCAACACCGCATCCAGCGCCACAACCAGCGGCGCAACTGTTTCGTCCCGCGTGGCCGTGACCGGCACCACCGGAACTCCCAGTCGCTTGGACAGCAAGGCGGTATCGATTCGCAGCCCCCGTCGCTGCGCAATGTCCATCATGTTCAGGGCGACGACGACCGGCAGCCCCAACTCGAGCACCTGGCTTACCAGGTAGAGGTTGCGCATCAGGTTGGTGGCGTCCACGACGACGAGTATTGCGGCAGGTGGCCCGGCCCCCATGCGTCCGTGGAGTGCATCGCACAAAATCTGCTCATCCGGTGAGACCGCAGCCAGACTGTACGCGCCGGGCAGGTCGAGCAGTTCAATCGGTGTTTGGGTTCCCCGTACCGGGCCCCGCCCCACGTCGACCGTTACCCCGGGATAGTTCGCCACGTGCCGGCGAAAGCCGGTCAGCGCATTAAACAGCGCACTCTTACCCGTGTTCGGGTTTCCCACCAGTGCAACTACAGCCGGTGTGCCGGCTACACCGCACGAGCGGGAACCGGAATGCGCAGCAGACCGGGGCGAGGAAGGTCCGGACAAAATCAGAGTGTGCTCGTTTCCAGGAAGGATTCAAGGGGGTGCGTCACGCGGCGGAGGACATCCGCGGCGACCGGGATTCCGCAGCGGACACATCGATCAGTGCCGCCTCGGTCGAGCGTAGTGACAGCTCGTAATCTCCCACGCGTACCTGCAACGGATCCCCCAACGGAGCCCGCCGCAGCACTTGCACCTCCGCGCCTTCAAGCAAGCCCATCTCCATCAGACGGCAGGCCAGTACATCGTCGCTTCGAATACTCGCGATCCGAAAACTCGCGCCCAAAGGAACGGAATCAAGCGTCATGCAAAGCTCTCCGCTTGGCACATCATGCAGGTGCTGCCACCATGAGCACCTGTTTGGCATACTATACAAAAGGTCGTCGTGGCCAGCAAGTCACTTGAGATATTTATAGATAAAATTATCCCCTACAAAGCGCTCGGCCACCCGCTAAGTTACTTGCTCATTCATTATGGGATGACCCATAGGACTCAACCACACCTAGTGCAGTCCGTAATGCTCTACGGCCGGGTTTCGCGGCGTCCCGGGCGCTCACGCTGTGGCTCACCTTCCCACGGGGGCGGTGGTAGACCGCCCTGAGGCCCCGTCCGGTCCGGACCGCCACGCCAACCGCCACTCGGAGGATGAGGGGGTCCGGGAGGCCGCTCCAGCCAGCGGCGGTTCCGCTCAAAGCGGTGCTCAATGGCTACTTCCAGATAGGTGCGTGCATCCTGAGCACGGCGCCGCAGCATTTCCACTTCGCCGCGCAGGTGATGTGATACCGCCGCATGCAGTTGTGCTCTCAGTACTTCGGCATCCGTCCCCTCCGCTGCACGTATCTCGGCCACCAGCGCTCGTATCGCAGGCGGCTTGTCCTCCAGAAATACCTCATCGCTCAGCAGAGCATGGACGCGCTCTTCCACATTCCGCTCAAACCGCTCTTCGAGCTGCCCAGCCAATGCGTCGAGCGCATCGAGTTCGATCGTCATCATCTCCGCGAGCAGAGGCCGTAAACGCACCACCTCCCGTTCATACGCGGGGCGATCGACCGCCCGCAATTCGCCCAACTCACGCCGCAACTGTTCCAGATCAAACATCGTGCGCGCATGACGCTCCAGCAATTCACCCAGGCGCGGACTCAGTTCATAAACCCGCTTCAGGTGCCGCAAGCGCGGCGCGGCCTGCTCCAAGCGAAAACGGAAGCGGTCCGGGCTCCGCTCACGCAGCCCCACCATCGCACGGTAAATGCGCGGTGCCCGCTCTCGCGCGAACTCCAGCAATGCGTCGGCTTCTCCAGCCCGTAGCGGACCACGATCCTCCGGGCTCGGTAAAAAGACGCGCCCCGCCAAGCGCTCTATGCCGACCCACCCTTCCCACGCACCCGGCCCGACCGGACCAGGACCCGGCCCCCACGGCGGCGACCCCGGCTCGCGCGGCTCACCGGGCATTCGGCCACTACGTCCATCCCCACGGTGTGGGCCCGTGGTCGGGGGCTCAGCCCACGCAAGCGCTGCGCCGAGTGCGAGCAGCAGCACATAAGCGCCGCCAAGAGCGTTGCGTCGGGTAGGAACGCAGCCGGCCCACTCATGCCCCAATCGCTTGCTCATCATGACCTTCTTTGGCTCTGGGGCGTTATCCGCCACACCCTCAGAGCGGGTTCAAAGCGTCGAAAGATTGTTCCAGTGTCCAGAACAGCAAATCAAACTCATCATCCAGTTCCGCCGCAACGTAACCCTCGCCGTTGGTCGCAACCTCATTGAGCCACACACCGGATGCGTCGAACGCAAGACCCCAGGCGTCCAGCACGGCTTCTGTTTCGGCCGCCGTCATGCGCGCCGCACCCGGACCCAATCCCCAGCCGATTGCCAGCACCAGCGCCGCGGCCACACCCACCCATTGCCGAAATGCATACCACCGGAGGGTCGCCTGCCGCCGTAACGCTGCGGCCCGTACGGCTTGGCGCGTACGTTCCACAGCGGCCGGACTCGGACGTGCCGTCGGCAGCGCACGCAGGATCTGCAGCTCGCTTTCGACGTTCTGCTCCAGCTTGTTCAGATCTTTATGCATCACGTCCATCCCACGGTACCCCTTCAGGTACCGTCTTACTCATCATTCATCACAACCCTGAGTCGCTGCAGAGCACGATGCGCCCTCGCAAGCGCCGTTCCCAGCGGAATCCTCAAGTGCTCTGCAATCTCACGGAACGATAGCTCCGCATAATGCCTCAGCAGCAGGATTTCTCGATCCATTGCTGAAAGTTCAGCCATCCGCGCCGCCAACCGCTCTCCCAATTCCTGAGACACCACCACATCGCCAGGATCGGCCGGCGCGTCCCGACCGGCATGATGCAACGGGACCGCACCCGGCGGGGCCTCGCCGAGCGAACTCGCCACTCCGCGCCGCCGTCGCATCCGCCCCGCATCGCGCGCCAGGTTGGCGGCGATCCTGAACAACCATGCTTCAAAACGCCCGGTGTGCTCATAACTCTCAATCGTTCGAACCAACCGCAGGAACGTATCCTGCATCAAATCCTCGGCCAAATCGCGCGACCCGGTCAGTCGAAACAACAGACCAAACACGCGGTCGCTGTAACGGTCCACCAACTCGGCCAGCGCATCAGGATCCCGGACTGCCGCGCGCCGGAGCAGGTCGTCCAAGGCCGCATCGCTCACAGCTTCCTCATCCCACAGGTAGAACGTCTCAGCCGCCGGCCGATTGCATGGTTTTGTCGCCACAACGACCGATAATGTAGCGTTATGATTGTCGTTGGAAGTGTCGACGCCAGTCGTTTCCACCCCATTGGAATGTCCGTGCCACCTCCGTTTAGGCGGCAGCAAGGAAAATCAAGGGCTCACGCTGCCGCCCAGTGTGCGGCTGGCGCCGGACCGTCTTACAACCACTCGAGGCACCCGAACTACTGGATCAAGTCGTTGGGGCGAACGTCGGAGTTCATTCCTTCAGCCGTCCGCACCCGCGCGCCCTTCGGGTACCAGAACTGCGGATTGCGCGAAGCCCGGTCTGTCAGCCGCAGAACCGAACCATCAAAAAACATCGCGTTGATCGTTCCGCGGTTGTCGGGGCCGGCTCCCGAGGTCGAAACCCGCGCACCGCCATGCCGGTAGCTCAAGGGAAGATTCGCACCGTTCGAAGGACTTGCGCGTGTCACGGTCCGGCCGTCGTAGGTGCGGGTCCCGGCGCGCACGCCGTACGATGTGTCACCGAACCACCAGGCCCCAGAACTCCCGAATGCACCGAAGAAATAGGGTTCCGGGCTCGGGTCGAAGTCATTCAACCCCCCGGCGTCGAGGTAGCGGTGACCGTCGGCCGCCGCGATCTTGCGGGCCGGGTTACCAATCCGGTTAAGTTGCGACTTGTAGGTCTCGTGCTGAACTTCCCAGGAATTGGGCGGTGCCGTGAGCGCCAGGATGTGGAAGGCGGTGTTGCGCTCATGACGTGCCAGCGTAATTCCGTTGGTCGGGCTCATGGAGTTGGAATCGTTATAACGCGTGCCCCAGTATTGGAAATGGGACGGCATCAGGTAGCTGCACGCCGACCAATCATTCGGCGTCGCTACGAAATCGGCGCGATCCTGCGACGCGGCGAGACCGGCAGGATAGAACACCGTCCGCACGGTCTTCTGCGAAGGACAGCGGAAGGTATTGAACATCTCGCGGAAGCGATCGGCACGCTTCGCGGGCAGCTCGAGACTGTTGGCCATCGACGGCGTCATCCAGTCCCAGCTCTGCACCGGGAGCTTGGAGTCATTGAAGGCGCCCGGGACGCCGATCTTCGCGCGGATCGCCACACCGGAGGTGTTGATCCCGGGAATCCAGTCTTTGTTTTCGGCAAAATAGGCCGCCATGCCGGTGCCGAGGTCGCGCAACCGCTGACCACACACCACCGCCCGGGCCTGTTCCCGCGCCATGCCCAAGCTCGGCAACAGGATGGACATGAGCAGCGCAATGATCGCCACCACGACCAGCAGTTCGATCAGCGTGAACGCTGACTGCCGCGACGGGGCGCTAAGGTTGCCGCGGTTCCTTGAGCACTTCGAACGTGTTGGGGTCGACATACTTGTTCACCTTGGCGACTTCGGGATCCCTGAGGAGATGGTACGCGTGCCGGCGAGCCGCCCGCAGTACCCCGTTATCGTCTTCGACCGGAAGCAGGGTCCGCTCTCCGGTCGCCGGATTCTCACCTGGAAGGATGGTGGGAATCCGCTCGTATGCAATCTGGACGATCTTGCCCGTGGAGATGTCCACGTAGCGGATGCTTGACGGTAACAGTGACGGCTGGCGTACGAAGAAAAAATAGACCGCCGCAGCCCCTGTCAGGAGGACGATTGCCAGCACCAGTTTGCCTGTCTGAGGGCTCATCTCGCGCTCTCGTCCCTTCGGACCACCATCGATCAGAAGAACGGTGCAGACGATGCAAGTGCCTGGCGAATCAAAGCAGTGCGGCGTTCGTTCCCTCACTGCACCGCTACTATAGTCCATACTCCCGGATTTTTCGATACAAGGTGCGCGTCCCAATGTCGAGCATTTTGGCCGCCTGCTCCCGGTTGCCGTTCGTCGCCTGCAGGGTCCGCTCGATCATCATCCGCTCCACCTGCGCCATCGTCAACCCGACCATGCCGGTTGCCTGCACCGGGACGATGTCTCGCGAGCCACGAATACGTTCCGGCAGGTCATCCAGCTCGATCGGCCGGTCCCGCACCTCCACGACGAGTGTCTCGACTAAGCTGCGCAGCTCACGGATATTCCCGGGCCAGTAATGTTTTGTGAGTGCCGCTAACGCATCGCTTGCAATTCCCTCACAATCGGTGCCATGTTCTGCATTGGCAGCACGACGAAAGTGCTCTGCCAGTAACGGGATATCCTCCCGACGCTCCCGCAAGGGCGGGACACGAATCTCGGCCTGATTCAGCCGGTAGAGCAGATCCTGCCGGAACTGCTGCACCTCGACGCGTTGATACAGATCCACGTTGGTCGCGGCCACCAGCCGCACATCCACCCGCCGCACCTCGGTCGAGCCGATGGGTGTCACTTCCCGGCGGTCGAGCACGCGCAGGAGCTTCACCTGCATGTGCAGCGGCATTTCCCCGATTTCATCCAGGAACAAGGTGCCGCCATCCGCCGCCACAAAAAACCCTTTGTGGTCACGCACCGCATCGGTGAATGCTCCGCGGACATGCCCAAAGAGCTGGCTTTCCAGCAGCGTTTCCGGAAACGCGGCGCAGTTGAGCGCGATGAACGGCTTATTCTTTCGGTCCGAGCGTCGGTGAAGCGCCTCCGCGACCAGTTCCTTGCCCGTCCCGGTCTCACCCAGGATCAGCACCGTAAGCTTGCTAGGTGCAACTTTCTCGATCCGCCCAAAGATCGTGCGCATCGAGCGCGCCGCCCCGATCAGTCCTTCGAACGGCGCTGCATCCTGTCCGGCCAGGGTCTCCTGCAGCAACCGCGATTCCCGCCGGCTGATCGCCTTCCGCGCCAGCTCGTCGATGGTGCGCAGTTTCTCCTCGAGGGGCGCGCTCGCCGGCAGGTGAGCGACCGGTATCCGGGCACTCCACCCGGCCGGGGACTCCCCCACGATCAGCAGCGCAGCATCTCTGGCCACACCGTCGAGCAACCCTGCGAGCGGTTCGCCAGCGGGCTCGCCTCCCACGGTTGCGCGCGTCACGACGACATCCGGTGCCCGGGTCCGAATCGATTCCAACGCCGCGGGGACGCTTCCGACGACGCTCGCGAGGTGTCCGCTACGACTGCGCAGCGCCTCTCGCAGGCGGTTGCCCGCGTCTTCGTCTTCCGTCACCAGCAGGATAAAAGCCGTTTGAGCCATACTTCGCTGTTGCACTCGGCCCCCGGCGGGCACCAACCAGAATACTACGCGACCCGCAGGATCGGCAAACCGAGTCCGGCTTGCAACCCCCGCACCCCCACGGGCCTGCCCCCCGATCCGGACGGCCGGTATTATGCCGCAACCGTAACAACCGAGCCGCGGTGCCCTACACTCGAAATATCGTAGCCGGCTGAGCGAATCCATGTGGAGCGGCCCGTGTCGAGGGTCGGAGGAGACGGACCCGTGCCCCACTTATGCCTCTTTGGCGGAACCGTCAGCCGCCTCGATACCCAATCCAGCACGTACTTCACCGTCTTCGGCGGCACGGAAGTATTCCGTCCCCCCACTGCTCGACTGCTCGCGGACAAACGCAAGGCCGGATCGGCTCCCCGCGCCCGCCACCTGTTTATCACTTTTTGCGGCGGCACCGATCTGAATTGGCCCACCCTCGCCGAGGAGTACATCGCCCTGCGTGATACCCTCCAATCGGGCGCGCTCACCATCCATGACTGGGACCGATTGATCGGCGAAGTAGGCGGTGACGGAGGTATGCAACTCTCATCCTTGACACTCATGGGCGCCTTCGAATCCGATACGATCCCCAGCGAATCCGCGGAACTCGATGCACTCTCGCTGCAGCGTCACCTGGGCCACATCCCCGACGCCGCTGTGGATGTCCTGATCCTCGCGATCGGCTCCAAGGGCATTCAGCGACTTGCGGCCGTGCGCAGCGCCATCGGCACCACGCTCAGCACCGTTCGCCGCTGAGCCCTCAACCCTTCCTGAAAAGCAGGTTTTCACTACGCGAGACGGATGGCGCGCGTTATCATGCCGCCCGGCCGGCCCGCTGGAGTCCGAATGTGTTGTGGTACCACGCCCGCCGGCGCCGGGCGTTTACTTTGATCGAGCTGCTTGTCGTCGTGGCGATCATCGCCCTGCTTGCGGCTCTGCTCCTACCCGCGCTGCGTGGGGCGCGCGATGTCAGCCGCCTCACTGTCTGCGGCAGCAACCTGCGACAGCTCGGGTACGGCATCCTGCTCTACGCCCAAGCCGAACGCGGATTCATCCCCCGCGGACCCGACCCGCAGCACGAATTCGATTTCACCGGGCACTCCATCGCCACCAATCAACTCTGGATCGGCGCCGGCCCGTACGATCCTGTGCCGAATCAACGCCGCTACCACGGTGCGGCCGCGATGATGCCTGCCGCACTGACGGAAACCAAGACGTACTTCTGCCCCGCCGATGACAGCTATAATCTTGCCAACACCGCGCCCCGCATCGGTACCCACGAGCCCGCTTACGGCTCGTACGTGTATCGTCAACTCGACCAGCTCCCCCGCGCTGCTGCCGCTGGTAAACTCGACAACCTCGGCGTGAACATCGTCGCGGGTGTGCGCGTCTCAGTGGAAGTGCTTCTGCTCGACACCAACAGTCTCGGGCCGCAGCCCGGCTACTACCACACCAACCACGGCGGCCGCACGGCCAATCTCCTGTTCCGCGACGCCTCGGTGCGGCGCTACCGGAATCGCGACCATGCCCTCGCGATCCCACCGGCCGTCTTCGCCGCACTGCCCAACCCGGCACCGCTGACGCGCGCCTTGGACCAGTTGCTGGTGAATGCGGACTATGCCTACCACGCCGGCCCCCCGGAAACGGCCCCGCGCCTCACCGATGACGCGCACTGAATTCCGGCAATGCCTCTGGCTTCAGCCCCCACCCAATGCAAGGCGGCCGGGCATTTCTGCCCGACCGCCCGGCGAAGCTTCTGAGTTGGGGTGCAGGGAACCGCCTACGGACAGGTGCTCACACAGGGCGGCGGCGGCGCCTTGATCAAGGCGATGAACGGCGAAATATCGGAGAAGTTCACCACGCCATCACCGTTCGTATCGCTGTTCAGGTACGGCCCGAAGCCACCGGCGAGATTGCAGGTCCACGCGCCTGCGTTCCCCGCTTTGATCGCCGCGATGAACGGCGAAATATCGGCGAAGTTGACGAGCCCATCCCCGTTCGCATCGCCCACACACGTCACCGGCGGAGCAGCCGCCCCAATGGCCCAGAAGCCCCCCACGAGTTCGTAAGACCCGCCTGTCATGGCCGCACCGGCATCGGGCTGGCCAATCGTCCCGGAAAGCTCGTACGCGCCACCCATGGTGAACATCGCCCCACCGCCATCCACGGTCCACCAGTTGATGTCATATTGGGCTGCAGCGGTCCCGACCACGACCATTGTCAGCCATCCAGCCAGCACAGCGCGAAATGCGGTTGGCATTGTCGCCTCCTTCATCAGTAGTTCATCTTCGAATTGGCCTTCGGTCCTATCTATCAGTGTAAACGTGAAATGACGGCCCCAACAACCAAAATTTCTTCGGATTTCTTCCTATTCCCAACCTGCGGTGTGATTCCCGGACAGGGAATGGCTCCGGGGGTGGCCATCCGGGGCCGCGGTTCACCCTGGCTGTTGGCGTGCACCAAGCAGGCCCCCTGCGACGACCGAGGGGGTACTGTCCCGGTTGGCAGAGCGCGCACGATTCCGGTGCCGCGGCAGAACCCGGGCGCAACAACCCGCTGGCACACTCCCCGCACCCGCACCCCCGCCACCGCTTCCGTGTACAATTTCGACGACGGTGGCCGGGGGACCGTGCGCCGTGGGATCTCATGGGTGGAGGAACAACAATGCGCGGTGCAAAGCGTTTGGGAACCCGGCTGGTCTGCCTGTACGTTACGAGTATCCTGACGGCTGCGGTCACCGGACAAACCTCGCCGCCCGCCGCGGCCCAGGGGACCGAGCCGCAACAGGCCGCTCTGGACGTGCGCCGCATCGCACTCTTTTCCAGTGGCGTCGGCTACTTCGAGCGCGGGGCGACCGTGCATGGCAACGCCGTCGCCGACCTGAACTTCCGTACCGCGCAGATCAACGACATCCTCAAGTCCATGCTGGTGCTCGACCGTGACGGCGGCACCGTCGGCACCATCGGGTACGCCTCACAAGACCCGATTGAGCGCACCCTGCGCAGTTTCGCCGTCGATCTCACTGGCAAGCCCACCCTCGGCCAATTGCTCGACCAGCTTCGAGGTGAGCCCGTCGAGATTACTGGCGCCCGTGCGCTGCGGGGCACCATCGTCGGCGTCGAGACCGTCCAGAGTCGCACACCCGACGGCGACGCCGTACAGACCGTCGAACGCCTCACACTGCTTACCGAGAATGGCCTCCAGCAACTCGACCTCCACACGCTGGGCGGTGTGCAGCTCCTCAGCGCGCGGATCAGCGATGAGCTGCGTCGCGCCCTCGCCACGCTGGCCGGCGCACGTGACGCCGACCGCAAGACCGTCCGGGTGCACTTCGACGGCACCGGCGAACGCCGTGTCCACGTGGCCTACCTGCTCGAAGCGCCAATCTGGAAGACCAGTTACCGGCTAGTGCTCTCCGACGACGAAGCCCCACTTCTTCAGGGCTGGGCCACGGTCGAGAACGCCACCGAAGAGGATTGGAACGACGTCCGCCTTTCGCTCATCTCCGGCCGGCCGATCTCCTTCCGCATGGATCTCTACACCCCGCTCTACGTCCCGCGGCCAATCGAGCAGCTTGAACTGTACGCATCGCTCCGGCCCCCGACCTTTGAGGGTGACCTGGCCGGTCTCGCGGTCAAGGAAGGTGCCGCGCTTGAAAGCCGGGCGCGCATTGCTGCTCGTCGTCCCGCCCCCCCGCCCGCAGCCGCACCTCGGGAGCAAGGAACCCACGCATTCGACGCCGGTCCTGGTGGGGGCGGGCTCGGTTACAACAGCACAAATAGCTCAATGGAGTTCGAAGGAATTCCCTGGGACGTCGCCATGAGTGGCCTCGCGACCCCGAGCGTCGCCGAGGCCGCGGCCGCGGGCGAACTCTTCGCATACCACATTGCAACGCCGGTCACGATCCCACGGCAACACGCGGCCATGCTCTCGATCGCGCAGGAGCGGATCGAGGGCCACAAGGTCAGCATCTTTAATCAGGGGGTACATCCCAAGCACCCCCTCAACGGGCTCGAGATGAAGAACACCTCTGCTCTGCACCTGATGCAGGGACCGGTTACGGTCTTTGACGGCAACACTTACGCCGGCGATGCGAAGCTGCCCGACCTCAAGCCGAACGAAACGCGTTTGATCGCCTACGCACTTGACCTCGGCACCGAGGTGGCCGTGGAGGACCAGCCCGTCCCCGAGCAGCTTGTCTCGCTGCGGATCGCCAAGGGCACGCTGATTCGGACGCTGCGCTATGCCGCGACCCGCAAGTACACCGCCCGCAACCGCGGGGAGCGCCCCCGCACGCTCGTGCTGGAGCACCCCAACCGAACCGAATGGGAGTTGGTCGAGCCCAAGGAGCCCTATGAGCGGACCCGCGACGTCCTGCGCTTCAAGCTCGACATCCCGGCCGACGGGACGATGACGCAAGTCGTGCGTCAGGAGCGTACCGCCGAGAATACGGTCTATCTAAGCAACATCGATAACGACACGATTCTCTTCTTCCAAAGCAGCACCGTGACGTCGCCGCGCCTCCGTGAAGCACTCGAGCGGGTGATCGTACTGCGTGCTGCGCGCGACAGGGCCAGCGAAGAGGTGCAGCGGCTCACGCAGACCCGCACCGAAGCGGAGGCCGCCCACGCCCGCATCCTCCGGAGTCTCGAAACGCTGGACCGCTCCACCGATGCTTACCAGCGGCAGCTCCGCAATTTCGATGAAGTGGATGCCAAGCTGGCCGAACTCACCGCGACCATCGCGACGGCGCGCGACACCGAGGTCCGCCTGCGAGCTGAGCTGGACAACTATCTACTGAACCTAGAAGTCGAGTAACCCGCCAACACCCGAAGCCCCTGGCCGGCGGTTGTCCCCGACCCGCAAGGTCTCCCGGCCGCGCACGGCGTAATCGTCGGCCGGAGCGCGGCACGTGCGCAGGTACGCACTTCACAACCAGCTCGAAACCGGGCACGGGACACGTCGCTCGAAAAATCCTGCAGAAATCCTGAGCGTGCCCCACCCTGCTACTGTTTCTCTCCTGGAACAGTTGCACGAGTCTGTGCCGACCGCCGAAGGGTCGCCACAACGGGGCCGCTTTTTTTCATCGGCCAACACACACAACCTGATACGACACCGGTTGCTTGCGCACCCCATTGCAGCAGCCAACCATACACCGGCCGTCGACTGAATCGGGGCTAACCGCGGAACCTGTGCCGCGACCCGCCGTACGGCAGCAGCTATTACCCACTGGAGACCAGACATGCACCGTATCGCCGCTTTTGTCTACGGGGTTTTCTGCTATCTCGTGTTCTTCGGAACCTTCCTCTATGCGATCGGCTTCGTCGGCAACCTCTGGGTGCCGCGGTCCATCGACGTTGGACCGGCGGCCCCGCTCTGGCTCGGTCTGCTCATCAACGCCGGCCTGTTGGCAATTTTTGCGCTCCAGCACAGCATCATGGCGCGACCTGCCTTCAAGCGCTGGTGGACCCGCTGGATTCCCGAGCCCGTCGAGCGCAGTACCTACACCCTGCTCAGCAGTCTCGCGCTCCTGCTGCTCTTCACGCAGTGGCGACCGCTCGGCGGCGTGCTCTGGGACGTGCAGCACCCGACCGGGCGCGTCATTCTGTACACGCTCTTCGGGGCGGGATGGCTCGTGGTGCTCATCAGCACCTTTCTCATCAATCACTTCGACCTGTTCGGACTGCGACAGGTCTGGTTGTATCTGCGTGGCCGCGCATACCGCCCTCTGAAATTCACGATGCCCGGACCTTATCGTTATGTTCGGCACCCCATGTACATCGGCTGGCTGCTTGCCTTCTGGATGACACCGACGATGACCGCGGCACACCTGCTCTTCGCTCTGCTCACCACCGCGTACATCCTGGTCGCGATCCAGTTTGAAGAGCGCGATCTTGTCCGGCACCATGGCCGTACGTACGCCGAGTACCGGCGCCGCGTGCCGATGCTGGTGCCGCGCCTGTCGCCGGTCGATCCGACCCACCTCGACGATGAGGCGCGGACCGCAACCACGACCGCCTGAGCGCAGGTCGAATCCGCGCGGCGCGCGAAAAGATTTTCGCGGAAAACTCTTGCACAAGTGCGGCGGGTTCGCGCAAGATAATCGTGCGTGCGGTGCAGTCGATGATTCGCCGCCGCAAACGATCGCAAAAAGTCGACTCCTGCGGGAGTCGCAATCGCAGATGGAAGGTTTCAGGCGCGCCACGGCTAGACCTTCCATCTCTTTTTTTATCTCCGTTGTGGTGCGCTTTTCCCCCGCAGAAATCCCCGCAATACTAGCTTTTTTTGCTTGCCAACTCCCGCGTCGCGCAGCTCGGCGGCCGCCCACTGCGCAGTTGCTGTCGCAGCGCTGCGCGGGCGGCCGCCCAGCTTGTCTCTGCCGCGCCTGTCGATGGTCACACCATCGCGAGCACCTGCTCCACCAGCTTGCGGATGCCCTCGCCCACCGCGGCCGGACCCGGACCGAGCATGTACGCCGGCGTACTGACGATGCGGTGATCGGAATCAATCGTGATCCCCGTCACCGGCTGGTTCTCGTGGAAACAGCCCATCGCGACGATCGCGGCGGCTGTACCCGCGTCGTGTCCGATCGTTACCTTGGCCTGCACCTTGTGGTTGGCCGCGATCCGGGCGAGCGTCGCCGGCGCGATGCAGATGGCGCCGATCGGCTTTCGCGCCTTGAGGCAGTCGACGACCAGGCGCTCGACATCGGGCTGCACCTGGCACTCGGCGCCTGCCAGCGCGAAGTTGCTCAGGTTCTTCGCGGCACCGAAACCGCCGGGCAGGATCAAAGCGTCAAGTTCCGACGCCTGCACTGTGGCGACATCCCGAATCTTCCCACGGGCGATGCGGGCGGCCTCACGCAGGACGTTCCGCCGGGCCCCGGTCGGTTCACCCGTGAGATGGTCGATCTCGGGCGCGTCCACATTCGGCGCACAACACACCACTTCGGCCTTTAGCACATCAAGTGCGTGGAGCGTGAGGACCGCCTCCTGAATCTCCGCTCCGTCGTACACGCCGCACCCCGCCAGCAGCACTCCAACTTTCGGCATGGCACACCTCCGTGGTTGGTGGTTTCCTGATTCTTAGCAGCCCATGGACGAATCGCCGCGAAATCCGCGCCGCGTTCCGACCTTGCGACAACGCTCCATCATCGTCGCCGCGACCGACGGACCATCAGCGTCTTGCGCATTCAGATTCCGCAGCAAATCAGGCGGGCTACATGCCCTCGCCGCGCGGCGCAGGACGTGACGGCGGTGGTGGCAGATACACCTGCAATTCAGTGGGAAAATCCTGCCCGCGTCCGAGTCGGAGATACGTGTCACGCACCGCGGCCGCAAAGTCCGGCAAGGCCATCCAACTGACATGGCCATCGACGAAAAGCACCCATGTGCCCTCGTTGCCGAACACCTTCTCATACCCGAGCACGGTCTGCGAATCGCCGCGCAAGTCGACGCCCGGCACGAGCACGTAACCCATTGGCCCACCGCTCGGGTCGCGCGGCGACTTCAGTGTGCTCGAAGTGATGTAGCCCTTTTCCACCAGCTCCTCGAGCGATGCCGGGGTGACACCGTCGCGCTCGTTGGCAAAGACCATGTACGCGAGCCCGATCTGACGCAGATTCGTCGCTGACGCAACCTGCTTGGCACTCTCTCGCGCGCGCGTCAACGACGGAATGGCCACACCCATCCCGGTACCCAGCCCCACGCTCAATCCGGCGAGGACCTCTGTTCCCGCCCCCGAACCCACCACCAAGACGCCGTCCGCATCCTCTGCCGTCACCAGCACCAGGTTTGTCAGATCCGGAAACGCCTCCGCTAGCACCGGCCACAGCGCCAAGTCGAGCTCGGCACCCGCCCGCCCAGCCATCGACACACCGAGCGTATACCCCCAGGTCACCAACGGGTAAAGCAGACGCACCAGTGACTGTGAGTTCACGTACAACAGTCCGGTTTGCTGCGCGGGCAGCCGTGGCGCCGCCAACTGCCACTCGGGGTGCTCCAGCAGACTCCCTGACCGTGTCGCGGGATCGACCTGCCGCGCCGCCGCCGCCACAGTCTGCGGATGCAGCGCGAAGATCAGGCGATCTGCGACAACTGTCCACGCCGGGGCTACCGGTGACGGCACGCCCGCCAACAGCAGGTAGTCGATGATGCGGTCGCCGTCACGCAGCTCCAGATGCTTGAGCTCGAACGCATCTTCGTCAAAGGTTCCGGCCCGGACGAGCTGTACCACCGACTTCAGCATCTCGCGCATCCGTTCCGCATCGCGCAGCTCCACGATCAGCGTCACACCCGTCCCGAGTAAACCACCGTGCGCCGGCGCATCCACCAGAATCCACGTGTCTCCCAGGGCCGGCAGAAAGTCCGTCGTGAGCGAGAACCCGAGCATGGTCGACGCCATCGCGAGCGCTCCGCGCGTCGGCGGCAGCGCCTCCGGCGCCGCTGCGTTCATGATCCGCTCCACTTCTTCCCATAATGCTTCCAGGTCCAGGTTGCCCGCGTAGGCCCAATAGGCGTCCTTCGGGATGAGCTGCAAGTCCGCCGGCGTCAGTGGCTCCTGCGCCCACAACTGCCACAACCCCTTCCGCGGTCCACTCGTATCGACGTGGGCGAACGCCCGCAGTTCCGGCCGCCCGCCCACCTTGCGATAGTGTGCGTACTTCGCCTTGAACTGCGTCAAGCCGAGCTCCTCCAGCCAGCGCGTTACCTCCGGCGGGACTACACCTTCTTCCTGCGTCCACAACTCGAGGACACGCGTCCGCACCCGGTCCACATGTATGAATGCGTCGAAGAATTCCCCTTCGTGATTCGGCTGAACCTTGCGCCGCGTCGTCACCAGCGCCGCCTGGTCCGCCAAGGTACGCCCCTCTCCGTCGAGACACGCGAGGACGCGCTCGGCCGTTCCTACACCCGACGCGAATACGAACCACTCCTTGTGAACCCCCCAAGTGAATGGAAACGTGTCCGCGGCCGTCGCATTGCGCATGGGCGTGCCACGCACCGTGACCGTCGAGGCGTTTTGCAAGAACGGTACGCGCTCCAGTGCGGCGGTGAATTTCGCACCGGCTTCGGCCGTGGTCACCAGTGCGAACTGCACGTCGGGAGTACCGTTCGCTTTTTCGACGTTGATCAGCCCTACCGCCGTCGGCGCGTAGCGGAGCGCATTCGCCGCACCGAGCACGGGCGCGATCCACTGCAATTCTTCCGATCCCGGCATGGACGAACCCACGATCCTCAGCATGGCCTCCTGCAAGCGCCGCTCGGCCGCGGCCTTGGCGGCATCCTCCAAGGGGCGGAAGTGCCAGCCGAAGTAAATGGCCGTGTCCTCTGGCAACCAGCGGGCCGGGTCCGTTGCTCCGGTCCACGGTGGCACCGCCACCACGAGAGCAACCGCAAGCCAGCAGAACCGTTTGCGAAAGCATCGCTGAGTGGACAGCATCTCAAGCTCCCTCATTTTCACAGGGGCCCTGCGAATGCGGGTGCACCGGCCCCACGACCGCACCACGACCGCGCAACCTTAGCACCAGCGCGACATTCCATTTGAAAGTTCAGAAGAGATTGACCACGTTGTAGGTCCCGTCACACGGCGTCATTATACTTGGATGTTGCGCCGCGGACAGACCGCGGCCCTTGCCGCCCTCCTGGGAGCGTACACGGCGTGTTTCGACTCGGTGTGGTTTCCTTCCTCAACTCGCGTCCACTGATTGCCGGTCTCGCCGCCCAGCGTGACGTCCAACTTCGGTACGCCGTTCCGGCGGCCTTGCCTCAATGGCTCGACACGGCCGCGGTCGACGTCGCCCTAGTCCCGGTCGTTGATGTGCTGCGCAGCGGGGGGGCCTACCAGGCGGTTTCCGATGCCGGTATCGCCTGCGACGGTGAGACGATGACCGTGCGGATTTTCTCCCAGCAACCACCCGACCGCATCGACACCCTGTGGGTAGACAATGATTCCCACACGTCTGTCGTCCTCGCCCGCGTCTTGTGGCGTGAACTCTACGGCCGGGCGCTCCAGATCCGCCGGTTTGACGCCACCTCTGGCGCGGCAGCCGAATACCCGTCCATCCTGCTGATCGGCGACAAGGTGGTCGACCCCAAGCGCGGCAGCTTCGCTTTTGAGGTTGACCTTGGGGGCGCCTGGCGCCAACACACCGGGCTTCCTTTCGTCTTTGCATTGTGGGCTGCGCGGCCCGCGCTCACGCCTGCGGATGCACTGGCCGAGTTGGCCGAGCGGCTCTCCGCGGCCCGTGACCGCGGTGTCAGTCAGATCACCGAAATTGCCGCCAACGACGGCGCCCGGGCCGGGTGGCCCGTGGCACTCGCTGAACGCTACCTCGGGCGTTGTCTGCGTTACCGTCTTACCGCGCGCTACCGGGCCGGGATGGAGCACTTCGCAGCCCTCGCCGCCGCGGCGGACCTTGTTCCCGCTGATGCCCAGGTGGCGTGGGCGGCCGGTGGTGAACTCACAACGGAGGCCTGCTTCCCATGAGCGCCGGAAGTACGAGTCCCCTGCCCCGCACCGCCCCCTCCGCCACCCGGCTCAGCGATGCTGACGCCCTCGCGATGTACCGCGAACTCTCGATCCACGAACTCGGCCGCCGGGCCTTTGCGCGCTGCGCGGAACTCCACCCCGAGCCCTACCGCACCTACGTCGTGGACCGGAATATCAACTACTCCAACGTCTGCACGGCGAAGTGCATCTTCTGCAACTTCTACCGCAAACCCGGCCACGACGAGGCCTACATCCTCAGCTTCGAGGAGATCGGGCGGAAGATCGAAGAACTGCTCGACATCGGCGGCACGCAGATCCTGATGCAAGGCGGGCTCGTACCGGACAAGACGCACGCCTCCGGCCACGGCCTGCCGTTCTCCTGGTACCTCGACCTGCTGCGGTTCATCCGGACGAACTACCCGACCATTCACATTCACGCCTTCAGCCCACCGGAGATCTGGGCTTTCCATCGCATTTATCAGATGCCGCTGCGCGATGTTCTCCTCCGCCTTCAGGACGCCGGCCTCGCGACGATCCCGGGCGGTGGCGGGGAGATTCTCGTTGACCGGGTCCGTGCGACCATCGGACAGGGCAAATCGCTCGCTGATGAATGGCTGGCCGTCATGCGCGCGGCACACCTTGTCGGCATGCAGACCAGTTGCACGATGATGTTCGGCCACATTGAAACCATCCCCGAGCGCATCGAACATCTCCGGCGACTGCGCGACCTGCAGGACGAGACCGGGGGGTTCACGGCCTTCATTCTCTGGACCTTCCAACCTGAGAACACTCCCCTCGGCCGCTGGAAGCGCCCACCGCAAGACTACGTCGGTGAACCCGACGGCCAGCGACTTTTCCTCGCCGACGCCCATGACTATCTGCGGATGCTCGCGTTATCGCGGCTTTACCTCGACAACATCCCCAACATGCAGTCGAGCTGGGTCACGATGGGGCCCAAGGTCGGCCAGCTCGCGCTCTTCTATGGCGCAAACGACATGGGCTCGGTGATGATGGAAGAGAACGTCGTGTCGGCCGCCGGTACCACCTTTCGGCTGGACGAGGCCGAAATCCGGCGCGTCATCACCGACTCGGGCTGGACCCCCCAGCAGCGCGACCAGTATTACCGTCCGGTCGATTCCCGCCGCCGCCGCACGCTGCTGCCAATGCTGCCGGCGGCGCGTCACGCCACCTGAGATTGGCGGCCCCCTGCGGTGGAACGCGTGCGAGTCGTGCGCTCGTCTGACGTAAAGAACTGTATGACCGATCCCGGAGGCGCCTGTTCGAATTGAGTCCGCGCGCCTGCCGATCTACCATGATGGTGGTCGGTGCCGGAGTACCCGGCCCCGCCATTCATGAAGGTGAAGCCATGTCGCGGCTGGAGCAACAGGTTCGGACAGCGCAAAAGCGCCTCACGGGCAATCTCTTCTTTGAGCGTCTCGCGGTCACTGTCCTGCTCTCCGGGGGGGCCTGGTGTACGGCCATCCTTGTCGTGCGCCTGCTGGGCAGCGATCTGATCCTTTGGCATGGTGCCTGGATCACGCCTGTGCTGGCGATGCTGATCGCGGTCTTCTGGACCGTGGCACAGAGGCCGGCCCCGCTTGTAGCCGCGCTCACACTCGACCGCGCTGCAGGGACGAAGGAGCGTCTCAGTACGGCCTTCGAGTTGTTGCGGTTGCGCTCTGCGGACGACTTCGCCCGGGCGGCTGTCGCCGACGCCGAGCGCACCGCTGCCAAGCTGAGCGTGCCCGCGCACATTCGGCGCGTGCCTCCGCCGCTCTGGCCGTGGTCCGCGGCGGTGCTCGTCGCCGGTCTCATCCTGGCACAGTTCCTGCCCGCCTTCGATCTTTTCGGCCAACAGGCCGCCGCAGCCGAGCAGACCGACGCCACCCTTGTGCGACAGGAGCGCGAATCCATCAGCAACCTGCTCACCGAACAACTCGGCCGGATGCAGGAACGGGCCGAGGAGAACCCCCATCTCAGGGATCTCGTGAACCAGATCGAGCCGCTGGAGTTGCCCGATCACCCCGGCCAGACGCCAGAGGATGTCCGTCGTGAAGCGGTCAAGAAGATTGACGAAATCGGCGCCAAGCTCGAACAGGAACTCGCCCAGGCCCGCGACAATCCCGCCAACGACCTGAAGCGCATGCTGGCGCAGCTCAACACGGCGGGGTCTTCGCAGCAGAAGAAAAGCGAACTCGAACAGGCCCTCGCCGCCGGCGATCTGCAGCAAGCCCGCAATGAGCTCGAGCGGATGAAGGAAGAAATGCAGGAGGCCGCGAAGAACGCCGAGGATCCCGCGGCCCAGCAGCGCCTCGATCAGCTCGCTCAGCAGCTTGAGGAGTTGGCCCGCCGACTCGAGAACATGGATACGGCCCTGCACCTGCAGAAGGAGCTTGAGAACCGCGCCGGCCTCTCGGCCGAGGAAGCCCAGAAGCTGCTCGAAGAGGCCGCGAAAGCCGACCCCAAGGAACTGGAGAAGGCCCTGCAGCAGCAACTCGGCGACAAGCTCAGCGCGGAACAACTCCAGCAGATTGCGAAGAAGATCCAACAGAACCAGCAGGCCCAGAAACAGCTTCAGCAGCTCGCCCAGCAGCTCTCCCAGGCCTCGCAGGCCTGCCAGCAGTGCCAGGGCGGCGGCGAGTCCGGCCAGAACGCTGCGCAACAAGGCGGCAATGCCCTTGGTCAGGCCATGGGTATGCTTTCTGACCTCGAACTGTCCGAACAACTCATGAACGAGCTCTCCGCCCAGCTCTCCGACCTGGATCAAATGCGCAACCGCATCTCACAGGGGGAGCAGGGGCGTAACCCTCTGCAGCGGCCCTCCGATGCGGAGATGGGTTCCATCGGTGAGCAAGGTCCGAACGAAGGGCTTGGCTATGGTGAGCGCATCGGCAAGGAAACCGTCCCCTACCGCGCTGACCCCACCAAGGCCCAGACCCGCTTTGACAGCGGCACCGTCATTGGCCAATTGCTCTTTGACGGCCCGCAAGTCGCCGGCGAAGCCCGCGCCGAAGTCCTGGGCGCCGCGGCCTCTGACGTCCGCGTCGGCCTCGATGCGATCGAGCGGCAGTCGATTCCGCGGCAGTACCATGCCGCGCTGCGCACCTACTTCGAACGATACGCCGGTCTCGTAGCGGAGCGTGGCGGCACGCTCGATCTCCCCCCGCCGCCAACCTCGGAAAGCGGCACGAACGACTCCTCCCCACGGGATTAACCCGAATGATCCGCCCGTCTGCCCAGGGGGATGTGCGGTGGCGGACGTGTAGGGCTGGCCGGGCTCGCGGAGCGGGCGGACCTAGGAAAGGGTCCGCCGCAACACGGCCTCAAATCCACCCGCCACGATCAGCTCCTGGGCCACGATCCCCAACGGTGGGTAGCGAAACACCTGCGCGCCGGCGGCCGTCACGACACTCACTGCGGAGGCCCCGAAATCGACCGTCGCCTGCCAGCCCGTGCGGAGGGTGCGCTCGTTCCGGACACCGAACGCCTGGCGGAGTGAATCGACGAGCGCCGGACACTCCAGACAAATGAAGCCGTTGTTGAACGCGTTCCGGCTGAACGTCTGTGAGAACGAACCCGCCAGCACCAGGCCGATGCCGCGAAATTTCAGGGCGGTTGCCCCCTGTTCGCGCGACGAACCACAGCCGAAGTTGTATCCGCCCACCAGCAGGTCGCCGGCCTGCGCTAGTTCCTGGAACTCCGGGTCGTAGTTGCGCATGACCACCGCGGCCATCTCCTCCGGTGGCAGTGTCTTGTAGGTGAACTCCTTGCCGTAGATGCCGTCCGTGTTGAGGTTGTCTTTGGGCACCCACAGCAATTCGCCCCGGATCACCCCCGGAAAGCCCGCCAGCAATTCTACACGCTGCGCCGGCTGGGCCGGCCGCGGCACGCTACAGATGCGGGGCGTGAGCTCGTCGCTGGTCGATACGCTGTTTCCCGCCCACTGCGGTGCGGCGATGTACCCTGCTGCTGCCGACGCCGCCACCACGGCCGGACTCGCCAGGTACACCTGGCTTTTGCGCGAGCCCATGCGGCCGTCGAAGTTCCGGTTGGTCGCGGAGATGCCCACCTCACCATCCGTCAGCACCCCCGCTCCGAGGCCGATGCAGGCCCCGCACCCGGCCGGGAGAAACTTCGCCCCGGCCTCAGCCAGCACCTGCCAGTCCCCGCGCCGCCGGGCCTCCTGCTCAACCTCGCTCGAAGCCGCAGCCACGAACAACTGGACGTGCGGCGCCACCTGCCGACCACGCAGCTCCGCCGCGGCGGCCGCGAAGTCGTCGGTCCGGCCGTTCACACAACTCATCAGGAACGCCTTGTCTACCCGGATGCGCTCTGCCGCGAGCTCCGCCACGCTGCGTGTTGACTTGACCTCATTCGGGCCGGCGACGCGCGGCCGCACCAGCGCCAGATCGAGCGCGAGCACCTTCGCATAGTGCGCATCGGGATCGGCACACAGGGGTGTGGCCGCCAGCTCAGTCAGCACCTGCGGCGCGAGGCGCTGTGGGCGCGGGCTGCGCTGCTCCAATACCTGGACCCGCGTGCGCAGGTAGGCCAATGTGACCTCGTCGCACGGAAACACCCCGGCCAGCGCACCCCACTCGGTGGTCATATTGGCGATGGTCATCCGCTCCTCCATCGCCAGTGCTGCGACCCCCGGACCCGCGAACTCGATGCACGCGTTGAGCACCTCGTCGCGGCAATAGAGTCCGATCAGCGTGATGATGACATCCTTGCCGGTCACGCCGGGGCCGAGTCGCCCTTCCAGGTACACCTGCACAATCTCGGGCACCTGCCACCACGTCCGCCCGGTGGCCCAGATCGCGGCCGCGTCGGTCCGGACGATGGGCGTACCGAGCGCACCGATGGCGCCGTACATGTTCGCATGCGAATCGGAAGCCACGACCAGCGTGCCGGGCAGCACGTAGCCCTCTTCGATCAGCACCTGGTGGCCGATGCCGCGGCCAGCCGGGTAGAAGTCGATGCCCTGTTCGCGCGCGAACGCCTCGATCGTGGCGTACGTCGCAAGGTTCTCCGGCGCGGTGTTCTGGATGTCGTGATCCAGGCAGAAAACCGGCTGGCGGGGATTCGCAATGCGCGTCGCGCCCATCGATCGGAACTTGGGAATCACGGCGGCCGTATTGTCGTGTGTCATGCAGTGCGCCGGCTGTATGGACAGGAAATCCCCGGCTCGGACGCGGTGTCCGGGGGGCTGGCCGACCGCGTAGCGCTGGGCGATCTTTTCGATCAGCGTCTGGGACATGGTTGGATTCCTCTGCGGTCCGCGACGAAGTCGCGCGCCTGGCGGTGTCGATCACGAGGGGCCGACGCCACGGCGTGGTTGCTGCAACGGATCACCGCGTGCTACAACCGCGCGATGATCGCATCCGTCATCTGCGTGGTCGTGGCCGCGCCTTGCGAGATCACCTTCGGCCCGCCGGTGAGTCGCAGCATGTCGTAGGTTCGCACACGTCCCTCGGCCACCACCGTCGCAATGGCCGTCCGGATGCGTTCCGCGCGGTCCACCTCGCCGATGTGATCGAGCAGCATGCAGGCCGACAGGATCATCGCGATCGGGTTTACGATCGGCGGATCGAGCTCCGCGTACTTCGGGGCCGACCCGTGGGTCGGCTCGAACACGGCCACCTCGTCACCGATGTTCGCGCTGCACGCAAATCCCAACCCCCCGACCAGTCCCGCGAACGCGTCCGACACGATGTCGCCGAACATGTTGCTGCACACGACGACCCCGTAGTCCTCGGGGTTCTTGGTGAGCCACATCATCTGCGCGTCAATGTTCGTGTCCCACAGCGCGATCCCGGCGAAGTCGGCAGCCACGCGCCGGGCTTCGGCCATGAACAGCCCACTGGTCTCGCGCAGCACGTTCGGCTTCTCGCACACGGTCACCGAACGGAACCCGAAGCGCCGCGCGTATTCGAAGGCCGCCCGCATGATGCGGTGGGTTGCGTTCCGCGTGATGATCCGCAGCGAAATCGCCAGGTCCTCCCCCGGTACGGCGCGGAACGCCGCCATCTTCTTGTGTGTCTCCAGCGCTTTCCGCACTTCGGCCGGCGGGTTCGTCCACTCCACCCCGGCGTACAACCCCTCCGTGTTCTGCCGGAATACCGCCACATTCACCGCCGGCTCCTCGAACCCCCCGTCCGGGCGGCGGCGGATGAAGTTCAGTGGATTACCCGCGTACGAGCGGCACGGTCGGATGCACACATCCAGGTTGAAGTGCTGGCGCAGCGACACGATCGGGCTGAAGTACACGAGTCCGCGGTCGCGCAGCGCCGGCGCGAGCTCCGCCGCCGCCTGCTCCTTGGGCTTCGAGGTGATGGCCCCGAACAGCCCGAGCTTGTGCTCGGCGAGGAGCTGCACGGTCCGCTCCGGCAGCGCGTTGCCCTCCCGCACCCAGCAGTCCCACCCGATCTCCGCAGCGATCGTCCGGGCCTCGAAGCCGGCCGCCCGCAGCACGCGCAGCGCCTCCGGCAGAACGACTTTGCCAATTCCGTCACCGGGCATCGTGATGATGGTCCGTGCACCCATCGCGGTCTCCTGCACACCGGGTCGACGTGCCACTGCACTGCCCCACGGCCGCGCCGGGGGCACGCAGCGGATAAGTACCTCCTAATTTACCCGCCCGCGCGCATCCGTGCCAAGGGAAGGCTGGTGCGCTGGGAGAATGCCGATCAGGGAATTCCGAGAACCTCCCCTCCCTTGCAGGGAGGGGTTGGGGGAGGGTTCGTCCGGCTAGGTCTCGAGCCCGCACTCGCAGGCAATGCGAGAGACGACTCCCTCCACGTTCTGAATGACGTCATCGTCAGTGAATCGAACGACGCGCAGGCCCTGCGACTCAATAAAGCGCGTCCGCTCCGCGTCGTACTCTTCACGATCATCGTGACTCATTCCGTCCAATTCAATCACGAGCCCAGCGGCGGCGCAGTAAAAGTCTGCAATATACCGGCCGATCGGATGCTGTCGGCGGAACTTCAACCCTCCGACTTGTTTGGCGCGCAGGCGGTTCCATAACAGGCGCTCCGGAAACGGTGCTGCGCGTCGAAGACATCGGGCACGTGCTGTAAGTTCCGGGTCGATTCGATAGGATCGGGCCATACGGAAGAACCCTCCCCAAACCCCTCCCTGCAAGCAGGGCGGGGGGTTAGGTTGTCCTGATTTATGCGGTGCGGATCGCGTGTATAAAGCGGCGTTGCGCATGGGATCACGGCGGCCGACGGAGGAGCGGCTTTCGAGTCGCCCCCACCCCCCGGCAGTGCAACTACCGACTGCCGCAGGACTACCTCCCGGATGTCGCCACACTTCGCCGCGCTCTACCCCTTGATCACCCCGATCGGCCGCAGCCGCGCCACTTTCGCCGCCAGACCCGCCGCGTGCACTGCGGCCGCCACCTGGCTCACGTCCTTGTACGCGTCCGGCTGCTCCTCGGCCAGCCCCGTCCAGCCGCGCGCCTTCGCCACCACCCCCCGCGCCAGCAACTCCTCGTCGATCCGCCGGCCCTGCGCCGCCCGCACCGCGGCCGAGCGCGACATCATCCGCCCGGCCCCATGACAGCAACTCCCGAACGTCTCCTCCATCGCCCCCGGCCGCCCCACCAGCACCCAACTGCTTCGCCCCATGTCACCCGGCACCAGTACGGGCTGCCCAACCTCCCGATACGCCTTCGGCACTTCCGGGTGGCCGGCGGGAAACGCCCGCGTCGCCCCCTTCCGGTGGACGCACAGCTCACGCATCCGACCGCCCACCTCGTACTCCTCCATCTTCGCGATGTTGTGCGCCACGTCGTACACCAGGCGCAAACCAAGCTTCTCCGGCCGCTGACCAAAGACCTTGCTGAACACGCGCCGCGCCAGGTGCATCATGATCTGCCGGTTCGCCCAGGCGAAGTTCGCGGCCGACCGCATCGCCCCGAGGTATTTCTGCCCTTCGGACGACTCCACCGGGGCGCACACCAGTTGCTTGTCCGGCAGTTCGATCCCGTACTTCACCGGTACGTGCCGCAGGTCGCGCAGCGCATCCTCGCACACCTGGTACCCCAGCCCGCGCGACCCCGAGTGGATCATCACCACCACTTGCCCCGTGTGCAGCCCGAATGCCGCGGCCGCCGCCTCGTCGTGAATCTCCTCCACCACCTGCACTTCCAGGAAGTGATTTCCACCCCCCAGCGTGCCGCACTGGTCCCGGCCGCGCTTCAGGGGCGCTTTCCCTCACCAGCGACGGATCGGCGTCCGGCAGTCGGCCACGGGCCTCGGTCGTCTCCAGGTCGTCATCCCAGCCGAAACCTTCGTCGATGACGTAGCGCGAACCCTGCGACATCAGCCGCCGCAGTTGCTTAGGCTCGAACTTCACTTCCCCGCCGTGCCCCGGCCCGGTCGGGATCGCCTCGAACAGCCGCTTCACCAGTTCGTGGATCTGCGGCTCCACCTCCGTCCGCGTCAGGTCCGTCCGCATCAGCCGCACGCCGCAATTGATGTCGTAGCCCACGCCGCCCGGACTGATCACGCCCCCGGCGGCCGGATCGGTCGCGGCTACACCCCCGATGCAGAAACCGTACCCCCAGTGGATGTCCGGCATCGCGAGCGAGTAGCGCACGATCCCCGGCAGGCAGGCGACGTTCGCGACCTGGTCCGGGGCCTTGTCGTCCCGGATCGATGCGATGAGATCCTCATTCGCGTAGATCAGCCCGTCGACGCGCATCCACGGTTTGTAGCTCTTCGGAATGCGCCAACGGCACGCATCGACGCGTTCCAGTGGGATTTCCTGTCGTTCAGCCATGCACTGCTCGCACTTCGCGCTTTGGCTCCGCACCCGCGCGCCAGCCATAGTGGCGCGTCCCTCCCGATCGTAACCCTTCTGCCGATCGCTCTCAAATCGGGGCATGCGAGCGAGGTAGAACCGTTCCAGAGGCGTGGTTCATGCGACCTGGCGCAGCCCGACAGGAATCGGTATGGGGCCAAGGCTCCGGCAGCGCGCCCGGCCGATCGTCGTCACCGCCACCCGCCGCTGCTCCTCAACGCACCGCTCAGATGTCCACAATATAACGAAACTCGCACTGCGCGGGCGCGATCCATAGCTCCAGTTCGTGGTACGTCACGGCCTTCACCTCCCGCAGCAGCACGCTAAGCTCACGATCGAGCGGCCGCTGCACAACGGAAACCCGCAAGTCCGCCCCGTCGAACTGTACAACCTCAACATCCGTCAGCACGCACGCCTCGGTTTCCAAGCGTAGCAGCGCATCCGCGAGGAAGTCCCGCAGCAGCAGTGCCGCCTCCCCGCCACCATAGCTCAACTCGACCCGTGGCCCCTGCTCCCCCGGCACCACCTCACCCAATGCCGCGTACAACCCCGCCAGGGCCGGCCGCAACAACCCCGCCGGGGTCGCCGCCCAGACGCGCACACCAAGATCGGCTGTGTGGTCAAAAAGTTCGAAGCCGTCCGCCATGCTCAACTCCGCGCCCTCCGGCCCAGCGTCAGCCACGGGTCGCCGTCCACCAGGTCACCCCATCGAGCGCCGGGGGTTTCGCGCCGCTCCGTCGCAGGATGTTCACCGCCTGCGCTCGGTGGTGCGTGCCGTGCGTACAGAGCTGGATGGCACTCACCCCCAGGGGGAACGTCTTCAACACCTCCGGCGCGACGCGCGCCGCCACCGGCCGCAGCAGATCTTCCGGCCCAAGGCCACCCAGATGTGCCCCGCACGCCGCCCACGTGGCGCGCATGGCCTCGATCAGCACTGCGAACGGCGTATCGGCCGGTAAATCGGGATACGGCTCCTCCGGTCCCAGCGTCCAGTTGTTGACCCACCACTGCTCCGCGAAGCGCAGATGCAGCAGCGTCGCGCGCAGCGTGCCCAGCCCGATCGGCCAGCGGACATCCAACGCCGAAGACGGTAAAGCGGCTGCAGCGGCCAGCACCTGCTCGGTCGCCCATTGGCCGTATTCAAAGTAAGTGCGCAGCGCAGGAAGCTCCGGTACGACCGGGTGGCCAGCCTCGAGCTTCCAATACAAGTAATCCAGCCCGGGCTGCGGCACTTCCCCGCCCGCGCACCGCAGCATGTGCAACGCCTGCGCGCGGTGGTGCACACCGTGATTGCAGACGTGCAGCATCAGTACTCCCAGCGGACGTTCGAACCGCGTGCCGTCCAGCCGTTGATACACCACCGGTCGCAGCAAGCCCGCCTCACCCACTCCTGCCAGCAATTCATCACGCCGCGCCGCCAGGTCGCGATACGTATCCCATAACGGCCGCATGTCGCGCCGGACCGTACCCTCCTCGAAGGCCCCTGGCGACCGCCCGCACCAGCGCTCCAGCCAGATCCATTCGGCATCGTAGAGGTGGCTCAACGTCGCGCGCAAGGATCCCGGACCGACATCGAACGGACGATCGAGCTCGGCAGCCGAGAGCTGGGCGGCCGGCGCAAAGAGCCGATCGCGTCCCCAGTCGTTGTAACGGAAGAGTTCTCGCAGCAGTTCGTAACCAGGCACACCGCCCTCCAATCGCGGACTGTGTTGTCACCGCGTTCTGCGAGTATATCCACGCACTAAGGCCGCTGAAAATGCTGAGCCATCTGGCACCAAGCACCCGCGACCCTACGATGGGTGTATCGAACACAAGAAGCGGTAAGCCCGCGTGGCTGGAGTGCTGGCGTGACTCCACAACACAGTAAGGCAACTATCGACAAACGGCGGGCCGACAGCAGGCCCATCGGTGTCATCGGCGCCGGAATCGCAGGCCTCGCAGCCGCACGGCTGCTTCACCAACAAGGTTGGTCGGTGGAGGTGTTCGACAAGGGCCGGGGTGTCGGCGGGCGCTGCGCCACCCGGCGAACACCCGACGGCTCACAGTTCGACCACGGCGCGCAGTATATCACTGTGCGCAGCGCCGCGTTCGCGGCCTGTGTCGAATCCTGGCGTTCGGCCGCGGCCGCGGCACCGTGGGAGGCCCGCATCGTCGCGCTGGCCGATGGCCAGATGACGCCCACCACCAGCACGCTACTGCGCTACGTCGGGGTGCCCGGGATGAGCGCCCTTGCACAGCAGCTTGCCGTGGGTTTGCAGGTTCACTGCGGCGTGCACATCGCAGCGATCATCCCGGAAAAGCAACGCTACCTGCTGCGCACCATGACCGAAAATCTGCTGGGACCGTTTGACGGGGTCCTCGTCTCGGCCCCCGCACCCCAAGCCGCAGCACTACTCGCAGCCGCCCCGCACCTCGCGGAATCGGCGGCCACCGTCTCGTATACCCCCTGCTGGGCGGTGCTCGTCGCGTGGGACCAACCGCTCGAAATCCCCTTCGAGGGCGCCTTTGTGCATGGTTCGCCCCTCGCCTGGATGGCACGCGACAGCGACAAACCAGGCCGGCCGAGTGGCGACTGCTGGGTGCTGCACGCGACACCCGCCTGGTCGCGGGAACACGTCGACGACAAACCGGATGCCGTCGCCACCTTGTTATGCGAGGCCCTGCACGCTGCCCTGCCGCGCGAAGTTGCCACCCCGATGTCCGCGCCACGACTCCTGCGCGCGCACCGCTGGCGATTCGCACAACCCACGACGACCACACCCGAACCCTGCCTGTTCGATGAGGACCGTTGCCTGGCGGCCGCCGGCGACTGGTGCGGCGGGCCGCGCGTCGAAGGGGCGTATCTCAGCGGGTGCGCGGCAGCCGAGCGTTTCCTCGCACTTTGAACACCGTGTGCACGTTCTCAATCCCCCGGCAGCAGCACCCAGAGGTCCGGGCGACCCGCGTTGCAGTGCACGGCGCGACTGAGCAGGCCGCCGCATACCCAAGACAAGGGCAGCGCCATGCGGGCCGCATGCCACGCACCGAACGAACCATCGGCGAAAGGTGGGCTGACAGCGCTGGTGGTGGCCATCGTCCGGGTCTGGGTTAGCGTTGCCAGTCGCCGCTGGACGGCTGGCACGGGGTGAAAGATCGCTTCAATCCATGCCGGTCGCGCGGGCTCGTCCTCTTGCCAGCGATCGAGCGTCTGGATCACGGCCGCCACGCCTTCCGGATGGGCGACATGCTCCTTCGCAAAGCGATCCGCCTCGATGACTGCTGAACGGCACAGCGAAGGCAGGATCAGCAGCCCGAGAAATGACCACAGCACAAATCCGCACATCAGGGTAACCAGTGAGGCGGCCGTGACCGCATCCGCCCCAGTCACCAGCCCACTGACCACGACACCCGCGGCATTCCAAGCGATCGCGATCAGCAGGCCGCGCGTGCGGCTGCCGGTCTGAAGCACGCCGGCACGCCGGACAAGCTGGGCACGAAGCTCCGTCGGCGACAGCTCTCGCAACCAACGCACGGGCACGACGACGGTCTCCCACCCGGGAAGACCGGTGATCCCACCAACGAAGCCCTCGTCCCGATGCGTCAATACACGAATGCGGAGGCCCTCAAGCCGCTCGCCGCGGAGTGCGGCCTCCAGCACGTCGTGCCCCTCCCGAGTGACGGCCTGTCCGCCGACAAGTTGCGCGAGTTGCCGCTGGAAGCCCGCGATAACCGCCATCAACGCCGCGGCCGTGAGCGCAGCACCCTCGATGTCGTATGTCCGAGCCGCCCAGATCAACACAACCCCGGCGAGCGACATCACTGCCACCTGTACGGCCACCCCGCGTACCCAACGAAGCAGGTACGTAAACAGCGGGGGCGTTGTGCGACCGAAACGGTGCGGCAGGACTACCCCCCCCAGCAGGTCAAAGGGCAGACTCACAATCACGTACGCACCAAGCACAGTCAGCAGGCGCAGCCACTCCCTGACAAACCCGGTTGGTTCATTTGGGAGTAGTGCCTGGGGCCAGCCACCTGCGAGCGCCGCAGACGCGAGCACGACGAACGTTCCTACAGTGCTGATTCCGAGCCACAACCTCGCCCGCGCGTACGTCATCAAGCGCTTGCCGCCTCTCCACCAGCCCCGCATAGTTGTGCGGATTCTAGCACAGTCGTGTGCGCCCGGTACTGCACCCCCCCTGTCCCCCGTTGCGCCGGGAACTGTTCAAATGGTCCGATCGTGCTCTCCCGAGTCAAACGGCGCGTGTCCCGCGCATGCGGCCGCTTCCGGGTCACGGAGTCGTGGAACACGGGACACGACCTCCACGGGTGAGTACACTTGTGCGCGTATGGCTTCGCAGCGCCCCCGCCGATTCGATCGGATACACCGCATCGGAACGTGTCGTCAGGAGGCGCAGCGCACACTCCGCGTACCGCGCCCAGGTGAAGTTCCGCGCCGGCGAACCCGGCGGCGTTCTCGCCCAGGCGGGCCCTTACAGCGCTGTTCCCGAGTACCGCCCAGAGCGCCTGCCCCATGCCCTCCCGGTCACCGCGGCGGTACGTTCCACCCAGCGCGAAGTCCTCGACATGTTCGGCCAACGGACTCAGGACCGCGCCTGGCTCATTTTTCGGAACCACCACCGGTAAACCCGCACAGAGCGCCTCCGCGATGGCCTGGCCAAAAGTTTCGTGCCGACTCGCGGCCACGAGCACATCCGCGGCCGCGTACCAATCCGCCACGCGGTCCACGCCGACAAACAGGGTTCGGTCGGCCATGCCCCCATCTCGGAGCGCAGCGCGAATCGCCCGCCCGCCGGGTCCCTCACCGATGATCGCCCACCACCAATCCGGGCCGGCATGCCGCGCCAGCGCTTGGGCGATCAGGTGCTGCCCCTTGTTCTCATTCACCAGACCCACAGTAATGAGCAGTTTCGCCCCGACCGGAACGCCGAGTTGCGCGCGGGTCCGGACCGCACCCAGCGCGTGGCAGGGATCGATGCCGGGCAAGGCGATGCCGAAGGGACCACGCTGCCGACCATAGAGCCGCACGACGACCTCCCGCACGGCGGTACTGCGCACAAGGACCGCATCGGCGGCGTGCAGCGCGCGACACTCGAGCCACTGGTAAAGGGTTGGCCACCGGTGTGGATGCTCGACACGATCAAGAACGGCCGGAGCATAGACCAGCGGCAGGCGGGGGCGGGTCCAAGCGGTCGCAAGTGCAGGAGCGGGCGACAAAGCGACAACAGCATCCACATCAGAGGTGCAGCGGCGCACGGCACCGCACCAGTCTCCGAGCGCACCGACCTGTCCAAGTCGCCAGAGCAGGCGCCGCGGCCGCACACGGCAGACATGCCATGCAGCATAGCACGCAGGGCCAGACGCGGCCGCAACGCCTGTACACAACACGGTCGTACGAATCCCGAGTTCAGCGAAGCCGCGCGCGAGGTTACGCGCATGGCGCGGCCCGCCACCCGGAGCGTCGGCGGGCGCTGCGAGCTGAATCTGGACTGTGCGGATGCGGTCGGTCATCCCTTGGTTCTCGCGGATGAGCCGCTCCCAGTCAGAGCCGCAATTGCTGCTTGCCCGAACGCTGCGGCTGTGCGTCCCCATTCCCAGGCGGGGCGCCCGGGGGCGTGCCAGAGCACTTGTACCCCGTAGCCCGCCGCCGTGGAAAAGCTCCCGGAGCGGTAATGCAGGTCACGTGCCGTCGCGAGCCGTCGTACCAGCCCGCGGTGCCAGGCCATGCAGTGGGGTGGTGTTGTCATGGAAACGCGTAGCAGGTGATGGGCGTGCAGCTTGGCGTCCATCATTGCAACCAAGTCGCACGAGAGCCGTTCATGCGTTCCGATCGTGTACTCGGCCAGTACAGCGTCGAGGATAACGCCGGGCCCGCAAGTGGCCACACGCCCCCACATTTCATAGTCCTCCGCCCTTCGCAGGCCATGGCGAAACGGCCCCACGCGTTCGACTGCCGCCCGACGGATCATCACCGTCGGTACGCATACGAAGTTGTCTTCCATCAGGTGTGGGACAAAGTCAAACGGTGCCTCGAGCGGAACCCCCGCCAGCGGACGCGGCCGCAATTCGCCCTCCGACGTGCGATCCAACGCGCGGCCAGCGATGATCACAGCCATCGGCCAGCGCGCGAAGGCCACAAGTCGCCGCTCGACCGAATCGGGCATGAGCAGGTCGTCGTCGTCGAGAAAGGCGATGAATTCGCTGGTCGTCGCGGCGATGCCCGCATTGCGCGCCGCGGCCAGACCGGCGTTGGCCTGGCGCACATAGCGGATGCGATCGCCGTAGCGGGCCGCGACCTTGGGTGTGTCATCCGAGCTGCCATCATCCACGACGATGATGTCACACTGAGCTACCGCGGTCTGTGCCAGCGCGCTGTCCACGGCGCGCGGCAGTAACCCGGCGCGGTTGAACGTCGGAATGACCACGGCCACTCGACCGGCACTGCAGGGAGCTGCGCTCATGGCACAAGCCCTCGGGGTGAAGATGCAAAGAGCGCCCGCAGCCCCGCATCGAGCAAGCGTCCCCACTCCCAGCGCGCCCGTCCGCGCGGCGCCGCCACGATCGACTCGAGGGCATAGCGGGCTGCGGCCGCGAAACGGTGCTCACGAAAGGCGCGATCGCGGAGCACGTTGAGGTAGCGGACCAGCCCGCGTCGCCAGGCCGGGCGGCAATCCGGACGATGCCGCAATTCGGCCCGCGCAAAGCGCAACGCACGCAACGCGGCGCTGAGCTGGGCCCCCGACGAACTGGACAGACTTTCCTGGGCCCCGAGTGCGTACTCCGCAACGAGTCGGCCTTGCAGGATACCCGGCGCCCGGCAGGCCATCCGCAGCCACAGATCATAATCCTGCGCCCAGCGCAGGCAGGTGCGGAACAGGCCCGTCCGCGCGAGCAGGGCGCGGCGTACGAACATCGCGGGGGTCGCGAATGGGTTGCGTTCAAACAGAAGCGGTCCGAGATCGAGCGGCACATCGCGCCGCAGGCCCACCCAATCGCGTGGCACGATCGTGCCATCCGGCCGCACGCCCCGGGCTTCGCCGGCGACGAAACCGGCCTCGGGGAAACGCGCCAGGGCATCGAGTTGTGATTCGACCTTCTCGGGTAGCCAGCGGTCATCGGAATCGAGGAAGGCCACGAATTCGTGGTGACATGCTCGAATGGCGGCGTTACGGGCGGCACCCGCACCCCGGTTGCGCTGCCGGAGACAGGTCACCCGCGAACCATAAGCCGCGAGCACCTGGGGCGTGTCATCTGTGCTGCCGTCGTCGACTACGAAGATGTCGCACAGGTCGGCCTGGGTCTGCTGTAGCACGCTGTCCAGTGCCCGCGGTAGCAGCGCGGCGCGATTGTACGTGGGAATGATGACGCTGATGCGTCCCTTCATGCGCGGGCTCCGGCACTTTCGGTGGGAGGTACGGCCAACAGGTTGCAGTTTTCCAGCGGTGGCTCCGCAGTGGGTGTGAGCATTCCGCGCGGGCCGATCCGCTGCAGTGTGTAGCCGGCTTCCTGTAGGAGCGCAAACAACTCGGCGGCACTGGCGCCCAGTTCCCGCAGGTACTGGTCGTTCATCTCGCTCACGATGAATGGTCGATCGCGCTCCACAAGTCTGCGCATGCCGCGCAGCACGCGCACCTCCGCGCCCTCGACATCCAGCTTCACCAGGCGGACCGGCGGCAGCCGATCCAGCAAGGCATCCAGCGGCAGGGTCGGGACGCGATAGGTTCCGGAGGCGTCTGCGATCTTGCGCAGCGAGGACAACCCGGTATGCGTCGGGGGTGCCGCATGAAATTCCGCCTCACCGTGTTCGTCGCTGACTGCGACCCCGTGGATCTCGACCGGTGCCGACCCGTTCAGCGCGGCGTTCGCGCGCAGCGCCGGCAGCATGTACGGTGATGCCTCGAAGGCCGTGACACGGCCGTCCGGGCCGACCAGATGCGCGGCGGCAAAGGTAAAGTAGCCGATATTCGCGCCGACATCGACCACGTGATCGCCGGGGCGGAGGAGCCGTACGAACTGCCGCGAGATGCGCTCGCGCGGGTCAAAACCGTGGAGATAGACAAAGCGGCCGTTCTCGTCGCGCGGATCAACGCGCAGACGCAGGTCCCCCGCAAAACGGATCGTGCGCGGTGGCAGGTCAGAGAAATCAACGGCATGCTCTTGGACCCAACGCACCAGGCGCCAGCGCCCGGGAAGGCGGTGGAAGTTACGCGTGGTCCAGCACGCCGCTTGCAGCGGGAGGGTCGAAATCGGCACCGGTAACTCCATTGCGTGGCAGACGGCGGGCACCGCAGCGCGCGGCGCCCCTGGAAGTCTTATCGGGGGTGTGCCGTGGTTTCCGCACCTGCGAAAGCTCTTCGGGGAAGCGGCGACGACGGCGCCACCTCATCTCCAGCAACCGGCCGCAATCACCCGATACCGAACCCACGGAGGCGCGCATGTGCGGGATCGCCGGGATCGTCAGGTGGCAGGGCGCACGGCCCGCCCCGGACGAGATTGAACGGATGACGGCGGCCCTCGCGCACCGCGGGCCGGATGGGGCCGGGACGCTCCTGCGCGGTCCGATCGCCCTGGGGCACCGGCGCTTGTCCATCATCGACCTGGCCACCGGTTGCCAACCCATGGGCAATGAAGATGGTCAGGTCCAGATCACCTTCAACGGCGAGATCTACAACTATCGTGAGCTCACGCAGATCTTGCGCGAGCGTGGCCACACCTTTCGTACAACCAGCGACACGGAGGTGATCCTCCACGCGTACGAAGAATGGGGTGACGCCTGCGTCGAGCGGCTCCGCGGGATGTTCGCATTCGGACTGGTGGACTTCCCGCGGCGGCGTCTGCTGCTGGCGCGCGATCCGGTCGGCATCAAGCCGCTCTACTACCGGCGCGGCACGGACTACTTCGCCTTCGGGTCGGAACTGTCGGCGCTGCGCGCTGTCGATGCACCCCCGCCGCACGGACGGCTCGATGCGGTGGAGATGTTCCTGCGTTTCCAGTACATCCCCGCGCCGGCGACGATCTTTGAGGATGTCTGGAAGCTGCCGCCGGGACACCGGCTGGCGGTGAGCTTTGACGGGCAGGTGAGCGCTCCGGTGCGCTACTGGGAACCCGATTTCTCGCCGACACGCGGGGTCAGCGAGGCCGAGTGGCTGGAGCGCTTTGATGCAGCGCTGGCCGAAACGGTCACGGCCCAGCTTGTCGCTGACGTGCCTTTTGGGGTGTTGCTGTCAGGGGGGATCGACTCGACGCTTGTGGCACTCGCCCTCAGCCGCCAGCACGGGCCCGGGTTGCAGGGCTTCACGATCGGGTTCGAAGAAGAGGAATTCTCCGAACTACCCTACGCCCGGGAAGTCGCAGAGGCGTGCGGCTTCGAACTGGTCCACGAGACGGTGCGGGATGACTTCTGGGAGTCCCTGCCGGAACTGGTGCAGCACTACGGCGAGCCGTTCGGGGACAGTTCCGCGATTCCGACTTGGGCCGTGGCCCGGCTTGCGCGTCGGCACGTGCCCATGGTTTTCTCAGGCGACGGCGGCGATGAGGCCTTCGGCGGCTATCGCAGCTACCAGTACTGGTGTCGGCCGGATTTGCGACCCTACCTGCGGCGTCTGCGCTACACGCGGACACGCGCAGCGCTGGCAACCCTCCTGTGGGCCGGCGTCCGTCGTTGGGTGAACCGCGGCGTGGGGGATGGACGCGAGTGGGAACGGCTGCAGTACTGGTGCGGCGAATCGCTGCGGCAAAGTCTGTGGCGGCCGGATTGGCGATTCCTCGTCCAGGTACCCAGCGTGGGATTCCACAGCGCGCACGCACGGGCCCCCCGGCACGACGCTCTTGCTTACGCGCAGCAACTCGACTTTCAGACCTACCTGCCACAGTGCATTCTGACGAAGGTGGATGTGGCCAGCATGTTCCATGGGTTGGAAGTGCGTCCGCCCTTGCTCGACCGGCAGATCGTGGAGTTGGCGGCCACCCTACCGGCGAAGCTTCGTCTGCGATCCGCGCCGACCGGACCGGTCGGAAAGTACCTGCTGAAGCAGACACTCTGGCGGGAGTTCCCCACCGAGTTCGTCCACCGTCGCAAGCAGGGCTTCTGCATCCCCCAGGCGCGCTGGCTGCGCCCGGGTACGCGTGGCGCCGAAGTGCTCCGCGCACTGCTGTTAGGCACCGACTCTCCGCTGCACACCTGGTTTGAGCCGGCGGTGCTGCGCGATCTCTACGGGCAACACGCCGCCGGGCGCAACAAGTCCGCCCCCCTGTGGCTGCTGCTGATCCTGGGGCTCTGGCTACAGCAAAATCCGGACATCCGCTTCAGCCGCGCGCCCGCCGCACCGCGTTCGAACGCCCGCGTACACCGCGTCCGGGCGAACCCTCAACCCCAAACGACCAGTCCCTGATCGTACCGATCCCCGAGTTGGGGGTGGTTGGGTACGACCCGGATCGCGTAGCCGTTGCGGCCGCTACGGGCACACGGCAAAGCCCCCTTGAACCAGTGGTCGCCATTCGTACCCGAGTGGGAGAAGGCGAGTCCAACCGCGACACCGTGGTGAATGTCGCCGTCCGAGGTCAGCGCCCCGTGGTACACCTCGACATGCACATCCTCCGGCCGGATCGGGCCGAGATGCACATGGGCCTGCAGTTCGAGCGCATCGCCGACCTTGAGGACCTGGTGGGTATCGGCGATCACCTCGCCGACGCGGACCTCGTGCCAGTGCCGGCGGAGCTGATCCTTCCAGGCCGCGAGGTTCTTCGCCACCGCGAAGTCATTGGCCGCCAGTTGCTGCATCCGCTTGATCGAGGGCAGATACATCTTTTCAGCGTATTCGCGCACCATGCGGTAGGTGCTGTACTGCGGAACGATGGTCTTGATGGACTCCTTCATGCGCGAGATCCACTTGCGCGGCACATCGTCCATCGTGCGTTCGTAAAAGAGGGGGATCAGTTCGCGCTCGAGCAGGTTGTAGAGCGACTCCGCCTCGACGTGATCCTGGTAGCCCAGATCCTCGTACACGCGGCCGTCGCCGATCGCCCAGCCATTCCGGCCGTTGTACGCCTCGGGCCACCAGCCGTCGAGACAAGACAGGTTGAGACCACCATTGGCAGGAACTTTCATCCCGCTGGTGCCGCTCGCTTCGTGCAGGCGGAGCGGGTTATTGAGCCAGACGTCAACGCCCTGCACCAGCACGCGGGCCAGTGACATGTCATAGTTCTCGATGAAGACGAGGCGGCGGCGCAGCTCCGGGCGGTTGCATACCAGGGCGATCTGCTTGATGAGCTCCTTGCCGGCACCATCATTGGGATGGGCCTTGCCCGCGAAGACAAACTGCACGGGACAACTGCGGTTGTCGAGCAGCGCGCGGAGACGCTCCATGTTACGGAAGAGCAGCGTGGCGCGCTTGTACGGCGCAAACCGGCGGGCGAAGCCGATCGTCAGGGCCTCGGGATCCAGCACCTCTTCGGCGGCCTTGATCTCGGCAGGGGGCGCGCCGCGGCCCTTGTACTGGTCGCGGAGTCGGCGGCGCAAGGCCGCAATCATCCACTCCCGGCGGCGCTCGTGCACGCGCCAGAGCTCAGCGTCGGGGATCTCGTCCACCCGCTGCCAGATGGGATCACGTTCGTCCGCCTCAGCCCAGCCGGGGGTGAGGTACTGATCGAACAGATCGGTCATCGCCGGGCTGGTCCAGGTGCGCGTGTGAATGCCGTTCGTGATGTGGATGATGGGCACTTCTTCCTGCGGGATGCCCGGCCAGTAGCCACGCCACATCCCGCGTGCCACGTCCGCATGCAGCTTGCTGACGCCGTTGCTGCGGTAGGAGAGGCGCAGCGCCAGCAACGGCATGCAGAATTCCTCGTCCAGGCGGTCCTCGTGCTCACGCCCCAGGGCGAGCATCTCACGCATGCTCACACCGAGAGTCTGCGGCATCCACGCCAGGTGCTGCTCCACAAGCTTGGGATCGAAGCGGTCGATGCCCGCCGGCACCGGTGTATGCGTCGTGAAGAGATTGCCGCCGAGCACGGCCTCGCGCGCCTCGCGGTACGTGACGCCATAACGCTCCATCGTGAGCCGAACCCGCTCCAGTGCGAGAAACGCCGCGTGCCCCTCGTTCATGTGACAGGCCGTCGGCTCGATTCCCATGGCGTGCAGGGCACGCAGGCCACAGATGCCGAGCAGAATCTCCTGCCGAATGCGCATCAGACTGTCGCCGCCGTACAGCCGGGCGGTGACAGCGCGGAATTCCGGCGGGTTCTCCGGCAGGTCCGCATCGAGCAGGAAGAGAGTGACACGACCCACCTGCACCCGCCAGACGGCCGCCCGGATCTCCTGCATCCCGTAATGCACACCAATCTTGAGTTGCTCATCCGGCCCGGCTTGCACCGGGGTCGCACACCACTGGTGAAAATCGTGGGCCGGGTAGCTCTCGAGCTGCCAGCCGTCTTCGGTCAACTGCTGCGTAAAATAGCCCTGACGATAGGCCAATCCCACGCCCACGAGCGGCAACCCCAAATCCGACGCCGACTTCAAATGGTCGCCCGCCAGCACACCCAGTCCGCCGGAGTAGATCGGCATGCTCTCATGCAGCCCGAACTCGGCCGAGAAGTACGCGACGGTTGCGTCACCCACACTGCCATGATGCTCCTGGAACCAGGTGCGACTGTTCATGTAAACGTAAAAACTGTCCATGACCCGGCAGACCTGCGCAATGTACGCATCGTCGCGGGCCGCCTGTTGCAAACGCTCCTGGCTTACCCGCCAAAGCAGGGCAACCGGGTTGTGTCCAACTTGCCGCCAAAGATCCACATCCAGTCGGCGAAAGAGGTCGGTCGCGGCCGGATTCCATGTCCACCACAGGTTGTAGGCGAGCTGCCGCAGTGGCTCGAGCACTTCGGGCAGGGAGGGTACGATGACGAAGCTACGCACGTGTTTCATATGCTCACCTTCCGCGAGGGGCATTCTCGCGGCGATAACTTTGATTTTATCGGCGCCGCCCAGCGGCTACATAGCCCCCTCCAGCGGGGCCACCTGCAACCTATCGACGATCACCGCCGTCGGGGTGCAACCGCACATCGAATTCAAATCGGCTGCAATCCGGCGGCCACGCGGACTTCCGTAAGCAGCTTGTCTGCGTCGGCTGGGGTTCGGCCCTCGACGATGATCCGAAGGAGCGGCTCCGTATTCGAAGCCCGCAGGTGAATCCAGCCAGCTTCGAAATCCACTCGGACGCCGTCCGACGTGTTGGGCCGGCGGTCAGAAAAGGCCCTGGTGACGGCCGTGATCGCCGGCTCCGCCTGGCTGCGATCGGGCAGATCGAGCTTCTGCTTGATCGAGGCATACTGCGGCAGTTCCGCCACGAGCCCGCTGAGCGACTTGCCGGTGGCCGCCAGCAGTTGCAGCACCAGACTCATCGCGGACAAACTGTCCCGCACGTAACAGATCCGGGGATCGATCACACCGCCGTTGCCCTCGCCACCGATGATGCACACATTCGCGAGCATCGCACGGGCCACATGCGACTCGCCCACCGGTGTGCGGAAAACCCGTGCACCATAACGATTCGCAACCTCGTCGACCATGCGCGAGGTGCTCAGGTTGGCAGCCACCGGGCCGACGCGGCGTGACAGAACCGACCAAACCGCCAAAGCCAGAGTGTACTCTTCGCCGATGTAGGTGCCATGTTCGTCCACGATGGCAAGACGGTCGGCATCAGGATCCTGCGCAAAGCCGACGTGGGCACGGTGTTCGCGAACAGCGGCGCAGAGGTCGCCGAGGTTCTCCCGGATGGGTTCGGGACGATGGGCGAAGCGACCGGTGGGCTCGCCATTGAGGTGGATCACCTCACACCCGAACGAGCGTAGCAGTGCGGGCGTGTCGGCGCACCCCGCGCCGTTGATGCTGTCGAGCACGACCCGCAGGCCCCGCAACCCAGCCCGCTCGACCTCCACCGCGCCGAGCACCGCGTCGACGTGGCTGCGGCCGGCGCGGTCGTCGGTTCGTGGCGCATGAAACCCCGTCTTGATCTGCTGGAACTGCTTGGATTCCCGCAGCTCGACAATCTGCCGAGCTTTCTGCGGATCGGGCGCCACGCCCAGATCATCGAGGAACTTCAGGCCGTTCCATTCTTCCGGGTTGTGGCTGGCGGTGATGATCATCCCACCGTTCATCTGGCCGTCCTGGATTGCACGACCGACCGTTGGGGTCATCGCCACGCCAAGCTGAGTTACCTCGCAGCCCGCTGCGAGCAGACCGGCGAGTGCAGCCGCCTCATACAGCGGACCGCTCGGTCGGGTGTCGCGGGCGAGTGCCACACGGCCGCCATCCAGTAACGTTCCATAAGATTGTGCAAACTCGAGCGCCACGGCCGGCGTAAGCGACTGGCCCACCAATCCGCGAATTCCGGATACGCTGATCATCAAGGACATCGCACCAACCTCGTCGGCCGCAGCCGGTCTTTGTCAATTGAGCGCCGCCGGTAGTCCGAGTACACTGCAGATAACGGGTTCCGGTGGCGTCTCGGCCGGAGAGTATTGGGCACCACCGCGGGTCCCGCAAGCGGCTCACCACGGACCGCGTGTGCGGCCCTTGGTCGTGGCAGCAAGATTTCGGATGCCAAGAGGTGAAGCATGATGCGCAGGATGCGCTGGACCGCCCTGTTCGGGTTGCTGCTTGGGCTGGCGGGTTGCGACGGCCTGACGATCACACTGCCGGATGGATTCGGGGATGGAACGTTCACGCCGACACCAACACCTCGCAGTGTACGGGTGGTGGTTATCAATGATACGAACCTGATCGTGGATCCGGGCATCCGGTACGACGCGGAACGCCGGGGCTTTTTCTCGTTCCTGCAGCCGGCGCGGACCCTGACGACTGGTGACCTGGAGCCGGGTGACTCGATCGAGTTCAACTTCGCGTGTGATCGGCTCGGCATCATCTTCAGCGATCGGGCCGCGCAGTACTTCTTTGGCGACGAGGAGCCGGCCGCGATAGCGCGCACCACCCTGGTGCTCGTCCGCAGTGAAGACTTCGACTGCGGTGATACACTGGTGTTCCAGTTTCTTGGCGATGGGTTGGCCTTTGGCGTGGTGGTTTCGGTGAATAACCTCGTCGTCGATTGAAGTTCCGCAGGAAAGGGGAGGCGGGGGGGACGCGGAGGACGCACGCCGCCGGTGAGGGGGTTCCTATAACTATGTAAGCTCGTGCTAGCGCGGATTTTACGTTGCTTTCTCCTGGAATGCGGGGCTAGAATCCGCCGCGGAGGAGGAGGAAAGTGGTTCGCACGTCTGCTGGACCCAACTGGTCGTAATCATGTCGCGGATTCATAGCGGCGCACCCTAGCGCTGCGAATCGGCATTTCCACTGGCATCGGCGACATGCGGCAGCAGCTCACTCTCGGAGGGACGAGGCCGTGCGAAGTGCGCAGATGCAGGACGTCTTCGTAGACGTCTGCTCGCAGCGAGATTACCTGTGTGTGGGCGGGGCGATGACGTGTGCGAATGCAGCACGTGTCGCGCCCAACTTGAAGCGGCTGATGGCGTTCGCGCGCTGGGCCCATGTTCCCACGCTCTCATGTGTCGATGCCCGCCGTCCGAATGATGTGCGCGGCGTCTATCGCGCCAGTTGCGTCCAGGGCAGTCCCGGTCAGCGCAAGCTGACCTGCACGCTCCTGCCGGATCGCGTCTGGGTGGATTCGGACAATTGCCTGTGCGTGTCGCTCGATCTGCTCAACCAGCATCAACAGGCAATTTTCGCGAAGGACCATCGCGACCCGTTCACGAATCCCAAACTCGACCGACTGCTGACCGAGGTGCCCGCCCGCCGTTTTGTTCTCTTCGGTGCTCTGCTCGAAGAATGTGTGCGTTTGCTCGCACTTGGGTTGCTGCTGCGGCACCGCCAGGTGACGGTCGTGCAGGATGCCTGCGCCTGGCAGGACACCGAAGCCGGGGATATGACCCTCCGCCAGCTTTCCGCCAAGGGCTGCGAAATGGTCGCTACCTCTCAGCTCATCGCCGCGTGCCTGGCCGAACGCGGCCGGGGCCGCCTCCGGGCCTTGCATCGGCTTTCGGTGGCGTGATCGGCCGGGGGGAGCGGGCAGCGCCAGCGGATGACGTTTCGCCCGGGTCTTGGGGGGGGAACTGCGACGGATCTCCCAAGTGAACTGCCCAACTGCGGGCCCAGGGCACACGCACCCGGACGCGGTTGGCCAGGACACAGGCGCACGGCTACGATCCGCCGTACAGTGCGCGGAGCGCGCTGCTGGAGGGCTCTGCGGATGCAAACATGGCGCGTTGGGATCATCGTGGTCACACTGGCACTCGTCATGCCACTGGGCGGGTGCGGACTCGGCGAGGCGGACGACTTCGCACCGCTCACGCCTTTTGACAACTTTCGGGTCGTCAGCCCCGGTGCGGTGTACCGTTCCGCCCAGCTTGACCCGACGACCTTCGACCTCCTCTTCCGAACGTACGAAATTCGCACGGTGATCAACCTGCGCGGGCCCAACCCCGGCGAAGTCTGGTACGACCGCGAGCGCGCGGCCACGCAGGCCGCGGGCGTGACACTGATCGATATCCCGATGAGCGCCAGCCGCATGCCCTCGCGCGAAGTCCTGCTGTTGCTCTTTGACGCGCTGGAAAACGCTGAACGGCCGGTACTGCTGCACTGCCAGTCCGGCGCCGACCGCTCCGGCGCGGCCGCCGCGATGTGGCGCATGATGCAAGGTGCGACACGCGACGAAGCGCTGCAGGAATTGACGCTGCTCCAGGGACATTTCGCGGGCGCGCGGCCGGCGATGACCCGCCTGATCGCGATCTTCGAACCCCGGCGCGAGTGGATCGAGCACACCTACGGCGCCGGCACCGCACCCTGATGTTCTTCCGCAACCCGGCTGCGGCCTGACCGTCAACCGCCATCGCAATCTGAGGTCCTCGCATGCCGGGCGTGCTGGTCGCAGCCACCGAGTTCAACCATCTGATCGGCCAGTCATCGGCACTGATGGCCGCCGTCACCTGGGCGACGGCGCTGGTCCTCTTCAAACGTAGCGGCGAACATATCGAGCCCATCGCCCTCAACCTTTTCAAGAACGCGATCGCGCTCGTCTGCCTGACGGCCACCCTCGCGGTCGGCCTGGTCTGGGCCCCCGCCGGTGCGCTGGTGTGGCAGGGACCTGCGGAAAGTGCCCCGGAACCACTCCAGAATGGTGAGATTGCACTGCTGCTGCTTAGCGGTATCGTGGGGATTGCACTGGCCGACACCCTTGTCTTCGCCGCACTGCGGTTGACGGGCGTGGGACTGCTGACGATTGCCGAGTGTACCTACACACCATTCATGGTGCTCTTTTCGTGGGTGCTGTTGTCGGAGCAGCTCGGGTGGGTGCAGGGCGCCGGCGTCGTGCTGATTCTACTAGCCGTTCTGGTCGCCTCACGTCATCGCCCCCCCACCGACCGCACCCCGACGCAGATTGCGCTTGGCATTGTGCTGGGAATCGTGGCCATGGGCACGATGGCCTGGGCGATTGTGGTCGTCACGCCGCTCATCCGTCGCTACCCACTCGTTCCCATCACCACGCTGCGCATGGCCGCCGGATTGGGGGGGCTCGTCCTCTTCATGCTGCTTTCCGGCTCGCTGCGCACACACCTCGGGGTGTTCCGCCCAACGCGCGTCTGGCGTACGGCCGTACCCGCCGCCCTGCTCGGGACCTACTTCTCCATTCTGTTCTGGACGGCTGGGTTCAAGTACACCTACACCTCCGTTGCAGCGGTGCTCAACCAGACTTCGGCCATCATGGCCTGCGTTCTGGCGGCCATCTTCCTGCACGAACGGTTGCTGCTGCGCCACTACCTTGCCTTGGCGGCCGCCATCTGTGGCGTGCTGCTGGTGCAATTCGTGGACCCCGCCCAGCAGGCGGCTTGGCAGCAAGCGCTGCAAACCATGCTGCGACCTGAACAGCCGTAGACTTGCGGCTGGGTGCAGACATGCTGGCAGGCACCGGCCGCAGCGAGTGGTTGCCGTTTGGCATATCTCAACGTCGCCGACACCATGTGGCCAACCACACGCTGCCCCACAGCAGCCAAGCGGAGGACGGTTCTGGAACAACCGTGGCGGCCGTGTCGCGGGCGTCGATATACAGCCGCAGCCGCTCCGAGGGGTTGTTGCCGCTGAGGGCCGACAAGGACGGTCGCACCGCGCCGCTCAGGGTCCAATTCACCGAAGAGAGGTCAAAGTCCGCCAGCACGAGCGCCGACCGCAACTCGGTCGCAGTTCCGACGGGCGAACTGACGTCCAGGTCACTGAAGCTCCCCAGGATGGGAATGGCCCCTGCTGTAAGGGACAGGTTGCGGACATCGAGATCATACCCAGCCGACGCCGTGGAGGTCGCCCGCGCTTCCAGGTTCAGCGTGTTGAACGAGCCCGGCAGGGTGCCGCTCCAGTTCACCAGTTGCTGGCTACCCGTGCCGGTGTTGACGAGCGCGAACGAGAAGCCGCTGCCAACGTGGTAGTCCAGTGTGAAATTGAACCAGGTGGAATGCATGCCACTGTTGTTGCCCAAGTGCAGGGTGCCGAGATCGTTGCCGTTACCCGGTGTGCGATCTCGGTCCAGCAGCGCGTCCCAGTTGTTGTGGTCCACCCGATAGCGGGCATGCGCGGCGAGCACGCCACTGAGGGGGTCCCCGGTGACCTTGTCGGCAGCCGGGTTGACCCAGATAACGTCCCCACATGCCACGGTGGACAAGAAACCAGCGACGGCTAGGAGCAACCAGCCGGAGGTTGAACGCGTGAATGTGTGCTGCATCGTGCTCCTCCGTGGACGTTGTGACTGCGGCTGCACTGTCCGCCAGAGGAAGTATGGCAATGATCGACATTACCTCGCGCCTGAACACAACGAAACCACCCGGCTTTGAGCCCATGCAGGGAATCGGGACTGCTGTGCTTATCGGGCTGGTTGCTGAACCAACCGCCGGTCGAGGATTTCCCGGACACTCTGGAGAAGCACGCGGGGCACAAACGGCTTTTCGAGAAACCTGGCGTTGTGGTCACCGAGCGCTCCGGCGGCCAGGATATCGGAGGTGTAGCCCGATACATAGAGCACCGCGAGTTCCCTGCGAGTCGCCCGCATCCGCTCCGCCACCTCGCGCCCATTCATTCCCGGCAACACGACATCCGTCACCAGCAGGTCGATCGTGCCCCGGTGAGCCGCAGCACGGGCCAACAACTCCTCCCCATGCTTCGCGTCAATCACGTGGTAACCGTGACCCAGCAGCGCTCGACAGGTCAGGGTACGCACCGAGTCGTCATCCTCGCACACGGCGATCGTCTCCGTGCCATGGAGCACCTCGCTGGGGACCGGTCCCGCCGCACCCACCGGCTGGTCCTTCGGCAGCGCCGGCAGGTAGATCCTGAACGTCGAACCCTTGCCCGGCTCGCTGTTGACCGAGATCTGTCCCCCGCTCTGCTCGACGATGCTGAGTACCGTCGGCAGTCCCAGGCCAGTGCCGTGCCCGGCCCCCTTGGTGGTGAAGAACGGCTCAAAAATGCGGTCCCTGGTGGCCGCATCCATCCCGATCCCGTTGTCCGTGATCGCCAGGCAGACATACATCCCGGGTTGCAGCGGGGCCAGGTTGACGACATCCGCGGCTGCCAGCGTCTCGTTGCGGGTCTCGATGATGAGGCGGCCGCCACCGGGCATGGCATCGCGGGCGTTGATGGAAAGGTTCAGCAGGATCTGCTCGAGCTGGGTCGCGTCGGCGCGCACGGACCAGATTTCCGGGGCGAGTTGCTGGATCAGCGCCACGTTCTCCGGGATCAGCCGTCGGAGCATGGGGGCGAGGTTCTCGATCACCCGATTGGGCGACAGCACTTCCGCGCGCACGACTTGCCGGCGACTGAAGGCGAGCAACTGCCGCGTCAGCAGGGCCGCGCGCTCCGTCGCGGTCATGATGTTGTCCACATCCGTGCAGGCCGCCGCGGTCACCGGGACGCCCGGGCGGAGGTCGGCCTTGAGCAGCTCCGCGTAGCACATGATCGCCGTCAGGATGTTGTTGAAATCGTGCGCCACACCTCCGGCCAGTTGTCCCATCGCCTCCATCTTCTGCGATTGCCGCAGCCGCTCCCCGAGTTCACGCCGCTCGGTCACGTCTTCCGCGACCACCAGCAACTCGGTTACCCCGACCTCCTGGCTCTGCACGCGGTTGACCGTCCAGCGCATCCAGCGCCGACCATCGTCGCGCGTGCGCGCCTGGCAGTCTGTCCCCATGACATTTTCACCCTGCTGCGCCATACGCAGGCGGCGCTCCGCATCGCTGCGCGCCGCGGCGGGTATCAGCAGCTCCAGGAATTCCTGCCCGCGCGCTTCCGCCGCCGGCCAGCCGAAAAGCTCTTCCGCCGCACGGCTCCACTGCACGATCCGCAGGTCTTCATCGAGCGTGATGACTGCGTTGGGGCTGGCTTCGATGATACGTCGCAGCCGCGCTTCACTCTCACGTACGCGGCGGTGGGAACGTTCCAGCGCGTTCGAACTCCGGGCGATCAGGTAGTAGGTGAGCACAGCGGTCAGCGCTACAAACAGAATCCCCTTCAGCGTCTGCAGCGGTGCCGGCCCACCGGTCACAAGCTGATCCGATACGATGATGTAGACCGTGGCGAGGACGAAGTACAACACGGCGGACCGCAGAGCGGGCTGCTGCGAAACGGTCCACGTGCGTGCATCCGGCGCCGAAGATTGGGCCATGGCATCACTCTCGAGCGTGGGGCAGCCATGACACCGCCCCGTGCAGCACGTTCAGCAAGGCGGATTGCAGCGGTGTGTCGCCACATCAAGACGCCAAGCGCGCCCGTGCGGTGCGACATTGGTATCGGCTTCGAACACCCTGTCATGGTAGGTGGGTCCGCTCCGACTGTCCAGCCAATCCCTTTCGCGCAGACCTTGTGCGGGGGCCACATGGCCAAAGTAACCCATGAACTCAGGGGAGGCGGCCCCCCGCCCCATCCTCCGGGTCATGGCGTGCGCTACTCACCCCTGTACCGCAGGACCAGGCGGACCCAGTCAGCGCTTATGCAGCAGCGAGAGGACCTCCGCCCGGGTCGCCTCGTTCGTGTGCATCATCCCACGCAGTGCCGATGTGATCATCACACTACCCGACTTTTTCACCCCCCGGCATGTCATACAGGTATGTACGGCCTCGAGCACCACCGCACAGCCCCGCACGTTGAGCCGCTCTGCCAGCACATCCGCAATCTGCGACGTCAGCCGTTCCTGCACCTGCGGCCGCAGTGCAAAAACATCCACGATCCGCGCCAGCTTGGAGAGGCCAAGCACCTTGCCGCCGGGGATGTACGCAATGTGGGCCTTGCCCTCGAACGGCATGAGGTGGTGTTCGCACATGCTGTTGAAGGCGATATCCCGCAGGACGACCATCTCGTGGTGGTCTTCGTCGAAGACCGCCTGCAAATGCTCGTCGGGGGATTGTCGCAAGCCGGCGAACAACTCCGCATACATGCGCGCGACGCGCGCGGGTGTATCCCGTAGTCCCTCGCGCGCGGGATCCTCGCCGACTGCTGCAAGGATTTCACGCACCGCCCGCTCAATGCGCGGCAGATCCATCTCCGATCCGGTCTTCATCGCACTCGGCTCCCTCTCGGCAGCGCCGGCAGCGCGCCTTCCAAGCGACCATCTAGACGCTGCGGCGCCGCAGGTACTCGATCAGCAGGCGCACACCGAAGCCCGTTGCCACCTTTCCGCGGCCGTTCTCCTCCGTCGAGACCGCGGCGATATCGAGGTGGGCCCACGGGACGCTCGGCCGCACGAATTCCTTCAGAAACATGCCGCCTACGATGGCATGCGCATCACGCTTGCCGGCGGAATTCTTGATGTCCGCCTCGCTGCTCTTGATCAGTTCGCGGTAATCGTTCCACAGCGGTAGGCGCCAGAGACGCTCGTGCGTGCGGCGCCCGGCCTCGCCGAGATCGGCGGCGAGCTCATCGTCGTTGCTCATGAGGCCGGCCGCCGCCTTGCCCAGCGCAATGCCGACACCGCCCGTCAGCGTTGCCAGATCAATCAGCACGGTCGGTCGTAGTTTCTCCTGCGCATACGTCAGCGCATCCGCGAGCACCAGGCGTCCCTCGGCATCGGTGCTGATGACTTCCACGGTCTTGCCACTCATCATGCGCAGGATGTCACCCGGCCGATAGGCCCGGTCGGAGATGGCATTCTCAGCCGCGGCGATGAGCCCAACGAGCTGGCACTTCAGTCCAAGGTCCGCGGCGGCCTTGAGGATGCCCAGCACAGTCGTGCCGCCGCACTTGTCGAACTTCAGCCCTTCGAGTCCCTGCGCCGGCTTGATCGAGTAGCCGCCGGTATCAAAGGTAATGGCCTTACCCACCAGGACGGTCCGCGCCCGGATATTCGCTGCGCCACGATACTCGAGCTGGATCAGGCATGGAGGTGGCTGCGCCCCCGCACCCACGGCCAGCAGGCCCCCCATCCCCATGCGCTTGAGCTGGTCGCGATGGAAAACCGTACAACGAATCCGCGGGTGCTTAGCCAACTTCCGGGCCTCGGCCGCAAGTGTCTCCGGGTTCAGCACGTTGGCCGGCTCGTGGGCGAGCCGCCGCGCATAGTTCACGGCTTGCGCGAGCGTCACGCCCGCCTTCATCTCCGGCAGTACTCGGGCCGCATGCCCCGCCTCGCCCGAGCGCACTTCGAGCGTGATCGTGTCCGGAGTTTTTCCATCACTCTCCTGGTACAAGTTGAAGCGGAAGCCCGCCAGCACCATGCCCTGCGCCCATTCACCGGCGTACGGCTCCGATCCCGCGGTCGACAGCGCATCCACCCAGAGTGACGCCGTGCGGATGCCTTCGGCCATCAGCCAGCGTGCTGCACTGGCCGCGGCCCGGCGCACCTCGGCGGCCGAGAGGTTGGCAACGTCCCCGAGACTGACGAGCAGTACGCGCCGCAGCGCGGCTCCGGTAGTCGCGTGCGCGACGTGGCCCACTTCGTCATGCAACGCATGCACCGCAATGAGCTCCGCCACCGCTCCACCGCAATAGCGGTCCAGCGCCGTGACCATCTGCATCGGCGGCTGCGGTTGCACCAGCAACGGCACGACGAGCACCTCGCCCCTGGGCGCCCCTTTGCCCCCGCTCTGGAAGATGAAATCCGTTCCGGGTGACGGCATGCGTATCCTCAGCTTTCCCTAGTTCGCGCCCTACCGCCGGACCTCCCGGCCACGGACGCCGCCGGGGCGTTGAACCATACCGGGAGCGTACCACGAATGGCGCACGCCGTCAGCGCGGCCGCGGACCTGCGGAGCGCGCCAGACGAGGTGCCGCTTTAGAGGAAGAAGAGCACCGTGAGGAGAATGAACAGGGGGATGAGGGTCAGCCCCGAAAAGAGCATGTACCCGAAGAAGCTGGGCATCTTCACGCCGGCCTGCTCCGCAATCGCCTTCACCATGAAGTTCGGACCGTTACCGATGTACGTGTTGGCGCCCATGAACACCGCCCCGAGACTGATGGCTTGCAACAGCAGCTCCGGCAGGTTGCGATTACCGGGCAAATGCACGATGGCGTCACCCGGCAGGCCGGCCAGCGTCTGTTCCAACGGGAGGGCCACAGCCGTCTCAAAGTAGACGACGTAGGTGGGGGCATTGTCGAGGAAGCTGCTCAGCACACCGGTGGCCCAGAAGAACTGCCACGGTTGCGTGAGTCCCAGGGCGGCGCCCTGCGCATTCAGAATCTCGATCGGCACCTGCATCGTAATGAAGATCCCGATGAACAGGCAGGCCACCTCGCCGATGGCCACATAGTTGAACTGGTTCTCGATCCGCAGGGCCTTCGCGGTCAGAAGCAGCGAGAGACCCACCATCGCCAGTTGCACCATTTCCCGCAGGTACGGAAACGCCCGCAGCGGCCGACCCAACAGCATTTCCGTGCCCGGAATATCCTTCGACGGATCGAGCAGCGCCACCGCCAGCACGACGCCGAGCAGGAATACGATGTTGATCAGTCCGGCCACGCTGAGCGGCTGGTACTGGTACGCATCACGGCGCAGCGAGGCCTCCGATTCATGCTTGTAGGCCCAGGTGTCCCACAGGAAGTAGATCACCAGCAGCGCGATCAGCATGAACAGCCAGGGCTTCCAGAGACGCAGCGTCCAGAGGAAGTCGACGCCGCGCAGGTAGCCGAGAAACAGCGGCGGATCGCCGATCGGCAACAGCGTCCCCCCCACGTTCGCGGCGATAAAGATGAAGAAGACGACCGTATGCACCTTCCGTACTCGCTCCGAATTGGTCTTGAGCAGGAAGCGGATCAGCACCATCGCGGCGCCCGTCGTGCCGATGAAACTCGCGAGCAGGCCACCCGTTGCGAGAATTGCGGTGTTCGCCAGTGGCGTCGCGCGCACGTCACCCCGCACGACGATGCCCCCAGTGATCACGTACAGACTGAAAAGCAGCGTGAGAAAAGGTACGTACTCGGCGAGCACCGCAGCGCGCAGCACCTCCACCACAGTGGGCAGACCCCGCGCCGTACGCGCCGCTGCGTGGTGCGGGGACGCCGGCAACTCCGGGTGTGAGGCCTCTGCATGCTCCCCAGCCGGGCCCCCCGCAACCTGACCTTCCGTGTCGTCCGGCATGGTCAGCGGCGGATGCGGCGGATCCCCTCCAGGAGTGTCGTGGGGTGCGCTGTGGGCAGCAGCGCTGCCGTCATCGTGGCTCCCATGGGGAACCACGCCCTGCTCACGCAGGCCGTAATACACCAGCGTCACGGCGGCGAGCAACAGCGAAACCAGCAGCTTGCTGCGGTTGTGTTCCCACCAGTGATGCGTCGGCTTCAGCAATGGAAAGAGGGCGATTGCAAGCAGCAACGCAGCGAACGGCCACACCCAGACAAGAGACGGCACGTAGACCGCCTCAGCCAGCAGCGCGAGCATCAAGATGAATCCTCGGTCCGTGGCCGCCACCAGACCGCAGGCGGCAAGCCACTCCCAATGGCACCCATTGTATCGGCCGACACCCGGACCGCAATTTCGCCAGGGTGCCGCCGGGCGCGTACAATCCCGTCCCCGGCCACGCGAGCCATTGGCCCGTGCGGAGTGCGCGCGGGCCGGCCGTGGCGCTGCAGCGACGAGGTGGAATGCCTACCTGGCTCTTGGATACTCTGCTCATAGCAGGCGGCCTGGCGCTGCTGGCAGTGAGCGGTGAAGCGCTGGTACGCGGCGCGGCGCGCCTCGCGGCCGCTTTCGGCGTGCCGACCCTCGTGATCGGGCTGACGGTCGTGGCCTTCGGCACGTCCGCCCCCGAGGCCGCCGTAACCATCTACGCCGGATTGACTCAGGCCGCAGACATTGCCGTCGGAAACGTGGTCGGCAGCAATATCGCGAACCTGCTGCTGATTCTCGGCGTTGCCGCCGCCCTGCAGCCCATTCCGATTTCCCGCAGCATCATCCGTTGGGACGGTCCGGTGATGCTCGTCAGTTGCCTTGCCCTCGGCGTGGTGATGGTCCTGGCCGAGGAGGTGACCCGGTCGATCGGCATGGTCTTCGTACTCGCCCTGATCGTGTATACCGTGCTGGCCTACCGTCTCGGCGGTGAACATGAAGTTCCGCCGCTGAACCCGCACGCGCATTGGTTGCGCTCGCGCTCCTTCAACGTCGTTCTGGTCGTGCTCGGAATCATCGGCCTGGTGGTCGGGGCCCGGTTGCTGGTGACCGGCGGTACGGGATTCGCTCGGCTGCTGGGCGTGAGCGAGCACATCATCGGGCTCACGATTGTGGCCGTCGGCACAAGTCTGCCGGAATTGGCGACCACGATTGTGGCCGCGCGGCGGCAGCAGCCCGACATCGCCCTCGGCAACATCGTCGGCAGCAACATCTTCAACGTGCTGTTTGTCACCGGACTGACCGCCGTGATCTCGCCCTTGCCGATTACGCGGGCCATTGCGCACTTTGACGGGGCGGTCATGATGGGGGCGTGTGTGATCTTCTGCCTGGTCGGATGGACCAATGCCCGCACGATCACCCGTCGACAGGGTTGGTTGCTGCTCGGACTGTACGCGGGCTACCTGCTCTGGACGGGGGCCCATGCCATGCCGCCGCACAGGTAACCGTCCCTGCTCAGCGGCGTTCGGCGAGACTGCTCATGCCAGCGTCGCGCCGCTCCCGCAGCGCATTGACGATCTGCACGATCTCGAACTCCACCTCTTTGCCGTCCAACGGGAAGCGCACCCGATCGCCGACACGTGTCCCCATGATCCGCTGGGATACCGGGGCCTGGTAGCTGAAAATGCCGCGATCGACGTCAGTATCGAAGGGCCCGTAGAAGGTCATCCGGCGCTCGGCGCCCGTGGACGTATCACGCAACGTCACGCGCGAGCCGATGCCGACGCTGTCTTCGGGAACCGCATCGGGCTCCAGCGTGCGGGCCCGCGTCACGTCATCATTGAGCTGTGCTAGCCGGGCGCGCAGCAGGTCACGCTCCTCGATCGCAAACTTGTATTCCGAGTTCTCGCTCAAATCGCCGAGTTGGGCCGCTTCTCCGATGCGCCGCGCGTTCTCCGGCATCTTCACGTTCAGGACCTCGTCCCGCTCGGCCAGGCGCATTTGGAGCCCCTGGGAAGTTGTCCAGATCGTATCGGGATCCTGCCACATCTCGACCCGGCGGGCCTTCACCGCCCACAGGTGCGGGTGCACATCCCGCAGCAGGTCGAGGAGCTTGGCCGGCGTGTTCTCCCCCAGGCCCTCCAGCCGGTCGAGCTGCCGCCGAACCGTGATGGCTGCTTCCGGGCTCATACGCTGCACGCTCGCCGCGACGCGCGCGTAGCTGCGCAGCGCCAGGGCGGCCTTGGCCCGTTGGCGGAACTCACGTACGACCTCCGGCGCGGCCGTCACGGTCCGGCCCAAGCCGCTCAGGGTATCGAGAATCAGGCGGAAGAGCTCGTCGTCGCTCGGCAATCGCAGGGCATCCGCCACCTTGGGGCCTTTCCACAGCCAGTAGATCAGTTCGGGGTGGTGCGGCGGATCGCTCAGCCCCGCATCGACGAAGCGCTGAACCGCCGGCACATGCCCGGCCTCAACGATGCCCGCCGCGAGCTTGTCGAGCAGACCTGCCGGTGCCGTCGACAGCCACGCTATCGCGATCTCGTGCCAGTCCGCAGGACGGGTCGTTTGCAGGGACTGCAACCCCAACTCGCGCAACCCTTCGTGCGGCACTCCGCGCAGCAACAATCCGGGATCAGCGGCGTTACGAAGCACCGTGACCGAACGCGGTTCATCCGTGCCGGCCGAAGGCACGCCTTTCTCCGCCAGCCGTTCAAGCAGCAGCGCGCACGTCAGCGCCTCCGCCGGCCGACGCTCCACCACCGCGGTGAAGTATTTCTCCACGTGCGCGACAAACCGCTGCAGCAGGCCGGCATCCGGCTGTTCCTTGCGGGCCGTGGTCTCGCGCAGGTACCCCTCAATCGTCGTCATCCAGTCGACGGGTTCATTCTGCCCCTCAAGCGCCTCCCAGACCTCCTGTTCGAGCGTGCGCCCGGCCGCCGAATACGACAGCAGCACCGGCGAACGGCCTTCCATGATGACATGCGGGGAGCGCTTGAGGTGGTCGCGCGCCCGGGTCCACCACTTCGACCAAGCCTTTGGGTCGATGTACCGCGGCACAAGGTCGGCCTTCAACTGATCCGAATCGATCATCTCGCCATGGGCGTGAATCAGGCCGATCACAACGGCGACCGGATCATTCTGAATCTGCTGAAGCAACTGGTCGGGATGCAACTGCCGCACGACCCGGAAGTCATCCGCGGCGATGCGATCGTACTCGCGAACCACTTCCGGCGCGGGTAGTGTCGTCGTCCGCCCGTCGCGACGCAGCGTGAACAACCCATTGTCGCGATCGATCTCCGTCACCTCGACCACGCGATCGTCCATCCGGCTGATCAGCGTATCCCCCACCTTCAGCGTAAGGCAGATATCCAGCAGTTTCAGCGCCATGCGGACCGGCCGACCACCGGTCAGGCCGGAGGCCTCCAGCACCAGTTCGAAACCGGGCTGAGCACCATACACGGCGCGGTACAGCTCAACGGCCTGGGCCCGCAGCGCATCATTTTTGGGTGACGCCACCAGCGCCACCTTCATGAGCGCGAGTGCGGCCTTCGGGTGGCTGTCGGCACCCGCGGTCTCAACGGCCATCTGGGCAAGAGTGGGCAGCCGCTGGGCTTCGCCCCGCCGCTCCCAGTGTTCGAAGGGTACGACCAGTTGGGGTAGTTCGAGCTGGCCGGTCTCAAGCAATTCCAGACAGCGGGTCTCAAACTTGCCAAAATCTCCGCTGCGCGCCAGCTCCAGCAGTTCGGTCGCACCCATAGAGGCCTCGCCAAATGGTGTTGCAATCCGGTGATCAGGCCGCGCCATGCCGCGCGCCACCGGCTCATTTCGACAGACCCCTTATCATAACCGATTTCCCACTCCCCGGTCAGGTCCGCTCCCGGCCCCTTCCAACCCCCGCCTGTGGCCCCGCGGCCGGACCCCACACTCCTTGCCGACACCCCTGCATCAAGGGGCGTTTTCATCGCTTCTCTGCTCCAAGTCCTCCCGGACCCGTTTCTTCGCTTTCAGCAGCCGCGACGTATAGTCCCCCTCGCTCTGAGCCGGTTTTTTTCCGGTGGGACGCGCTACTACCGGCGCATCCTGCTCGGTTGCCCCCCCCAGCGCTCGACTCAGATCCTCCGTGGCCTGGTGGTCCGAGGCGGGTGGCATATACCGGGCCGAGCGGTCGGGGGGCGTCCCAGCTTCGAGCGGCACAGCGTGGGCCGCGCGCTCGTCCCGTACGCGCTCCCGCGTTCCCTTGAGTGTGCTCAAGACTGTCTCACTCTGGGCGGTAGGCCGCTCGCGCCCAGCCATTTCCGCGATGAAGCGACGTAAACGCCGCGCTACCTCCGCAGGATTGATTGCAATTCGACGAATGGCCACATCGATCAGAAACAGCAGCAGCATCCACCGCAAAAGCGTCTCCCACATGGCGAGGCGCGCCTCGGCCCGGGGCAGGTTGGTTCGGTCGAAGGCCGTCGCGCCCTGCTGGATGTCAAGCACCCGCCCGCGCGTACGCTGTGCCAACTCCTCGAGCAGGGGGCGATTTGCCTGCAACTGGCTGTACTCAGGCGAGTAGGCCACCGAAACGCCCGTACGCAGAGAGCCGCTGACCGCACTCTCGCCCTGCCCCATGAGGTAGGACAAGTTCACGATGAAATTACCACGCTCGCGGGCGTCGAACTCGGCCTCGTAGCGTCCCGGACCCGTTTGGGTCAGGCGCAGCGGTGTGGCCGCCTGACTTGGGTTCACGACGACTCCGGCGACCTCCATAAAGTTGATGACATCCGCGTTCTGGTCAAGCGCGTCGATGCGGATTCGTGCGGTGCCCCCGTAAACGGTCGTCGTCACGTCGAAAGCGGCCGCGTCGGATTGGCGCGAAACCCACCGTACCGTCTGAGCCCAGAACTTACTGAACATGTCCCAACCAGCCCAGTCGGAGCCCCAACTTGGCCACTCGCCGCTGGTGAAGGCCACCGTTTTGCCGAGTCCGACCTGCCAGTGCGCCAGAACCGGGTCGTCACCATCATCGCCCGGGCGAACAATCGGTATCTCGGCGAGCGGCTTGGCCGTCGTCAGCACGAAACCTTTGAGGTCGGGCAGCCCTGTGCCGGTCAGCCCGGGCGTGAGCGGCGAGGTGGGTCCCACCAGTCGCGGCGTGAAGCGGACCTCCTGGATCAGATCGCGGCGAATCTCCCGCGATTCCTTCACGAAGATCTGCGGCAGCTTGTCGAAGTCCCGCGTCGGGTAGCAGCGTCCGCCGGTGCGCTGCGCAATTTCGCGGGCCTTGGCTTCATCGACGAAATGCCCGCCGTAGCCGATGGGAATCGTTGAGCACGTAATGCCGTGCTTCGCCATCAGGTCCAACAGGTCATCGCGCGGTGGGGCCGGGTCGAAGTCCGAAATCACGATCATGTGCTTCGGCCCGACATCCTGGCGCGCGATCATGGCCTCGACACCCGGCCGCATCATCGGATCGAGATCCGGTGCATCCCCCATGCTCATGGTGCGGATGGCGTGGATGATCGCACTGCGATCGCCCACTTCCTGCAAGGGCACCACCCAGTGATGCCGCGTGTCGTCGAACCAGCGCCAGGCCGTGATGCCGATCAGGTCGCGGCTACTGAGGGTCTTGACGGCCTCGATTGCACAGCGCTCGCCAATGTAGTTGCCACGCTCGATCTCACAGGCATGCATCACCAGCACGAGCGCGCCCTTGATGAACTGGCGCTTGTGCTTGATGTCAAAACTGAGCGGCATCACCTCTTCCACCGGCGAACCCATCCAGCCACCGGCGCCGAAGGACCCGGCTCCACCGAGCATGATGAGCCCGCCGCCCAGCTCGCGGACGTATGTCGCGAGCACCTGCCGCTCACTCTCCCGCAGATCGTTGGCCGGCACGTTGGCCAGTACCACCGCCGAGTACTCGAGCAATTCCACCTGGTCGAGGACGCGTTCGCCGGCGGCCTCGACCTCGGCAACCACGCGTTCCCGCATCAGCGCCTGTTGCAGAATGCGGGCCGATGAGCCCGCCACATTCACTTCGGCGGCAGGCGCCAGAATCAGGATGCGACCCTGCCCGGAGACAAGGGTAAAGGCCTGTCCCGTGTTGTTGGCGATGATCGTATCGTCGGCCGGGTTATCCGGGACGAACTCCGCCTCGAAGCGATTCGCACCCGCCTCGACCAGTTCCTGCTTGAGCACGAACCGGTTGCGGCCGGCATCGAGCTGTACGCGGTACCCGGCGTCCGTCGGGTCGCCGGGGTTGAGGTCGAGCACGCGCCCGTTGTGCCGCAGGAGAATTCGGCCAGTGGTCGGTCGCTGCGACTGCACCACGATCTGCAGGTTGACCGCTTCGTCCGTCGCTGCGAGAGGCGGCGCCTTGAGACTCTCGAAGACGATCTCGTTGGTGTGCTCGTAAAGAATCGGTACAACATCGATCGGCACACCGGCGGCCGCCAGACGTTGGGCTTCCGAGAGGATGTCCCCGGCGTTCTCGTTACCATCGGTGATGAGGATGATGCGGCCCGCGGTGTCCGATGGCAGCAAGGCGAGGGCCATGCGGACCGCACCGGCCAGGTTGCTCTGATCCGGCGCGACCGGCGGACTGAGCGCCTGCAACGCTACGGTCCGCATCGGCGTCTGCTCCACATCGGCCGTGCCGTCGAATGCAATCACCCCGACGCGATCGTCGATCGGGCGCCATTCCCCCGCCGCCCGCAGAAAGTCCAACGCGCGGCGCTGCCAGTCATCCGGCACACTGCGTGAACGATCAATCAGGAAAACCACCGTGAGGTTGTCGAGCCGCTGCGTGCGCTGCACGCCTGCCAAGGCGAGGATCATCGTAAGCAGTACGAGGCACCGGGCCGTGATGGCAAACCAGCGCCGCACCGGCCCCAATCCAGCGAGCGAACGCACGGACAAGGCCACGATCAGCGGCAGCAGCGCCAGCAGCGCGAGATAGCTGGGCGTTTCAAAGTGATACCACGCCAGCATTGTGCTTCCCACTCAATGTTCGTAACGGCTGGTTCAGGCGTACCTTGCGTCCACGCAATGTACCACGCTCCGCCGGGTGGTAACACCCGGGCACAAGTCACAAAGCAATCGGCCAAGAACTCCATGGCCGTTACGGCCGTTGCCAGCCGGCACCACTTGCACCCTTCAGAACCTGCACCCGATTGTTCCCGGAATCGAGCACGAAGAGCTGGTCGCGCGGCCCGACACTGACGGACCATGGGTATGCCAGTTCACCCGGCCGGCGACCGGCAGAGCCCCAGGTGCCAAGTGAGCGTCCCGCCCGATCGAAGCGCTGAATGCGGCTGTTCCCGTATTCCGCCACCACGAGTGTACCGTCCGCGAGCCAGTCGAGCCCATAGGGAAAACGCATTTGTCCCGGTGCCCGGCCGCTCTGGCCAAAGGCGGCGAGAAACTCGCCGCTGCGGGTGAAACTGCAGATCCGATGATTGCACGAGTCCGCCACCCAGAGCACCCCCTCCCGGTCGAACACAAGCGCTTGCGGCCGTTGCAACTCGCCCGGACCATTACCCGGCTGCCCGAAGCTGAAGAGGTAGTCCCCCTCCGGGCTGAATTTACTGATGCGGTCATTGCCGCCGTACTCGCCGACAAAGATGAAACCGTCGGCATCCACGGCGACATCCGTCGGCATGATGAACTGACCCGGACCACGGCCGCGTTGCCCGCCCATCATGCGGACGAGCGTGCCGTCCGGCTCGTAGATCGCGACGCGGGCGTAGTGCGTATCGGCGATGTAGATGCGCCCGTCCGGCCCCATGCCGAAGCCCGTCGGCTTGCCGGCGGCCACCTCCGGCATGGTCCACTCGCGCACAAACTCCCCGGTGGCGGTGAGTACCTGGATTCTGCCGACCTTATCGACCACGTAGTAGAGGCCGTCGAGTCCAACGAACGACGCCCGGGGATAGCTGAACTCTACCGGTCCGAGTCCGGTGCGCCCGAAGATCCGGAGCACCGTGCTCGCGCCGGGCGACTGGCCGCGTTCTTCGCAGCCGCCCACCATCCAGGATGCGGCCAGGAGCAAGGCAACTCTCAGACCGCCTCTGAACCGCGACATTTGATCCAGTCCAATGGCCATGGGACACCGCGCACGCGCCGACCCACATTGCGTCGGTTATGTGCCAGGCAGACGCGGCAGCGGCAGCTTCAACCCGGACGGGCTGCTCTCCGTGCCGTACACCTTGTCCCGCACGCGATGGATCGCGTCAAGCAGCGCCTCCGGGCTGATCGGAGGTTCCAACCGTGCGAGCAGTTCGCCGCTCGGCCCGATCAGCACGATCGCCGGAACCAGGTCGACACCCCACTGCTCCGCAAATGGCAGGTAGGCATCGTAGTCAAGTTGGACACACACCAGACGGTCGGCTTCGGCGCGTACTTCCGCATCCGCCAGCACTCGCTCCTCAAACCGCGTGCATGCCACCGAGTACCAGCTTCGGAAATACACCAGCGTGATCGCACTTCGCTCACGGGCGCGATAGTGTGCTTCCTGGTACGGCCGAGGGTCCCACTTCGGGCCCGCCGTGCAGCCAGCAAGGCCGATACAGAACAGGCCGGACAGCAGCAAGACTGCCATCCGGCCCAGCGTACGTCGGTCGTGAGAGCGGATCAGCGGAAGCTCAGCAACGCATGCCAAGGCGGGGTTAGCGCTTGTTCTCGCAGCGGCGAAGAACTTCACTCCCACCTCCCAGCGTCGCACCGTACTTCAAAACCATCCCCACTTACCCTGCCCCCTGGTAGACAGGCCGGGAAAGGGGCGTTCTGCAACGGAATCTCAACCCGCCCCCCTACCCCGCCCTGACAGGGAGGGGAGGGTCTGGGAAACTCCTAGTACTTGACCGTGCAACCCCAGGGGCGCGTCTCGGCCACGGGTACTTCCTTGCCGTCGAGCGCGGCCTGAATCGCGTCATCCACGTAGTTCCGGACTTCGGAAGCTTCCTTGTTTCCGTGCTGGTCGTTGTGCAGCGCGCCGGCGTACACGAGCTTGCCCTTGGCGATCACGAACACATGCGGCGTGACCTTGGCGTCATAGCGGCGGCCGACCGCGCCATCATTGTCCATCAGGATCGTCTTGAAGGGCAGTTCCTTGTCCTTGATGTACTTCACATTCTCTTCGGCCTTCCGAGTACGCGTGCTCTCGATCGGCATCCAGATCACGTCCTTGTCGGCGTATTTCTTCACCAGCTCCTTCACGTGCGGAATCGACCGGATCACCCACGGGCACTCCTGGTTGGTCCACTCGAGCACGACCACCTTGTCCTGATGGTCGGAAAGCTTCCATTCCGTGCCACAGCAACCCTTTAGCGTGAAGTCCGGCGCAGCTTCGCCCACCTTCGCGGTCTTCGGCGCCTCATCTTTCTTCCCATCGTCCTTCTTCGCGCCTTCCTGCGCGAACACGACCCCACCCGCCAGCAACCCAAAGGTCAGCAGCGCCAATAGCTTACGCTCGATTTGCATGGAATCAGTCTCCTCACCAAAATGCGTCTCGGCTCAAGGTCGATTGTAGCCCGCTGCGCACACATCGCCAGTGCGGACCGTCGATCTCACCGCTGAATGGGCTGAGCGCATGTGCACTTTTGACTCCGTACCCGAGAGTGAACTCGCTGAAGCGCTGCCGCTGCTGCTCGCACCACCCGAGATCCCCGGCGGCGCCCCCGCGGCGGCGGTGCGGCAGTTCCGCACTTACCTGGCTGACAGTCCCATGACGTGGTGGGGCCTGCGCTGCGGTCCTTCTACCGCACCGCGGGCGATCGTAGGCGCACTGCTGTTACCCGGCCGGACTGCCATCCTGCTGCTGCCCCAGCCCCACGCGCCCGGAATCGCTCCCAGGTTGCAGTCGAAAATTGTCCACGCGGCCCTCGAGCAGCTTGCCGCACACGCATTGCATTACGTCCAGGCGTTGGTCGAACCGCACTCGGCCGGACGCAGGGAGTTGCTGGTGCAATCGGGCTTCCGTCATCTGACCCGGCTGATCTACCTGGAACGCGACGCTACTTATCCGTGGGTCGACGAACCTGATCCGGCCCGGGCGGAGTGGCAGAACTTTACCCCCGCCGCGGCCACGGTATTCACCGAGGTCATTCAACAGACATACGAAGCCAGTGAAGACTGTCCGGAACTCTCAGGGCTGCGGCCGATGGAGGACGTACTCGCCTCGCACAAGGCGTCCGGGCGCTTCGTGCCCGCACTGTGGGAAATCGTGCGTGTCGAGGGCGCGGCGGCCGGCTGCCTCTTGTTGGCGGAACTCCCGCAGGCAACCGCACTTGAGGTCGTGTACATGGGTGTCGTCCCGTCGTTTCGCGGCCGCGGTGTAGGCGACCTGCTGCTGCGCCGTGCGCTGGCACAGTGCCGCGCACGCCGTGTGCGGCAACTCACGCTGGTCGTCGACGCCCGCAACACACCCGCAAGGCGACTGTATGCGCGCTTCGGTTTACAGCCCGTGACAGAGCGCGACGCGTGGCTCAAAACGTGGTCGTAAGCGGCGCGCGGCGCCCGCCGGTGTCCGACCTGTGGACGCTTGCCGGGACAGACTGTGGATAAGCTGTGAATGACGGATTTTTTTGTGTGCTTCAGCGATTGCGAATACGCGGCTTACGCGCATGTGTGTCTACGCAATGAGAACCGGTCATTGCGTCGTTCTCGGACGCGCGGTATCATGCCCCTCACGATTGTGTTAGCGGGAAAGGCAACGCTCGATGACCGCCGCTTAACGTTTCGTTTTTCCGTTCGATAGAAGCAGGCGCCCCGAGGTGAACCGTGGAAGAACCGGTGGTGGAGAAGGTCTGCGCCATTCGTGAACAAGTCGCCCAACGGGTCGGTGCCAACCCGTACCGCACGTGGTTCGGTGGCTCGACGCACTTTCAACTGACGGGGGACCGCCTCGATGTCACCGTCGCCAACGCCTTCATCGGCAATTGGATCACTTCGCGCTTCATGAATGACCTGGTCGCGGCTACGCGGGATGTGGTGGGCGGCGATCCGAGTGTCGCCATCTGCGTCGCGGCCGACAGCAGCGCGGGCGCTCGCGACGCCCCCGAAGGACCGGCGAGCCCTGCGCCCATGATGCGCGCGCATCCACCCCCGACGGCCGAGGTCATACTCCGGCGGGAACTGGAGGACTTCGTCGTCGGCCCCTCGAACGAGCTCGCATTCTCGGTCGCCAATGCCGTCGCGCGCGCCCCCGGCGAGGCCTTCAAGCACCTGGTCATTCACGGCGGCTCCGGCCTCGGCAAGACACACCTGTTGCAGGGGCTCTGCAATGCACTCACGCGCCGGCACCCGTCGCTGCACTGGTGCTATCTCTCCGGCGAGGAGTTCACCAACGAGTTCATCTACGCGGTCAAGGCCAACCGCCTGGACGCGTTTCGCAAGCGCTTCCGGCAAGTGGACCTGCTCGTCATCGACGACATCCACTTCCTGGCAAACAAGAAAGGCACGCAAGACGAGTTCCAGCATACCTTCGACGCCATCGACGCCTCGGGGAAGGCCGTCGTGCTCTCGTCTGACACGCACCCGCGCAGCATCAGCTCGCTCAGCGAGAAGTTGCTCGATCGCATGATCGCAGCCATGATCGTGCGCATCGATCCGCCGGATTACCACACCCGCCGCGAAATCCTCCGCCGGCGGGCCCGCAGCATGCTCGTGACGCTCCCGGACGACGTGCTCGATTTCGTCGCCCGGCACGTAACGCGCAACGTCCGCGAGCTGGAAGGGACGCTCTACAAGCTGGCCGCGATCGCATCACTCATGAAGGAGCCCCTCGGACTCGACCTCGCACGCCGTGCCGTCGAGGATTACGTGTCGGCGATGCGGCCCACCGATGCCCCCGCAATCGAGCGGATGGTAGCGGCCCATTTCGGGGTAACTCGCGATGCGCTGCATTCCCGTTCACGTGACCGCAACGTGACTACGGCGCGCAGCATCGCCATGTATCTGATCCGGAAACACACGCGTCTCAGTCTTCCTGAAATCGGGCGCCTGCTCGGCAACAAGCAACATTCCACCGTGTTGATGGCCGTGCGACGTATCGATGAACTGCTGAACCGTGATGGCGCGGTCGCGTGGAAGACGCCGGCCGGGCCACGCAGTGTGCCGGGCCGCGAACTGCTCGAGGAGCTTGAGCAGCGCCTCGCACTCGGGCCCGACGCGCACTAGCGCGCCCCCGGCGTCAACGGCGGCGGCATGGAGGCCGCCGACCGTTTCCTTCCTCCCCTGCCCCCCCGCGCTACCCCCAACGACACGAATGGACAGAAGCCGACGAACCCACCCCGCACTTGGGCAGCGCTGCGATATAATGGCGGAGTGCACCTGGAAACTCGTGCCGGTGCACGGTGACCGACGTTCAGGATCGCTCGGGCAATGACACCCAATCTGGTCGTACGCAATCCGGATGGCTCGACCCGTTCCATCCCCGTGTCCCGCAAACCGATCACGGTGGGACGCGCGGAGACGTGCGACATCGTGCTACCCTTCGATCATGAGGTCTCGCGTGAACACGCGCGGGTCTGGCTTGACGAACAGAGTCGCATCCTCGTCCAGGACTACCGTTCCAAGAACGGCACGCGCGTCGACGGCGGCGATCCGTTCCACAACGCGGTCCGCGCCGCCCGGCACAGTATCCGCATCGGCGAGTACGAACTCGAAATCGTCCACCCTAAGCCGTGGGTGCGCCACGAGTCGGAGGGCGTGGCGTTCACCCCTGACACCGCTACCGACAATACGCAGTTTTTCCCCTCGACGCGCGGCCTCGACCTCAACCAGCAGCGCCTTGCCCTGCTCATGAGTCTCACCGAGCGTATCGGCGGCGCATTCGAGCTCAAACAAATGCTCGAACAGGCCCTCGATGCCTGTTGTGAGGCACTCGGTTTTGAACGCGGCCTGCTCGCGCTCAAGACCCAGCGCGGCGAGCCCGAGCTGCCCATCACCCGCAACGTGCAGCGCGATGAAACCGGCGCCTTCAAGATCAGCCGCACGCTGATCAACAAAGCCCTCGTCGAGGGTCAGCGCGCCGTCGTCAACAACCCCGCCGTGGACCTGGCCGACAATCTCAGCGAGAGTCTCGTCCGCTTCCCGATCTGTTCCGCCCTGTGCGTCCCCATCATGCACCGGGAACAGATTCTCGGGGTGGTTTACGGTGATCGCACCACCCACGGCACCACCTACAGTGGTGAAGACGTCGACTTCCTCGCCGCCATCGCTCGCCAGGTCGGTGTGGGGATCGAGAACCTGCGCCTCTTCCAGTCCCAGCTTGACATGGAGCGCATGCGCCATGAACTCGCGCAGGCGCGCATCATCCAGCAACGGCTGTTGCCGGATTCCCCGCTCCTCGCCGGACGCATCGCCCTCGCCGGCCACAACGAACCCTCCGCGGCCGTTGGTGGTGACTATTTCGACTATTTCCCGCTGGCCGACGGCCAGATCGGCTTCACCGTCGCCGACGTCACCGGCCACGGACTCGCCGCCGCTCTCATCATGGCCAACCTGCAGGCCGCGGTGCGCGTCGCTCTTACGCCCGACGCACCGCTCCCCGAGATCGTTGGGCGCCTCAACGACCTGATCTGCCGCAACACCGAGGCCTCGACTTTCATCACTGGCATCTTTGGCCGCATCTGTGCGGAAACCGGGGTGGTCGAGTACGTCAACGCCGGACACCCGGCCCCCCTGCTCATCCGCGGCCAGCGGGTCGCCCCGGATCTCGACGGGTTTGCGCTGCCGCTGGGCATCGAGCCCGACGAACGGTACACGCTGCGCCGCATCGAGCCCGACGGCGAGCTGCGCGCCGCCCTCTTCTACACGGATGGTCTGATCGAAGCGCAGGATGCCCAGGGTGCCCTGTTGCATGTCGAGCCGGTGGTCGAAGCGCTCGCCGGCCTGCGTTCGTGGGCACCCGACCAGCTTCTGCGGCACACGCTCGGCCTGGTCAAGCGACACCTGGCCGGCCGAAACAACGCCGACGACCTCACCCTGCTCGGCCTGCAGTACAAGACCTGACCCGGACACCCCGTTCTACTCTGCGAGGTTCCCCGGCGCCCCCCCGCCGTTTGACCCAGGAGCGCGGTGCCACGGGGTCCGTTCACACTCAGGCCGCCGCGGGGAAAGCCAGCCAGTCTCTCCGGGGATCGAAGATGCGCTGGCCACAGGTGGCACAGTAACGCGGGCGGGTGGGGCCACGCTCGGCAGGCCAATGCCCGCAGTTCTCGCACCGCTCGGGCTCCTCGGTGTTGCGCATGAATTCCTCGTAGCGCCATCGCTCCCTGCGGTCGGCACGCTGGAGCAGCCAGGTGAGCAAGCTCCCAACCACAAACAGGAGCAGGATGCCGCCCAGGTAGATACTCATGACGACGATGACGGCGTACAGCCCTTCGGAGATGGCTAGCATGGACCAACTCCCCATTACCTGTACCTGTCAGATTAGCAGTCTCGTGGCCGCCGACCAAGCGGATATTCCCCTGGAATGTCCGGAGCTCCGCCCGGTTATGCCGTGGGCCGCAGGCGTCGGCGCACCATGGACGCCCAATCACTTAACCTGCGTCAGGTGCAGCACTTCGCCGCGTGACGCCCAGCAGGAACCCCAGGACAATCGCGAGCAATGCTGCGACAAAGACGCGCCACTCCGGAGGCAGCGAGTAGTTGAACGTCTGTGCCGCGGTCCAGAACAGCAGGGTCTTCGGCAGGAACAGCAGCAGAAGCTGGGTGTCCGCCTGGCGTGCATAGGCCCCAAGACTCCAGGTCCGACCGCCGTTGGCAATCACGAAGTCACAATAGTTGTGGGTGACCATCATGCCCCAACCATACATCCCCAGGCCGTTGAGCCAGAAGCTCTTCGAGAAAGCCAGCCAAAGCGCCGACGAGACTCCCGGGACGTGTTGCGCCCAGAGCCCCGCGGCGACCAGCCCCTCCACCGCGAACGAGAACGCGGGAAACGCGACTGCAAACCACAGGCCGAACAGGCCCCAAACCAAAGCGCGCGGTAGCGGCCGTCCGAGGTGCCAGGTACCTGCGGTCAGACGCTGTTTGAGGAGTTCGCCGAAAGTGCCGAGGAAGAAGAGCTTCACGAAGCCAGCGAGGAACGGATGCGCCCGCGTCAGTTCGGCGAACAAGCCGGGCCAACCCAGCGCGAACGTGACGACGGCCACCGATCCCGACAGGAACACGCCAACGGTCGCCACGCTGCCACGCTGCACCGCACTCGCAGACCGCCTCCCAGCGCTCATCGCCGCTCGACTCCACTCTGTTCGCAGCCACAGCGCCACCGCGCAGACGACAGCACGTGCCTGCCGCGCCGTCAGCGTACGCCATGCATCATCGCCACCAGCCGCCGCGCGACCAGGAAGCACGCTGCCGACACAATCACCAGCACGATCGCAATGGTCAGGAAGTACTGCCCGGGATCGATCGAGCCCCACTTCTCCCCTGCGAGACCCGCCACGTAGTTCCCGAAGAAACTCGTCAGCAACCACATGCCCATCAGCATCGTCTGGAACCGCACCGGCGCAAGCTTGCTGACCATCGAGAGCCCGACCGGCGAAAGGCACAACTCACCGAGCGTGCACAGGATGTAGAACCAGACCAGCCAAAGCGCGCTGACCTTGAACTTCGCCGAAACCACGTACAGTTGATTCAGCGCAGCCCGCATCTCCGGATCAGCTCCCGCGAGCAGCAGCATCTTGTAGTCACGGTCAGCCAGTGGTATGGCTGTGGTCAGGGTGCGCGTCTCCTCGTCGAAGTACACATCCGACGGCAGGAAGCCCGCGAAACGCAGCTCGAAGCCCGGTGGGATCTCCGGCAGCACCACGGTGGCAAGCGGGACGCGCGGGGTGCTGGCCGACTGGCCGCGGGTTTCCAGGGCGAGGTCGCGGATGGCGGCGAGAAAATCGGGACGCACGGTGGCCCGCAGCAGCCGATCGCGATCGGTGTCGGACAGCACCCCGGTGATGCGCAGTGTCGTACGGTCGGCGCCGCCATACCAGATTCGGCCACCATGCACGACCGTGTTCAGGGCCTCCGCGGGCGGGTCGGCCGTGAAAATCCCGGCGTCGCGCGCGGCGCGGTCGAGGTCAGGAGCGTCACGGAAGACTACCCGGAGCCCGCCGCCCGGCCCTTCCTCGACGGCCTGTGTGGCAACTCCGGCCGGCAATCGCGCCAGTGTCGTCTGGGAGGGCTGGCTCTCGGCCCGCACCGCCCAGATCATCAGCGCGAAGGCCAGACCCTGCAGAAAGATGCCGATGGCCATTTTCATCGGAATCGAAAGCACCACCCCGCGGCGGGGCAACCAGACCCACAACCACGCAAACAGTGGCGCGAGCAGGAAAATCGCGAGCGGGTTGATCGACTGGAAACTCGCCGTGGGGAACGGATCGAACTTGACAAGTTGACGGAACGCATTGCCGATCTCGGTCAGCACCCCAGCCGAGGCGCCGGCCTCCTTGGGCAGTGGTGGATAGATGTCCGGCTCGGGCGCCGGGCTCAGCACGTAGCGGTCGGTGGTCTTATCCGCGAAGACGTTCATCGCGTTGCCGGCCTGCTCGAACGCAGCCCAGAAAAAAGTTGTAAAGACACCGAGCAGGATGATGACGAGCACCCGGTCGCGGACCGCCAGCTTGATCTGCGCGGTGATCCAGGCGGCCAGCAGGGCCGAACCGCCCCCCCCCAGACTCAGCACAAGAGCCGAATCCCCCGGCAGCCGCCCACCCAGCCACGCCAGCGGAGCACCGACCAGCGCGAGCATCCCGATCGCGCCGAGCAGCACGGGCGCCGGGTTGGACAACCACGGCAGCGCCGAGGGCGTGGTCACCGCCTCCGTTTCCGTCATGGCATGTGCCGCCCGTGGGGCCTCCACGCTGGCTTTCGCACCGGCGGGCTGCGCTTCCAAGGTGCCGGGCTCATCCGGCATCTCGTTTACCCACGGCAGACCGATCAGGTAGGTTACGAGTCCCAGCACCATGCCGATGCCTGCCAATGTGAAGCCCGCGTGGTAGCTCCACTTCGTACCCTCAGCCAACGCCCCACAGAGAATCGGCGCGAGGAATGCACCGAGGTTGATGCCCATGTAAAAGATCGTGTAGGCGGCGTCGCGGCGCGGGTCCTCCCGGGAATAGAGCCGTCCCACCTGCGTGGACATGTTCGGCTTGAAGAACCCGTTCCCGAGTATCAGCAGCACCAGCGCCAGGAAGAAGATGGAGTGGGCCTCGAACGCCATGCAGAAATGACCAGCCGCCATCAGCGACGCACCGATCACGATGGCCCACTTGTTCCCGAGGTAACGGTCCGCGAGAAAACCACCCAGCAGCGGTGTGAGGTACACGAGACTCGTGTACCACTTGTAGACGTTGGAGGCCTCCTCCTGCGTCCACTTGAAGTAGTTCACCATGTACAGCATGAGTAGCGCCCGCATGCCGTAGTAGCTGAAGCGCTCCCACATCTCGGTGAAGAACAGGATGAACAAACCGCGCGGATGACCCAGGAACTGGTGCTGTCGACCATTCGCCACGGGCGCCTCTCCGAAAAGGGGACCAGGGACCGATGCACGGACGTATGAACACTCGCTCGCGGCGCGGAGCATACCGCATTCTGAACTCCGCTACGACGGTCACCGCTGAGACGTCGCCGCAGCCGCCCACCGCGGGTAGGATGATGCCAAACCCGCGACCACCGAGGTGCACCATGAAGAAGCTGCAAGGCACTTGGACAGCCCTGATCACCCCTTTCCACAGCGGCAAAGTCGACCTCACCACGCTCGAGCGGCTCGTCGAGCATCAGCTTGCCGCCGGGATCGACGGCTTGGTCCCCTGCGGCACCACGGGGGAGACGCCAACCCTCACCTTGGCCGAGATGCGCTCGATCATCACACTCGTCGCCAAGCGCGCTGGGAAGACCACGCCTGTCTTCGCGGGCGCCGGTTCGAATGACACGGCGAAGACCCTCGAACTCGTCCGTCTGGCCGAGGACTGCGGCGCCACGGGACTGCTCCTCGTCGCCCCGTACTACAACCGTCCCCCACAAGCCGGGCTCTATGGTCACTTCGCCACCATTGCCGCTGCAACGAAGCTGCCCATCATGGTTTACAACATTCCCGGGCGGGCCGGGGTCGAGCTCAGCGTGGAGACCCTCGCGCGGTTGCGAGCGGAGTTCCCCGGCATCGTGGCGGTCAAGCACGCGACCGGCAGTGTCCTCGGTGCGGCGGACCTGGCGGCGGCCACGGATCTGCCGATCTTCTCTGGCGACGACCCCCTGACGCTGCCGCTGATGGCCTTGGGCGCAGTGGGTGTGGTCAGCGTGGTGTCCAACCTCGCGCCGCGCACCGCACGTGCGATTACCGCAGCCGCCCTGGCGGGGGACTGGGAAGCGGCCCGCGCCGCCCATGCCAAGCTCTACCCACTGGCTCGGGCCCTGCTCGCACTCGACACGAACCCGATCCCCGTGAAGACCGCCCTGTCACTGCGCGGACTCGGCGAGGCGGAGTTCCGACTGCCGCTCTGCCCGATGGCGGCGGAAGGTGTCCTGGCGCTGAAGTCCCTGCTGGCAGCGCATCCGCTGGATTGACCGCGCACCGCTACGCAGCAGATTTCTGCACAGCTCCGCGTCGGCGAACAGACCCTTTCCATTGGCGAAGTACATCCGGCGCAGCGCGTTTGTCAGCCGGTTACTCCGGTATCCCAGCCGCTCCGCCGAGTACCCAAGCCAAATTGAAGATCACGTGCCCGATCGTCCGCCGATCATGGGAGTACACCATGTGGATCAGGCCGGCCCCATCCTGCACCAGTGCCGGGTAGGCGTATGCACCGGCGCCAGCCACCACGGTGCGCGGCGCGGTCCACGTCTGTCCGCCGTCAGATGAATAGGTGACGGCCAGCGGTCGGCGCGCCGCCTTGTCGGGATTGAGCGCCAGCAGCAACTCCCCGCTTGCGAGCGTCAGCAGCGCGGCCGGGCTGCCAGGGTTTTCCCAGCCGCTGCTCACTAGACCGGTCCAAGTGCGGCCGCCGTCGCCCGAAACGGTCGCCCACAACCGCTCGCCGGCCGTGTCGCGCAGCAGTGCGAGCACGCGGCCATCGGCCAGCACTGCTACGGTGGGCTGTATTGCGGCGCCGGCCCCCGTCGGGGGGGGCAGTTCGCTGCGCAACACCCACTGCTGACCTTCCACACGGCCAAAGAAGAGCGCCCGCTGCACGAGATCGTCGTACGCCGGCAACAGCCATGTCCCGTCGATCAACCGGACCGGACCACCGCGGACGTTCGTGCCCAGCCGCGGGGACAGGGATTCGGCGGGCGACCATGATGCTCCGTTGTCATCGGATGTTCGCAGGAATGTGCGGGCCGTACTCCAGCCGGTGCCCGCCACGCGCGCGAAGAACAGCCAGACGCGATCCCCATCAGTCGCAAGCATCGGATTGCCCACGGTTCCCGCTTCTGCAACAAGTTGTAGCGGATGCGACCACTCTGCCGTTTCGGGCTGCCAATAGGCGGTGAAAAGCTGCGCTCCATCTAGTTCGCGCGGGCCTTCGTATGCATACCACGCGGCAAGTAGAGTGCCGGCCGCGGTCCGCGTGATGGTTGGGGCGTGACAGCCCGCCGGCGCATCGACGGGCGGAAAGACTGCGCCAGTGATAAAGATCGCGGGCTCTGCCGTTGCTTCTGCCAACAACCCCACTTCCCGCAACAAATCCGTGGGAAAGGGTGCGGTAGGAAGGCCGCAGCCGGGCGGTCCGGCCGGAAATCCAGCGAGGAGCAGCGCGGGTGCCAGGGCGCGCAGACAGCGGAGGATGTTCGGCCGGCTGTTGGCGTTCATGCCGGGGCATTGTGGCAGCTGGTCATGGACGAGTCCATCGGTACAAGTCAGCCCTTGCCGACGCGTGGGCGCAGCGGGACAATCCGCCCCATTCACGGCGCACCGGCATATCGGCCACATCGCACCGCCGAGCGCCGTTAGGAGAACGTCCCCATATGGCCACCCACAACCCGCCCCACGGTGAATCCGGTCCTCCACCCTTCGACCCCAACAACCCGCACCATGCCTACGACCCGCAGCAGGATCCGCTGCATCTGGCCGTGCATGGGAGCGGCGACCCTGATGCGTACGTGCTGCCCGTGGCGGGGTTCAAGGGTACACCGGACGAAGTCGAGCGACAGTGGTTCGAGCAGTGCTATACCGGACGCGGCGACACGATGTGGCAACTCACGTGGCGCGCGGTGCTGATGGGCTCGGCCCTGGGCGGCGTGTTGTCGCTGACGAACCTCTACATCGGTCTGAAGGCCGGGTGGGGTTTTGGTGTCGCCATCACGGCTTGCATCCTCTCGTACGCCATCTGGACGACGCTGCACCGCGTCCGGTTGGTCGGCACGCCGATGTCGATCCTCGAGAACAACTGCATGCAGTCGACGGCCAGCTCGGCCGGATATTCGACAGGCGGCACGCTCGTGTCGGCGTTTGCCGCCTACATTCTGCTGAACGACTCGACCATCTCGTATCCGGTACTGCTCGTCTGGGTGTTTTTTCTGGCGCTGCTCGGCGTCACGATGGCCATCCCGATGAAGCGGCAGATGATCAACGTCGAGCAGTTGCGCTTTCCCAGCGGCATCGCCGCAGCCGAGACGCTCAAAGCCCTGCATACCACTGGCGGTAAGGGGATGCGGTCGGCCCGGGCCCTGGGCTTGGGGGCACTCTTCTCGGGGCTCTTTACTTTGTGGAATGAGCTGGGAACGGTGCTGGGAGTATTCGGCGCCAAGGCGATCGCAGCGTTCACCGCCGGGTTGACACCCAGCGTCTGGCTGGAACGCCTGAGCGCGGTGGCCTTCGGCCCGGTCCCGATGAGTTTCACGACCAAGCTGGTGCTTGATCCGATTTTCCTTGCCGCCGGCATCTTCACCGGCATGCGGGTATGCGCCAGCATGCTGATCTCGGGAACGCTGTGCTGGGCCATCTTCGTTCCGATCATGCTCGCGCAAGGCCACATCGTGCTGACCACCGACGAGCCGCTCAACGCGTTGCCGGCTGGCGTCAACCTGGTTGCCTTGAATGAAGGCGACGGCCCGCTCAAGATGCCCCCCGACGCCGGGGTGAAATACCGTGTCGAGGGGGATCGCCGGTTCATACGCTGGTCGAGCGTGATGACGCCCGAGCAGCGCGACATCCTGCTGGCGCAAAGCGACGATCCGGAGTACCGGAACGCCATTGCGCGCATCTACGTGCGATCGCAGTATCGTGCCCGCATACCCGCCCCCGGACTCCCGCCCAACCTCCAGTTCCCCGACATAGTACAGGGACAGAAGTGGCATCGTAACGCCCGGGCGGTGTGGTACGATCATGGCACCGGGGAACTCGTCAGCGAAAAGGCGCTCTCGCGGGAACAGCTCGCCGCGGTGCGCGCTCTGAACGCTGCGCCGGAGTTCCAGGCAGCGGTCGACGAGTTGGAAGCGCGGTCCGTCTTGCCGGTGTTCGCGCCGCGCTGGTCGAGCACCCTATTGGACGAATTGCCCAAGGACGAGCAGCAACGCCCAATCCGGTTTCCGCGTGAGTTCGTGAACCTGGTCGAGCATGATATGAAGGAGGGGCAATTGCTGTGGCGCGGCCGGATGTCACCGGAACAGGCCGAAATCCTCAAGGGCCTCAGCGCGGATGAAAACTACCAGGCCGCCGTTACGGCCCTCTTCGCCGGCGCGAACGACATCCCGGCAGATTTCCCATTGCCTGCCTCGGCGGCTGACGTGATCAGATGGGATTCCGTCGCCGGCGGACTCCGGATGCGTGGCCCCGTGCCCGAGACGCTCGCGATCGAACTCACGGGATTCAGCCCGGACCCCGCGTATCAACGTACCATCGGTGCGCTGTTGGCGGCGGGTACCGCCGGGCGCGCCGTAGCGAACTTCCGAGACCTCGTCAGTCTCACCTTGTGGGCCGGGACCGCTTGCATGGTGACGTCCGGTTTGCTGTCCTTCGGACTGCAATGGCGCAGCGCATTGCGGGCCTTCAGCGGTCTGGGGGCCATGTTCCTGCGGCGCCGCAAAGTGCAGAGCGACCTCGAGCAGCGCATGGCCGCGATCGAAACACCCGCGTGGTGGTTCTTCGGCGCCCAGCTCATCGCGCTGATCGGACTCGCATGGCTGGCACACGATGCGTTCGGAATGCCTTATTGGCAAAGCATCGTGGCCGTGGTGCTGGCATTCCTGCTGGCGCTGGTGGCCTGCCGTGTGACAGGTGAGACCGACACCACACCTGTAGGCGCCATGGGTAAGATTACGCAGCTCGTGTATGGCGGGCTGGCGCCGGCCGTGGACAGTACCGCCGCTGCCACTACGCGGGCCATGAACATCAACCTCATGGCAGCCAATATCACGGCCGCATCCGCCGGCGGGTCGGCCGATCTGCTCACCGACCTGAAGAGCGGCTACCTGCTGGGTGCGCACCCGCGGCGCCAGTTCATCGCCCAGTTTGCCGGCATCTTCGTCGGGACATTCGTTACGGTGACGTGCTTCAGCGCACTCGTTCCGAGTGCTTCGATCCTTGGGAGCGATACGTTCCCGGCTCCTGCGGCGTTGACCTGGGCCGCCGTGGCCGAGGCGTTGAGCGTGGGGCTGCACAAGCTCAGCGACGTGAAGATCATGTGCATCGCCATCGGAGGGGGCGTGGGGTTGATCCTGCCCATCCTGAGCATCCTGATGCCGAAGTATGCCCGGTTCATGCCCTCGGCGGCCGGCGTCGGTCTCGCGTGGACGTTCCACTGGTACTACAGTCTCATGTTCTTCCTGGGCGCCACCATCGGTTTGTTCTGGCAGCGCAAATCCCCGAAGTCGAGCGAGGAGTTCAGCTTCCCGTTAGCAGCCGGCGTCGTTGCAGGCGGTTCACTGGTCGGCGTGGCCTTGATCCTGTTAGAGAACGGTCCGGAGATCATCACTCGCCTGCTCTACGGCGGCTAGCCCGGATAGAGGCGGGCCGGGCGGCAGATGCCACCCGGCCCGGACTCGACATGCAGATGTGATTCGCTTCGCGGAAGCCGGTCGGCGCTGCCTACCGCAGCAGCGACAACACCTGGGCACTCTGCTGGTTGGTCAGCGAGAGCAATCCGAGGGCCGACTGCATCAGGATGTTCTGCCGATTGAGTTCCGCGCTCGCCTGGGCGTAGTCCAGGTCGCGCACGACACTCTTGGCCTTTTCCAGACCCTCCCGCGCGCTGCTCAGCGAGTCGATCGCCGTGCGCACCTGGAATTTCTGGAATCCACCGATCCGACCACGCAGTGTCGCGACCTGCTGAGATGCCAGATCCGCAACCTTCGCGGCCTGGGCCGGGTCCGAGACCAGCGAGTTCGCACCACCGCTGCCGAGCGAACGGAGATAACCGTCCGCGGCCGTACCGAGCTGCGCCGTGTAGGCCCCGTCGATACCGAGGGTCGCCCGCGTATCGGCGTTGGTTCCAAGCTGGAACGTGGCTCCGCTCTTGCCGTTGCCGTCGGGTTTCACGAGGATCGACGCCGTACTCGTCAGTGTGCCGACTTCGAACGACAGACTGATGCCACCGCCCGTGTAGGCGACGTGCTTGCCGTCGACCGACGTGGCCTGACCGTTGACCGTCACGACCGCGTCCTTGCCGCTGTCGCTCACGTCGGCGAACCCACCGCCTTCGATCAGCTTGGTACGCACGAACGCATCCGCACCGAAGTCCGAGCTGTAGACACGGATGGCGCTGGTGCCCGCGGCGGCGCTGGCATACACACCGGTCTGTGCGGTGGCGGCGTTCACCTTGTCACGGATGGCCTGCCACGTATCGTTGCTGGCGATTTCGATGACGGCGGCGCCCTTCTTTCCCTGCACGGAGAGCTTCGCAGTCACACCACCCGCACTACCGGTCTTGATGACCCCGCCCGAAGCCTGCTCGGCCGCGGCGGTCTGCGCCACGGTCAGTGTGGTTGCATCCGTGGTGGCCTTGCGGCTGAAGATACGCACATCGGTGAGACTGTCACCGGCCTTGACGGTCGTGTTGTGCTGAATACCCAACGACCCGTCGAGCATCTTCTTGCCGTTGAAGTTCGTGCTGTTGACGATCCGGTCGATCGAAGCGAGCGCATCGTCAATCTGCGACTGATTCGCCGCCACCTCATCCGCCGACAACGCCGCGTTGTTGGCCGACTCACTGGCAAGCCGTTGGATTTCCCCGACCAGTGTGCTGATCTGCCCGAGAGCGTCGTCCGCGACACTGAGCATCGCATCCGTCCGCTGGTTGCTCGCAATGCCTGCGTTCACCGCGGTCAGCTCGGAATCGAGCTTGCTGAGTGCCAATAGACCAGCCGGATCATCCGCGCCGCGGTTGATCCGGTAACCGGTTGTCATCTGGTGTGTGACGGCATCCTGGGCCCGCTGGTTCTTATTCAGCAATGTCAGGATGGAAAGTGTCTGAAGGTTGTTGACTGTCAGTGCCATGTCGGTCTTCTCCTGTTGCAGCTTTCGCGAAACGGAACCTGCAGCAAGCCTTCAAAACACCGTGCGCGAATGCCAAGCACACTGGCCTCACGGCGCGCGGGACCAGTAATCGCGGTGACGGCGAGCGGTGGTGACGGGAGGGCGGTGCCGATGCTGCGAAAAAATCGTTGAGGTCCGCTTGGACCAGCGGCGCAACGGCGTCTGCACCGGCCACGTCCGGCCCGATAAGGCCCGGCGGGCCCACTGAATGTCCCCCCGTTGCTGCCGACTGGCCGCTGTCGCTATGCTCACCCATCAACCGCGCCGCCCCGGCTGAGGGCCGTTGTGTGGAGCGCGGCGCCGCCGTCCCTCAGGAACCCGCTGGAACACCCCACCGATGTCGCGTGAGCTGCAGGCCGCCGTGCGGCGCTACACCGTCTTCGCCCAGGAAGTTCTGCAACCGGCCAGCTACGACTCCGCCGTGCCGCTGGAGGCGGCCGTCTGGCAATCGCCCGAACCCGTGACGTTCGACGTGGCGCGCGCGGCCGCCTATCTCCCCGTGACGCCGCCGTGGCATTGGGGTCCGGTGTGGTCCACGGCCTGGTTCCGCCTGCGCGGCCAGGTCCCGACAACCCACCGCGGCCAATCAGTGGCCCTGCGCTTCTCCAGCGGCACGGAGGCGTTGCTCTGGCGCGATGGTGTGCCGCACCAGGCGTTTGATCAGAATCGCGACGCGCTGGTGTTGTGGCAGCCCGCACAGGGGGGCGAATCCGTGGAGGCCTACATCGAGGCGGCCTGTAACCACGCCTGGGGCATCGTGTCCTACGCTGCGCCGGCCGATGGTGCGACGGCCCGCTGGAACACGAACACCCCCGGTCACCTCAGCCGTGCCGAATTGGCGGTGTATCACGAAGACGTCTGGCGTCTCTGGGTGGAGTACGAGTTCGCACGACAGCTCCTCGCCAAGTTCGACGAGAACACCCCGCGCGCACACGAGATTGACACTGCGCTGCGCCATGCGACGCAGCTCGTGCGCGACGATGATGTGGCCGGTACCGCTGCGGACGCCCGCACCGTGCTGGGGGAGCTCTTCGCGGCCCATGGCAGCACGCCGGCGTCACGCGCTATCGCGACCGGCCATGCCCACATCGACACCGCGTGGCTCTGGCCGTTGCGCGAGGCACGCCGCAAGTGTCAGCGCTCTTTTTCGAACGTCTTACGACTGATGGAGCGCTACCCGCAGTTCACGTTTCTGTGCAGCCAGGCCCAGCAATACGCATGGATCGAGCAGGATGCACCGGGGCTCTTCGCCCAGATCGCGGCCCGTACTGCTGAGGGGCGGTGGGAACCGGGCGGTGCCATGTGGGTCGAGCCGGATTGCAGTGCACCCTCCGGCGAATCGCTCGTCCGCCAGGTCCTGCATGGCACCCGCTTCTGGGAAGCGCGGTTCGGCTCCGCGGGGCGGCAATCCTTCCTCTTCCTGCCCGACACGTTCGGATTTCCACCCGTGCTGCCGCAAATCATGGCCGGCGCCGGCCTGCAAACGTTCATCACGAACAAACTGTCGTGGAACGACAGTAACGAGTTTCCGTTGGGGGCGTTTCGCTGGCGCGGCCTCGACGGTACCGAGGTCCTCGCCCATTGCACCCCGGCGTGGGACTACAACTCACAGAATACCGTGGAGGAGCTGCAACGCGGCGAACGGAACTACGCCCGGCTGGATCGTGGTCGCACACGTCTCTGGCTGCACCCGTTCGGTTTCGGGGACGGTGGCGGCGGTCCGACGGCGGAGATGATCGAACGCGCCCGTCTCGCCCGGGGGAGTGTGGGGCTGCCGGCGGTCGAGCTTGGAACTACCACGCGTTTCTGCGAGGAGCTGCGCCAGCGGCGCGCAGCGCTGCGCGCCGCTGGACAAGACCTCCCCGTCTGGGATGGTGAGCTGTACCTTGAAATGCATCGCGGAACATACAGCACCCATGGCTGGCTGAAACGTGCGAACCGCGTTGCGGAACAAGGTCTGCGCATGGGCGAATGGCTGGCGTTTGCCGGCCCCGCGGCCATGGTACCCGCAGCGGCAAGTGCGTGGCGATCCCGTCTCGATGCGACCTGGAAGCTGCTCCTGCTGAACCAGTTCCACGACATCCTGCCCGGTTCCTCGATCACGTGGGTTTATGAAGACGCCCGACGTGACCATGCCACGATCCGCGCTGCGTGCGACGAGTTGCACGCGGCCGGCATCGCGGGGTGGAAGGTGGGCTGCGACACGCACGGCGTGGACGATCCACTGCTGGTCTTCAACCCCACATCGCAGACCCGCTCGGGGGTGGTGTCCACCGGTGACACCGAGTTGTTCGTAACCGCGGTGCCAGCCCTGGGCGCCCGCATCGTCAGCCGCAGTGCGGCTTTGCCCCCTGACGTGGCGCCAGCCACCGTGATGGGACGCACCCTCGAAAACCACCTGCTGCGCGCCACGTTCGATGAGGAAGGACGGATCACCGCGCTGGTGTGCAAGTCGACCGGCCGCGACCTGTGCGCCGTGGACGCAAGCGGTCGGCCGCAACCGCTTAACCAGCTCGCGCTCTACGAGGATCGGCCGCGCGATTGGGAGGCGTGGGACATCGACGCAACTTACCGCGACAAGCCGGTTCCCCTCGGCGGGCCGGTGGATCGCTGCGAAGTGCTCTCGGCCGGCCCCTTACGTGCCATTCTCGAAATAAGTCGACCGCTCGGTGCTGCCAGCCGCATCACGCAACGCTTCATCCTGAGCGCCGGCTCTCCGCGGCTGGACATTGAGACAGAGGTGGACTGGCAGGAAGATCGCCGGCTGTTGCGCGCGGATTTCCCCGTCGGGGTCCGTGCCCGTCGTGCCACCTACGGAACCCAGTTCGGCCACCAGGAGCGCCCGACGCACGAGAACACGAGCTGGGAGCGGGCCATGTTCGAAGTGCCCGCCCACAATTGGGCCGACCTGAGCGAACCGGGCGCCGGGCTGGCATTGCTCGACAACGGCCGCTTCGGCCATTCCTGTCACGGCCATGTGCTGGGACTCACGTTGCTGCGCAGCCCACGCGCGCCCGACCCCGAGGCCGACCGGGGCCGCAACATCTTCACGTACAGTCTGTTGCCGCACGCCGGGGACTGGCGCGCCGCCGGGGTCCTCGCCGAAGCGGCCGCGCTGAATGCTCCATTGCACGCAACTCCGCTACCGTCCGACCAGTCCGGCCCGTTGCGCGAGGCGTGGGCACCGTTTACACTCGAGCTGCTGGGAGCCGTGGCCGTCGAGGTGACCGCCCTCAAGCCGTCCGAGGAAGATGACCGGTTGATACTGCGCCTGGTCGAGCTGCACGGCGGCCGCGGGGCCGTGCGAGTGCATTGGCACCTGCCTGTCACAGCGGTGAACCCGGTGGACTTACTCGAACGGCCGTGCGAATGGAGTGGGGGTGAACATCACCGCGCGACGGGCACAACGGTGGTACCGTTGCGCCCGTTCCAGATCGTGACACTCGCGGTGACGCGCGCGTAAGATGGGCGCGTGACGTCCCGGTCAGCGACTCGGCACGTAGCGCTCGTAGTCATACGTGAGTTCGCGGCGCTCACGCGGCGCGAGATACAATACCCACTCGACCCAGCCACGTCGTTCTTCGAGCTTCAGTTGCTCGCTGTCGTTGGAGATGCGCCCGTTGTCCGACGCTGCTGTGAGCCGGCCCGGAACCAGTCGGCGGATCGTGAGTTCCACCTTGCGGTCCTCGTAGTTTTCTACCACCAAGCGGCCGCGCAGCGAGACCTGGTCGACCCAGTAGTGGAGCGTCGGCTCGTGGGCCTTCAGCTTCCGCTCAACCTCCGTCTCTTCAGCATTCGTCGCAATGTTGATCGCCGTCGTCACCGGCAGGTGGTGCCGGCCGCCGCGCGGCGTATAAAGAATGCGGTCCTGGCACAACGGTCGCGCCGCACTGACAGCGACCACCGGGCCGGTGGTCCAGGCCGTATCGGTGTCGTTGTGCAGCACGAGGAAATGCCGCAGCTCACCCGGTGATTCCCAGCGGTACGTGTGTCCATAACGGATGCGCTTCTGGAATATCGTCACGACCGCTTTTTCCCCGCAGCGCAACGTCAGCCCCGCACGGGTGTAGACCGTGTAATCACTCGCACCGGCTCCGTCCATCTGCGGTAAACTCCGGAGCATGCCGTCGACCGCTTCCGGGTTGCCCCCCGCAGGGGCCGGCTGCAGGATCAACTCGGTGCCGGCCCGGCTGTCGATCGCCAGCGCCGCCCTGTTCCCAATCGCGTTACTGGCGATCTGTGTGAGGAACTGCTCCGGCACCGCCGCGGCTGCCGTGCGAATCATCTGGCCGACCGCAAGCGGTGTGAGGTAGTCCGCGTAGGCAAAGTGGGGCACACCCACGACGAAGTGGACGTCGGTGTTGATGAGGTCTTCGACCTCGTTCACCAGCGTACCGCGCAGGGTCAGTTCCGCGGTTTCCTCGTCGATGATCCGTAGCGCGTACTCCGGAATCCAGGTAATCCCCTTGCGCAGGTAGGCCATGCCGAGTCGCACGGGCTTGTCCGCCGGCGCATCCGCGACGTGGACGCGCAGCGCATAGTCGAGAATCTGAGCTCGCCGAATCTGACCGATGAGCACCGCGTTAAGCTGGCCGTCATTCTCCAGAATCGCATACTCCCCTTCCACCTGCTTGAGCTTGCCGTGCGCCTCACGGTCGGCACCCGCAGCCGGGCGAAACGTCAGATTCAGCCGGAGCCCGATGTAACTCCGCAGCCACGCGAGGCGCCCGGGGATATCGGCGGGGCCGTCGACGCCATCAAAATCGACCACCTCCCCCTGCCCGGCGCCAAGGATGTCCACGTGCGCCCGTTCGTCCTCGGCGTAGACGGCCAGGGTGCCCAGCAGCGCCGGGGGCACCGCCCGCGCCACACACCACCCGTCGCGCAGTTGCACCTCCCCGTCACGAATAAAAAAACCAATGCCGTTCTTGAACACGGCTACACTGCGGACCGCCGGCTCCCACACCAGTGGGTGGGCCTCGTCTGCGGCCAGCACCACTTGTCCCACAAAAAGACCAAGCCCGACACCCCCGATCAGCAGTTGATGTCTCATGGCGATTGCTCCCTGGCTCACCCACCGAGCGCTGGCGGCGGCACAGCGCTGCCGCTCCGCTGGAACCATACGCCATGTTTGCTCCCCCGGGCGCAACCGCCGCGCAACAAGCCCGCTCCAGGCGCGGAGGCGACGAACCGCTTCAATTCGCCAGGCGCTGCCGCAGCAGTTCGATGACTTCCGGCAGCTTACGCGCTTTCAGTGCGGCAAACTCCGGTGGCAACTCATCCTCGCGGAGAAGGTAGTCAATCGTCGTGCCGTCTGCGCCCACCGGCACTCGCAGAATGGCCACAATGCGCGGGCCGCGCGCCACACCCGCATCGGCAACCGCCTCCGCACCGATCACGATGCCCGTCTCGTGCACCGCGTACCAGAGCCCCGTCCTCCCCGAAAGCAGCTCCAGCACCTGCCGCGCAGTCGTGCCGCGCTCCAGCAGGTCCACACGCCGCTCGGCCGCGTCCACGCGCTGCAACGCGCCCGGTTCAAATTGCACTGTCACGCCGGCCCGTCGTCCAAGGTCGAGCAGCAACTGGTCAAGCGGCATCTGCCGATAATGCACATCCAGGGGGCGATCCAAACGCTGGGCAACGTTCTCACGGGCATCGTAGATCAAGACGGTGCGCCCATCCGGTACCCACGACCAACCCAACCTTTGCGTCGCGGTTTCGAGTTGCCGCAGAGCATTGAGCTGCGCGGGGGCCTCGCGCAATGCGGCTTCCAGCCGCACGCGGCCCGGCTCGTCCCCCGGCAGCCGAAAACGCAGCCCAACCGCCTCCGCAGGCAGCGCATTCCATGGCTGAACTGCGAGTTGCCGCAGGACTCCGATCTCATCCACTGTCAACCGCCGCCCCAGGCGATCGAGCCACGGCGCCGGTTCCACATACACGAGGTCCCCCTCGACTCGCATCGCGAGCCCCAGCCCGTCAAGCACGGCTGTCAAACCCGCCCGCACCGACACGCGCTCGAGCTCGATCGTCAACCGGGTCTGCTCACCGTAGGGCATCCAGTCGATGGCCAGCCCGTGCACCTGAAACCGCAATCCGGTGCGCTGCTCGAGCCCCGCGAGCGCCTCTCGCATCGGCAACTCGCGCAGCACGATCGCCTCGGCAATCTGCTCGTCGAGAGCGGCCTCGACAAGGTCACGTATGTCCTGGGCTTTGAGCGACAAACCCGACAACAGGCCCACCACCAGCACCGCGAGATGCCTTAGCGTTGTGCTCCGAAACCTGGAGTGGGGCAGGTACCATCGCGTCATACATTATCCTTGGTACAGGTCCAACACGCTACCGCCCGAGCGGGCCGGCCGGGCGGGTTCGATGCTAAAGAACACGGGGGTTCGTTCCGGAGGGCTCCCGGTTGCCGGAGCCAGCACGGCAACGCGCGCAATGGCATCCGGCCCCACCGAGAGCGCTGGTCCACCGAACTCGACGCGCACCACCACCGGCCCATGTTCCGTCCATGGATCTGGGACACGGACGGCTGGGTCGCGGTCGGGCGAAAACGAGAGGTATAGCACGGCCGCTGCCGCGGTCGCGGTGGCCGCCACGGTGAGCCAGGTCCAATTTCGCCACCTGCGCCACTGACGATCGCCCGACCGCTGCACCGCTCCGGAGATCCGCGCGTGTAAACGCTCCCAGTTGACCGGTGGCGCTACCGCGGCGGCCCCCACTAGCAGGGCATCCAAGCGGTCGTCATCCTCGCCAGCGTCCCTCTTCGAATCGACCGGTAACGCCAACAAGATGCGGCTTCGCAGCCGATCCCAGTCGACGGGCAGACCCCGTTCGGCCGTGCGATGTAGCCAGCTCTCCAACTGCTCGTAATCCGCAAGCATCGCTGCGAGCGCCGGGTCTTCAGCCGCTGTGAGTATCTGTGCGCGAAGCTCCTCCCGCGCCGGTTCATCCAGCCACGCGCTGACCAGTGCTGCGAAGGCATCGGGAGTCATCGCTATGGGCACCTCAAACTAAGCTGGGGCCAACCGGCCTTACAGGTAGTCTGCAAGAAAAACACGCATGCGCTTGCGCGCTTGAAAAACGTGCCACTTCACCGCTTCGACGCTGCACGCCATGATTTCCGCAACCTCTTTCTGCGGCATCTGCTCCATGCTGAAAAGCACCAGGGCGGTCCGCTGCTGCTCGGTCAGTTCCCCGAGCGCCGCCTGGATGCGCTCCTCCAGTTCGAAGGCGGACAACCGGGCACCGGGGCGGGTGTCGTGGTGCTCTGCGTCCGCCAGTCCCGGCGCCCGGCTCGCGTCGTCGCCAAGAATGCAGTCCTCGAACGAGATCCGTGGTCCGCGCGAACGGCGATAGTTGAGCGACAGGTTGCTTACGATCCGTAATAGCCATGGTCCAAACCGCTCCCGGTCCGAGAGGGTCGCCAGCTTCGAGAATGCTCGGACAAACGACTCCTGGCATACTTCCAAAGCATCGTGCAGGTTACCGAGCAGCCGATAACTCACGGCAGTCGCCCGCCGCTGATACCGCTCGATCAACAAGTCGAATGCGTCGCGATCCCCGGCCAGCGTCTGCTGTACCAGATCCGCATCGGCAGGACCTGTGGTCGGCGGTCGTAGCTCCACGGGCTCTCCTTCCAGGAGAGACACGGTGGCGGCCCGGAAGTTGGTTGGCAAGGGGCTCCCCCCCTTCCCTGGGGAGCTTGTGGGTAAATAACCGGGCGCGGGTTCAGGCCAGTACGTGGGTGGAGCGCGGCAACAAGCCGTGCTGGCGCAGGGCATCTTCAAACTGCTGCCAACGCTGTTCGAGCGTGCCCGTGTACCCAATGGAGAGTCGGACGTAACCGGGTGAGATACCGGCACGGGACTGGTCTTCGGGTGCCAGTTCGCTCGAAGTGCTGGCCCCGGAACAGGACATCAGCGTGTCGAAATAACCAAGCGAAACAGCCATGAATCCGAAGCGGTCCTCATTCTGCAGGGTTTCCATGAACGCGTTGGCACGGGCGGTGGTGCCGAGGTCGAGGCCGAGCAGGCCACCGTAGCCGTAGTCGGGGTTGGCTATTCGCCGGAGCACTTCGTGCTGGGGGTGTGTGGGCAGACCGGGATAGGTGACCGGCAGGCCGAGCGCCGCGAGGCGCTCCGCAAAACAGGCCGCACGCCGGCTGTGCTCAACCATCCGTAATCCCAAGTGCGGCAGGCGCAAACTGATGTTGAACGCCACATGCGGATCCATCGTCGGGCCAAGCAGCATGAGCGCCCCGTCGTGGAGGTCCATCAGGTGGATGATGAACTCCTGCCGGCCGCAGATCGCGCCCGCGATGCAGTCCGCGGCGCCGTTGATGAACTTGGTCAGACTGTAAACCACGACATCGGCACCGAGTTGTGCCGGTGAGACGATCAGCGGGGCAAACGTATTGTCGATGACAAGCTGGGCCCGATGACGGTGGGCGATCTCAGCCAGGCGCGGGATGTCAGCCACCATCAGGGTGGGATTGGTCAGCGTCTCAAAGTACAGCACACGGGTACGCGGTGTGATTGCCGCCTCGATCGCAGCCCAGTCGTCCACGTTCACGAACGTCGTTCGGATGCCACAGTTGCGCGGGAAGAATTCCTTGAGGAGCGCAAACGTGCCACCGTACAGGGCATTGCCGGCCACGATATGATCGCCCGTCTCGGTCAGCCCCAGCAAACTGCAGGCAATCGCACTCATCCCGCTGGCACAGCAGTACGCAGCCGCGGTGCCCTCGAGCGCCGCCAGTTCGCGGCCCAGCACATAGACGGTCGGGTTGAAGTGCCGGCCGTAGAGATAGCAACCCCCCGCCTCGGGGCCGCGGGCCCCCTGAAAGATCTCTGGCATGGTCGCGGCACGGAGCACCGTGAAGGTTGCACTGGCCTCGACGGACATGTTGACCCCGCCATGCTCGCCGAACTCGTGCCGCATGTTTGCAAGGGCCGCAATCGGATCAAAGGGGGGCATCAGTATTCTCCGGGGCCGCCCAAGGCCGGGGCGGCGGCGATATGCGTATCGATATATCAGGATAGTCCCGCGGCGGGGGTGTCGCAAGCGCAGCGGTTTGCAAGGCGGCGTTGCGTTTTCCGGTCTCACGCCCGACAATACCGGGCTCCGGTCGTGGTGCCCTGCGGGCCCGCTGCCACCGCGAGGAGTAGGACCCGCGCGCTCCGTGGCCGAGCGGCCCTCTGGTGCGTGGAGCAGGTGGACGGAACCGGCCGTCCGCCGAGGGAGTTTGGATGGCACGACGTCGCAAGAAGCTGGGCGAGATTCTCACCGGCTGGAACATCATTTCGCCCGATGCGCTGCAACAGGCAATCTCGTACGCCGCTGAACATGGGATGCGGATCGGCGAAGCGCTGGTCAAGCTGGAACTGGCCAGCGAAGAGGATGTGACCAAGGCGCTCGCGGCCCAGTTCGACCTGGAGTACGTCGACCTCGACAAGAATGTCCAGGTTCCAGCGGCCATGAACCTGCTGCCCGAAAAGGTCATCAAGGACGAGCGGGTCCTGCCGCTCAAGCAGGAGGGGAACCGGCTCAAGATCATCATTTCCGACCCGCTCGACCTCGAACTGCAGGACAAGCTGCGGTTCCTGCTCAACATGGAGCTGGACTGCGCCCTGGCGCCGCTCAGCAAGATCCAGCGGTTCATCGACCACTTCATGAACCGCGTCGACGAGAAGAGTATCGACGAGGCGATCCAGGAGATCGACCGCGACGCCGACCTGCATGCCAAGGAGACCGAGGCCCTCAAGAAGGCGATGGAGGAGGAAGCCGAGGCCCCGATCATCCGGCTCCTCAACCTGCTGATCGGCGAAGCCGTACGCATGCGCGCATCCGACATCCACATTGAACCGATGGCCGACCGCGTGCGGGTGCGCTATCGCATCGACGGCGTCTGCATCGAGCGTGATACCATCCCCAAGAGCATGCAGGGGCCGGTGATTGCCCGTCTGAAGATCATGGCAGGTATCGACATCGCCGAAAAGCGCCTCCCGCAGGACGGCCGCATCAAGATGCACTTCGGCACGTCGGCAATCGACTTCCGTGTGAGCGCGCTGCCGGCGTACCACGGTGAGAGCGTGGTCCTGCGTATTCTGCGGCCGGACTCCGTGAAGGTCGGCATCACCGGCCTCGGTTTCGAAGAGGACGACTACGAGCGGTTCCAGCAGATCATCCGACAACCCAACGGCATCTTTCTCGTCACAGGCCCGACCGGCTCGGGCAAGACCACCACGCTGTACGCCGCCTTGCAGGAACTCAACCGGCCGGACCGGAAGATCATCACGGCGGAGGATCCGGTCGAGTACAACTTCACGGGCATGAACCAGTGCCAGGTGCGCGATGAGATCGGGCTGTCGTTCGCCCGTATTCTGCGCGCCATGCTGCGCCAGGCGCCCAACATCATCCTGGTGGGTGAGATTCGTGACCGCGAAGTCGGCGAGGTGGCCGTACAGGCCGCCCTCACGGGTCACCTGGTCTTCAGCACGCTGCACACGAACGACGCGCCGAGCGCCGTCACGCGCCTGATCGACATGGGGATCAAGCCGTTTCTCGTGGCGTCGTCGATCCAGGCGATCATGGCGCAGCGGCTCGCTCGCACGATCTGCAAGGAGTGCCGCGAGATCGACGCTTCCCCCGACCGCTTCGTGCTCAAGATGGTCAACATCACCGACGACGACCTGGTCGGCCACCATCTCTACAAGGGCCGTGGCTGCAATCGCTGCCAGAACACCGGGTACCGCGGCCGGCAAGGCATCTTTGAGATGCTGGAAATGACGAACGAGGTGCGCGAACTCGCCTTCCACCGGGCGCCGGCGAGCGATCTGCGCCGGGCCGCCGTCGCCGCCGGAATGCGTACCCTGCTGCAGGACGGCAAGCGTAAGATTTTGCGGGGCATCACGACGGCCGAGGAAGTTGCCCGTATCACGCAGGCCGAGGGTATTATTGCTGACGAGTAAGCTGCCGATCTCCGGCACCGCGCGCGGGTGCGTGGACCGGGGCCTGGTTGAGGATCCGCCGTGGCTACCGTACACATTGATCGTCTGTTGGAAACGTGCATCCGCGTCGGCGCATCCGACATTCACCTGCATGTGAACCGCCCGCCCGTACTGCGGGTGGATGGCCGCCTGCGTTCGCTGGAAACCAAGTCGCTCGAACCGGATGACACCGTCGCGCTGATGAAGTCGGTCACACCCGAGCGCAACCAGCAGGAACTACAGGAGGAAGGCGGCACGGACTACGGCTTCGCCTTCGGCGACAAGGGCCGCTTCCGTGTATCGGTGTTCCGGCAGAAGGGCAACATCTCGATGGTGCTGCGCCTCATTCCGTCGAAGATTCTGTCCTTCGACGAGATCGGCCTGCCCAAGATCGTAAAGAGTCTCTGCCACCGCCCGCGCGGACTCTTCCTGGTCACGGGGCCGACGGGTTCCGGCAAGACGACGACGCTCGCGACCATGCTGGACTACATCAACCGCAATCGCGATGACCACATCATCTCGATCGAGGACCCGATCGAGTACTATCACACGCACGTGCGCTGCTGCTTTACGCAGCGCGAAGTGGGCGTCGACGTGCCGAGCTTCGCGGAAGCTCTGCGCCGCTCGTTGCGCATGGATCCGGACGTCATCCTCGTCGGCGAAATGCGCGACTTGGAGACGATTGAAGCCGCCATCCGCGCGGCGGAAACGGGCCACCTGGTGTTCGCCACGCTGCACACCACCGGCGCCCAGGGCACGATCAACCGCATCATCGACGCCTTTCCGGTGAACCAGCAGGAGCAGATCCGCGTCCAGCTCAGTACCAACATGCTCGCGGTGCTGTCGCAGACGCTGGTGCCCAAGAAGGGCGTCGGCGGCCGTGTGGCCGCGTACGAGTTTCTCGTGATCACCCCCGCCATCTCCAACCTGATCCGCGAGAACAAGACCTACCGCATCGACTCGGCCATCCAGACCGGCAAGAAGTTCGGCATGCAACTGCTCGACGACCACCTCTGGAACCTCTACGAGGCCGATGTGGTGGCGGCCGAGGAATGCGTCGACCGAGCCCGCAATCCTTCCGAGTTCCAGGCCAAGATCGATGCGAAGCTGCGCGGCCTGGCCGGCCCCGGCGGCCTGATGCAGAAGAAAAGCTACGAGGAGAAGCAGCTTGAGGAGGAGGCGGGCAGCTGAGGCCCGTCGGAGCCACAGCGCGGGCGGTGGTTGGGGATCCGTCGCGCTTCACCGGCATATCGGCCGGCCACAACACCTTCCGCCAGCGCGCGAGCTTCGCCCTGCCGGGGATGCTATGATTCCGCGCTGACAGGCAGACAGCATGGCCCCAGTGGCGTCAGGGAGTAAGATGAGCAGCGACAACACGGCGAAAGTAGTGATCATTGGTTCGGGACCGGCGGGTTTGACGGCGTGCATCTATGCCGCCCGAGCCGCTCTGGAACCGGTGTGTTTCGAGGGTTACAACGCCGGCGGACTGATTCCCGGTGGCCAGCTCATGTTCACCACCGATGTGGAGAACTATCCCGGGTTTCCCAAGGGCATCATGGGTCCCGAGATGATGAAGGCCTTCCGGGACCAGGCCGAGCGCTTCGGCACACGCCTGATTCGTGAAGACGTCGAGAAGGTCGACCTGTCGCAGCGCCCGTTCGTGGTCAAATCCTATGAGCACGAGATTCGGGCGCACGCCCTGATTATCGCAACCGGCGCTCGGGCCAATTGGCTGAACCTCGAGAATGAGCAGCGGCTCGCAAAGAACGGCGGCGGGGTTTCGGCCTGTGCCGTGTGCGACGGGGCGATCCCGCTGTACCGCAATCAGGATCTGATCGTGGTGGGCGGGGGCGACTCGGCCGTCGAAGAAGGCACCTACCTGACGAAGTACGCCCGGAAGGTCTACCTCGTTCACCGCCGGGACGAGTTACGCGCCAGCAAGGCGATGCAGGAACGTTTTTTCAAATATGTCGAGCAGGGCAAAATGGAACCGCTCTGGAACACAACCATCGTCGATGTGCTGGGCGACGACCTGATCACCGGCGTCCGCTTGAAGGACGTCCACACGGGTGCGGAGCGCGACTTCCCGTGCAAGGGACTGTTCCTCGCCATCGGGCACACTCCGAATACCGAGCTGTTTCGAGGCACGCTCGACGTGGACGACAAGGGCTACTTGCGCATTGCCAAGCCCGGCTCGACCTATACGAACGTCGCGGGTGTTTTTGCCGCGGGTGACGTCGCGGACCACGTCTACCGGCAGGCCGTGACGGCCGCCGGCACGGGCTGCATGGCCGCACTCGATGCGGAACGCTGGCTGGCGGCGCAGGGCATCGACTAGAAAACCCGCCACAGCCACCCTCCGTCACGGCTGACCGGCGGCTCACTGAACAATCACCGCTCCATCACCGCCCCGAATCGTAAGCGGACGGCTGAGCACGCGCTGGACGGTGATCACCCGTGCTTCGAGACTCCAAAGCTGTCCGCCGGTGGGGGTCTGATTGTACCGGTGCGGCCACGACTGACATGGCGATCCGTGTCTTCGTTGAGCTGGTGTTCATGGGCCGTACTCCGATCCGTGCCGCGCGCCGCGCCAGAGCTGGCGCGGGACACGACGGGTTGTGCTGCTTACTCGCCGATGACGGCGCTCGCTCCCGGGCTGGCCAGGCGCACGACGCACGGCCGGCCCAGATAGGCACGACCCCCATGTGAACTTCCAGGCGCGATCAGGATTGGATCCGTCTTCACCACTGCGAAAGCGGCGCGGGCGAGGGAGCGCAGGGGCTCGGCCGCGGTGCCGCGTTCAAAGCCGACGTGCGCCGGGTTCACGTAGATCGGCCGAACAGGGTCGATGAATGGACGCAACTGCGGTTCGGTGAGATCAAGGCGGGCGCCGCTGGCGGCCTGGACGACGCCGCAATCCGCGGCCGTAAGGATGCAACTGAGCACCGAGATGATCCGGTTGTCGCCACCGAGGAAAATCGGGGCACCATGCGATCCCGGCTCGGCCCGGCCATCACCCACAAATACGAGTCTGTAACCATTGGCCGCGGTACATGTGCCTACCGAGCTGCGCAGCGGCTCTTCATCGAACGGGCCGCACTTCTCGAGCGCCGTGTGACGCAGGTGCGAACCCTGTGGGTGATGCAGCATGAATCCGGCAGACGAGAAGACGCAGGAGGTGGCGAACCAGTAATTCGTTGTGGGGGCATTCCAAGAGTAAACCGGAACACTGGCGAAGGCCTCCGAGCCGATGCCGAGCAGGGCGATATCCGTCTGCGAGTTGTTGATCAGTACAGTTTCGGCGCGTGCCTGCGGCAATGTCGCGAGGTCCGGCGGTGGACCGCCACACCCGGAGGTGTAGTGCTTGAAGATCAGCACCGTCGTGTGCAGATTCTGACTTGTCACACCGCAGCTCGCCGCGGTCAGGAACATCAGCGGATTGTCGTGCGCGCAGGACCACTCGTTGTTCCACCAGTTACACCAGTTGCGATTCATCAGCGTGCCGCTGCACAGGTTGCAGCCCTGGCTCGTGCAGACAATCCATGTCGCCAGCGCATCCCGGTCCACGGTGGGGAGCGGGCCGACGCAATTCCAGTCCGTCTGGCAGAAAAGGGGGCCGCCGCGGTCCGGCGCCGAAGCAGAACCCACGGCTCCAGGCGATTGGACGTCGAATCCGCGGTACCCGCAGACGACCAGCGCGAGACGGGCCGTGGCTTCGCGAGCGTCGATGCCAACGGCACGATACTCGACGATCACCTCGTTCGTGAAGAAGATCGGCGACCAGTACGTACCGTCCGGACCTGGGGCGCCTTCCAGCTTTTGACTCGGAAGCTCGGGACGCCTGGGATCACTGACGGAGATCGCGGCCGCGGCGGAGCCGGCCCAGTCCTCGAAAACCAGCCGCAGCCACGCCGCTTCCGGAGCATGGACGCGTACAAGAGCTGTCATCGCGCCGCTCTCCTCCAGTACCAGGAGCCCGGCATCAGGCAGGACCGTTTCAAGCGGCTGAATAACGGCCACGCGTAACGGACCCAGGGGTTGGGCCGCGTCTTCCGCCGCCAGTGCTGCGAGATCGAGCGGGGCGGTCTCAACGACGGGGATTTCGCCGGGACCGTCGAAATCGCGCCAGTCGAGGGCGGCGCCATGCGCCGCAGCAAACATGCCTAGCGTCAGCGCCGCCAGGCACCAGCAGAAAACACGAGTCAAGGGTGTTTCTCCTGCCATTTTCCCGCAGTGATCCCAGGCACTCAAATGCCGATCGTCGTGCTCCCGTTGAAGGCGTCGAGGACGGCCGCGCGGGTATAGGTTCCTTTTTCACCAGACGAGCCGGACTTGATGACGACCCGCCCACCCGTCGGCACGCCATTCAGCCCGGCGCTGAGAGTGGTATACGGATTCGTGAAATCTCCGTTCGGGAAGATGCTGGATGCGCTGAAGTCGACCCAGGCGATGTTGGGCTGACCCGCCTCGATGAGACTTGGACGCAGGTTCGTAAGTGTCGCGAGTGCACGGGCGCGCTGGCCCGGGCTGAGTCGATGCGTGCAGATCATGGGAGCATAGGACATGACATTCGTCTGGTCGGGACTAAATCCGGTGCCGCAGCGCTCCTCGTCTCCCACGTATTCGCAGAGATCATTGACGTTCTCAGAACTCAGGAAGGGGTCGGCGGGCGTGTCGCAGAGCAGATCGCCGGCGGAGGTGCAGTTCGAGCCGTTCGGACACTCCGCTCCCCATACCGTTTCATGCGTGTGGTAAAGATCGAAGTAATGGCCCAACTCGTGAGCCAGCAGGGAATTGAAGCCCACTGTGCATGCGCCGTTGGTTGATACAACAACGCCCTGGATCGGACTGAAGGTGAAGCTACCGATTCCGCACAGTACACTCGTTTCTGTGTCGGTGGTGAAGCCGCCCACGAAGTAAATGTTGACGTGATTGGCAACGACGTTTGTGCTCCACAGAAACGGTAAGCCAACGTCTGGATCGAGAATGAAGAACCCAGTGTCATTCATCATGTCCACTGGCACAGTCCGCACGAAGCGCACACCGGTCGCGGCCCAGAACATGTTCGCGTTGTCGACTTGCGCATCGGCATCGCCCACACTGATGCCACCCGTACCATTATTACGCCGCACGATGTGCAATGCGACTGGGATGTTGATGACATAGCGTTCGTCGGCCGCTGCTTCATAGTAGCCGCCGGCCTGAAGCTGTGCGACGATGCGGGCGTCCTCAGGACTTAGTTGCGAGCCGCACCACGACTGCTGACCGAGCGCGGCGTGTGCAGAAATGCACAGAAGCAGGAGCGCTAGAAAGCCCCTGAGCGCATGAGCACATGACCACGACGTTGAGTTCGCAGGCATAGTCCGTCAATCCTTATTGCAGGTTGATGAGCACCAGCACCAGTCCCCTGCCCGTGTCCAGCGATCCCATCGCCTTGCCGATGATCGCGCCCTGTGCCGCCGCGTAATCCTGCACCTTCATGGCGTGGCCAGGCGTCTCGGAGGTGGTCAGCATGTCACCCGGCCGCACCGGGGCCGTGTCCGCGTCGACCCAGACATAAACTCGGCCGGCCAGTGCGATCGGCGGATGGTCCGCGCTGTCGGTCTTGCTCCCCAGGATTGCACCAACGGAGAAGCCGTTCGCGCCACTGGCCACGCCAGCGACCGTGCGGTTGTAGGCCCCGCGGGCAAGGCAGAGCTGGCCCTCGTTACGCGTGTCGATCGCGACGACCATCCCCGGCGCGATCACCTCAGAGGTGGGAAACTTCTCGGCGAGGTCGGCGCCCGTGATCTCCAGTACGTCCGTGATCACGCGGCCGACACCGGTGTTGTTGTAATTGCCGGTAATCTGTACCGTCGCCACCGGTGTGGCTGCATTGTTCTTCATCACGATATAGCCGCGGCCGGTGTCGCCGTAGTCGGCGTCAATCTCAATAAGGGGCAAACCGGCGTTGTTGTACAGTGTCAGGTCGGCACCGCGGTTGAGGCCTTCATCCGCATTCAAGTCGATACCAAGTTGACCATTGCCGCGCCAAAGCATGATCCGCGCGCCTTGGCCGGCATCGTCCTCTGCCTGAATTCTGACGGTTTCAGTTGTTCCATTCGAGCGATACATCCGTAACTCAGGGGCGCTGTTGCTGGAATCGGAGTGAATCTCCACGGCATTGGCGCCCGTACCGTCGTACAACTTCAGATAGGAGGCGCCGCCGGATCCGGTCGGGGCCGTTGCAATCCCAAGTTCGACTCCGGTCTGATTGGCCTGATTCACAAGTAGCAACCCGGCTCCAGCGCGACCGGTGTCCAGCAGGTCGGAGGTGCCGGCCTGTAATGAGACGCGCAGTTGACCCAGATGGTTGAGCCGCAAGTAGGAACCAAGGCCGGCTACGGAGATATTACCATTCAGGAAGCCGAACTGGGCATTCGGGTTGGTCTGGGCACCGATGCGCACGAGTGCGCCGAGCAGGGTATCGCCGACAACGTGCAGCTTACTGGTCGGCGTGTTCGTTCCGATCCCGACGTTGCCCATGTTGTTGTTGAAGATGTTTGTGCCGCTGACGCTCCAGAAACCCGTGCCGCCCGTCGCCGCCGTCGTCTGCGTCGTCCCGTCGGGGAAGACGAAACCGCCGCTGGTCGAATGAATCGCACCGACGACGCTGAGCTTGTTGTCCGGAGTATTCGTGCCGATGCCGACCTGGCCGCTGCTCGTGATCGCCAGACTTGCGGGATTCGTTGCGTAATTGTCGCTGGGACCATAAGTAAATAGGAGCGCAGAGGGATTGCTCGTGGTCGAAGTCCGGCGCACGATCGCCCAAGTGTCCACCAACGTCCCTGCGCTGATTTCCTTGAGAGAGACTGCCGACCCCCAGGCACCCGCTGGTGAACTGTAGAGCCCGAGCGACGCATCCTGGGACTCAATCACGATGCCGTCGTTTTCCAACGCGGCGGTAGTCAAGTCGAGTTCGAAGGTAGCGACGTGCAGCCGCGCGAGCGGTGCCGTATCGCCGAGACCGACTCTGCCCGCGTTGTCAATCGTCATGACGGAGTGCGTCAGGTTCACGGGGTCGTCGTTGGCGGAGGGGTGCTGAAGAAAGTGGAACTTGCCGCGCCCGAACGTCGCCGTGCGCTCGTACGCGAGCGCGGCCTTCGGCACGATCGTTCCGGTGACCTTGAAGCCGATCGAGGTCGAGGTCCCCGCGGTCGAGCTGACATTGTCGATGCGCAGCGGCATCGACAGCTCGCCGGGGAGCGTGTCGACGACCTGGAGCCGGTGGGCCGGGCTGGTCGTACCGATGCCGACGAGCCCGTCATCGTTCACATACACAGCACTCGCCGGACTACCGTCCCGCGCGTCGAGTGCCGAGGCCGCGTTGGCCTTCAACGCGTAGGGCGTGGGAGCAACGCGCTGACGGGGTGCAAGGGCCGTGTAAGGGCCGGTGCTCGCCCCGTCACGCATGCGGATCTCCATATAGCGTTCATTGCCGTCGAATCCCGCGGCGCCGAAGTTCAGACCGCTGATCGTGAAGGCGCCTGTGCGGGAGAAGGCGGCGAAGTCGTTCACGGTCAGTAGAGACCCGGCCGTGTTGCCCAGGGTCAGGGCATCATAGAGTTGGAATTGAAAGTCGATCGTCGAATTCGGTCCGCTGGTCGGGGGCGGGGAGCCATTGATCAGCAGTACGCCCTGGTAGGTGATCCCGGCACCGATATTGACGCGGCCCTCATCACCGTCATCGTCCGGATCCATGAGGATCTCCAGCTCCTCGAGTTCTTCCGTCGACTGATAGGGTGGCTGCCCGCCGCCCTGAGCCAGGGACCATGCCGTCATTCCCAGCGCCGCCGTTGCAATTCCAAGCCACGTGCTCAGACCATTGAACGATTTCATGTACCACGACTCCTCAAGATGTGGATGCCGGAAGGTCGCCTGCCGCGCGGCCCGGGCGCGGCATCAGCCCAGTGGTAAACTACCGGTAGGCGCAGCCCAAGCGTTTGGCCGCTACTTCTGCGTGACCCGACACCCAGACGCCTCCTACGCATAGATAGAGCCGCCCAACGCCCCGTTGGACAAACTGGGGTGTGAGAAATCGCGCTATCCTGGCCGCGTGCTGCTGGTCTGGGGCGAATCCGGGGGAACCAGCTCTGCCCCCCGGGAACCATTCCCTTTCGGCCAAGTCCCGACGCACCGATCAACTACGGAGCGGGGCCGGCGCAATCCAGCCGCAGACACCGGGAAGTCTGCCAACCCTGATTCCGGGGGATTGGGTAGCACCTGGCCGGCCAATCCGCGGGCTGAAGGGTGCCCCGCTGTGCTGCGACATCCCCAGCGTCGGCCGAGTCGATCCCGCGAGTCCGCCACATGGGCTGCTAAGCGGAATCACGGCGCCGGCGCCGGTTCAAGTTCCGCAAGCAAGCCCCGTGCCTGCTCCGCTTCAGTGTGAAGGTGTTCGCCGGCCGCGGAGTAAATCGCAACCGCCGTGCGCAGGTGCTCCGTGGCGCGGTGCGCCTCGCCGACCTCAAGGAGTAAGCGCCCGAGGGCGAGATGCACGTCCGCGGCGCGCGGGTCTCCGGCAGTCGTACGGGCCGCGTCGACCACCAGCACGTCGACAAGCCGCGTGAGGGCCTCGCCGACACAGCCCGAATCGCGGAGCACTTCGGAAACCTGCACCGTGTTGGTGAGCACATCACCCCACCGCTCGTTCGCGAGGAAGATGGTTTCGGCCGCAGCCAGGAGTTCGAGGGCTTCCAGTGTCCGGCCGTCGCGCGAGAGGAAACGCGCGTAACGCTGCAGGAGCAATCCGAGGCGCGGGTGTTCTCGGCCGTGCAACGCCACCAGCATGCGCTGAGATTCCTCGTAAAGTGGTTCTACTTCGCTGGCGGGTCGGCCGCGCTTCGTGAGTACGTCGGCGAGATTGGACATGGCCCATGCGGTGTCGAAATGCGGCGTGTCCTGATGCAGACTGCGACAGCGTTCGACCGACTCGCGCAGGTGCGCTTCGGCCTGCTCGAATTGCCCCAGGTGAACATGCACGATGCCGAGGTTGGTATGGAGCACGGGCATGGTGTTGTTGTCGGGTCCCCAGCACTCCGTGTAGCGTCGCAGGGCTTCATGATACCACTGCAGAGCTTCGTCGTATTTACGTAGCGAGCGTTTGACGAGTCCCATGCTGCTGGCCGTCACCGCCAGGTAGCCGGAATCGGGCGGCAGGATCCGGACATAGATCTCCCAGGCACCTGTCACGGCGGCCTCGGCCTCCACGGGACGCCCCAGCACGCGGTAGGTACGACCAAGCGCATCGAGACACTGGGCAACCTGCGCGGAATCCTCACCGAACACTTCCCGGCGGCGTTCGAGTGCCATGCGGTAGTGCGGTTCCGCCGCGGCATCTAAACCCAGTTCGCGGTAGGCGTCACCGATCGTGAGGCGCAGCGCACCCTCGGCCGCCGCATCCATCCGCGTGCTGGAGTGGTCAAGGCGCTCGGAGGCCCGGTCCAGCATTTCGCGGACGGTGAGTGTTGGCCCCTGCACGGAGCCAGTACGCCCAGCGGACAACAACATGTTCTGTAGGAATTCACGAATGGCGAAAGCCGAATGCGACTCCCGGGTGGCCTGCCCCAGTGCGACCTGTGCCTGCTGGGCTTCGGAGTCCGCGCGGCTGCGCTCCTGCTCCGCACGCCAATAGAGGGTGGTACTGATCGCGGTCGCAGCCGTCGCCAGCAGCACGTATCCCAAGGCGAAACCGACAGTGACGCGGTGACGCAGGGCGAATTTGCGCAGGTGATACGCCAGGGTCGGAGGGTGCGCGAGTACCGGCTCTCCGCGCACATAACGTTCGAGATCCAGTCGCAGCGCATCGACCGACGCATAGCGATTCCGTGGCTCGGCTTGCAGGGCCTTCCTTACGATCGCACACAGTTCGCGACCGATGCCGGGTGCGAGGCGCTCCAACGGTCGTGGACCTTCACGCTCGATACAACGGGCAAGCTCCCCAGGGGGCAGTTTCGGGTCCACCGGCGGCTCGCCCGCCAGGCACAGGAACATCATCGCACCCAGGGAATAGACATCGCTGCGCACATCCACTTTGGCAGCCGCACAACGCAACTGTTCCGGCGGGGCGAACGCAGGCGTGCCCAGCATGGCGCCGGAGAAGGTCAGTCGAGCGGTGGCAGCCGAATCATCCGGCCGGGCCGCAAGCCCGAAATCCAGGACGTGGGGCTCTCCGGCCGCATCGACAAGCACGTTGGAGGGTTTGAGATCGCGATGGATGACGCCGCGCTGGTGGGCATGCTGCACGGCGTCGCAGATCTTGCGGAAGACGCCCACGACCTCGCTGATGTCACGCGGCCGGGTTCCCGCGGGACGGGCCCAGGCATCCAGCGGCACGCCGTCGATCCATTGCAGGGCGACGATCAGTTGACCGTCGACGTCCTGGGCGCCGAAAACCGCGACAATGTTCGGGTGATTGAGGGCCGCTGCGGCCTCGATTTCGCGCTCGAAGCGGGCGCGCATCGCTGGTGTCGCGAACACCCCGGCCGCAAGTCGCTTGAGTGCCACATCGCGCGCCGGCCGGGACTGCCTGGCACGGTAGACCACTCCCTGACCGCCGCGACCGGCTTCCACGAGCAGCTCGAAAGGCCCGACGTGCCCGAGGATCGGACGTTGCACGTACTCGGCGACTTGTCGAAACCACGCGCCATCTTCCAAGGAGCCGGTGCATAGGGCGCGGATCGGATCCGGCAGCGGAGCCGATCCGCCGTCGACAGCGCTGCTCCACGGTTCATCGGGTTTCATTCCATCTGATCCTCTTCCGCTACCTGCGTTGCGATCAACTGCTCGAGGCGGCGCCGGATTCGCTGTCGCGCCTTGTAGACGGCCTGCTCCTCCATCGCGAATTCGCCAGCCAGTGCGTGGATGTCGATGCCGGCCAGACTGCGCTCCAGGATCAAGAGATCCCGCGGGGAAGCGTCGGCTCGCAAGGTCGCAAAGGCGAGCCGGAAGTGGTGTGCCACCCACTCCTCTTCCCAGATCCTCGCTGCGGCCGGGTCGCTGTCACCATTTATGGAATCACCCAGGTCCACCCTTATATCTAGCGGTCGATGCCGGTGGCCTGGACAAGTTGCCCAAGCAGATAGAACGTGCTGGGCACAGCGGAAGAGGTAGCCGCGGAAACTCCCGCGCTTCCGATCGTAGACGAACTGGGGCAGTCCCTTCAGCAGCCCGGAAAAGACGCGCTGAGTGAGATCCTCAGCGTCGATGTGGCGTACTCCACGGCGTCGAAAGAAGCGGATCAGCCAATCGCGGTAGCGACGGTCGAACTCCGCCCAGGCGACGTGGTCCGCGGGATCACGCACGCGCATCAATAGCGATGGAGGCGTCGTATCCATCTCGTACCAGCCATGTCGAGGCCAGAAGCCGCTAGGCAGAAGTGTGCGAAATTCCAGAGGACCCCGCAAAGCACTGGCGGGGGCCGGTTTCAGCCCGATTTTGAATCTAAATCATTCTAGCGGCGGGAGTAGTGTTCTTCCAAGTCGAAGTCGGCGGAAGCTTACATGCCGGAGTCGGCCGGGCATCCGCCAGGAGCTGGACGCGGACGAACGTCTCCGCCGGCGACAGGCCGAGGCCGTGCCGCTGCTGGACGCGTTGCAGGCCCTGCTGGTCGAGCAGAAGGAGAAGTTGCTGCCCAAGCATCCGCTGGCCCACCTGCCCGACACGCCCCTCTGCCAGCTCGACGCGTGGCTGCCGGACGCGTGGAAGCAAAGGTCGGCCAGCCCATCCTCGAACTGGGCCCCCACGCAGTCCTGACCGCGAACCCACGCCGCACACGCCACCCACGCCGAATCCGTCCTCACCCACCCGCCACCGCACCACAAGGGCGCCGTTCGTCCAACGGACACTACCGTTCCCCCCCGAGAAGGAACGTCAACGCTTCGCCCGCAAGCCCGGCTTCAGCTTCAGGACGAACTGGTGTTCCGGAGCCGTCAGGTAACGGTCCAGCGACGGCGAGTACGACTTCATCTGGACGGTCTCCCCGTCCGGCAGAAATTCGATGATCCGCAGGTACCCCTCACCGCCTTCGCGCCAGGTCTGGTAGTTGCAGAGCACCTGATGGATACGATCGCCGTGGGCGCCCTCTTCCGTGAGCAACGCCTGCCCATCGTTCAGCACGTGCCCGTTCATGGTGAGGATGAAACCCGAGTGCTGACTGACCAGCCGCTCCCACAATTCCTGGCCATCCGTCACGCCGCCGGGTTGCTTCGACGTCCCGTACAAGTGCGGATTCCAGCGCTGGTCCGCGCCACGTGTCTTCCAGTTGTAGCGGGTTTCGTCGGAGTACATGTAGGCGTGTGTAATCAGTATCTTGCGGTGCTCCGGATGCTCGGCCGCAATGCGATTGGCCCAGGCGACGGTGTCCAGCCGCGGCCCCCACTCGAGCGCCAGGACCAGGAATTTCGCACCGCCCGCTTCGAAGACGTGGTACGAGTTATCCAGCTTGCCCGGTTCCATCACGCCGCCAAACGTCGGCCACTTGGTATGTTCAGCCACACTGAAGTACTCGTTCAGGAGGGTCGTTCGGTCGGAGGCGTTGCCCCCCGGACCGTAGTCGTGGTTACCCGGTGCGAGCGCATAGGGCACCTTACCGTCCAACCGGCGCAGGGCCGCCTGGGCCACCTCCCACTGCTCCGGGGTGTTGCGGTTGGTGATGTCGCCTAAGTGTAGAACGTATTGGATGTTGAACTTTTCCCGATGGTCCACAATCCACTGCGTCTGGTTGTGAAAGTGCTGCGGGTAGCGCTCCGCGTACATCTGTGTATCCGGTAAAGCAATCAGCGTGAAGGAGCCGGGGACAAACGGCAGCAGCTCCGGATCCTTGTAGGGTGGCGTCACCGTCACCTCAGGCGACTCCCCCGCCACCACCGCCTGCACGTAGCCGCGCAGATTGCCAAAGAGGGAGCGGGCCGCCGCTTCGTATTCTGCAGGTGCCGCGAGCGTCCCATCAGGCGCGTACAGCGCGTCGAGATACAGCGAAGACAGCACGTACCGCCCCTTTCCATGCTGCCCCTCGAGCAGGATGGGCCGCCGATTCGCCTGATCGACAGACATCAGCACCCGCATCCCTTCGAAGCCGGAGAGCGACTCCCAGTTCCCGGGGCGGCCGAGGTAGGTGGGCAGCCGCAAGGTCGGCGGTTCGCCGATGGTCACCAGTCCGGCCACCAGCGGGTGGTCGGGGACGCGCACGACCAGGGGCGCGATATCGTCGTCGCAACGCTCCGCGCGCATGCCTTCCGGCAAGAATGGCACCCGCGCCTCCGTCTGGTCGGCCTGCGTGAGTTGGAGTACCACTCCGCCGCGCTCGACAAACTCGATCAGCGACGGCCCGTGTCGCTGCATGTATCCTTTGTAATCAGCGTGCTCGCTGCTGAAACTGCTGAACGCAATCAGCGCTGCGCCCTGCTGCGTCGCCGGCTTCTCGATGTCCAACGCCTGAACGGAGAACCCCGCCTGCTCCAAGCCGCGCGCGAGCCCCGTGGCGTTTTGCAGCCACTCCTCGTGCGTTCGCTCGAGAACGGCCGCGCGCGGCGTTCCGGCCTGGCTCGTTACCATTGTCGCCCACAATGCACACGCCATCGCGAGACCTTGTCTGCCAAAGCCCCGGCTCCAAGCGTACCCCATGCTGCAACTCCTGGCGCCCCGCACTTCTTAAAAATCAACCCGGTGACCGCATGCAAGGTACAACCCGGGCGGCCACAACATCCTCACGGCCGCAGTGTGAGCCCGCGCCCCCGTGCCGGCAACCGCTGAGTCCGCGGATGCACAACTCCCCAACACCCAATTAACCAGGCGTTCACACAATGGCGTGCGGCGGCTACCCGCACTTCGTTTCTCAGCCACGTGTCAACAGCAACTCCGCGAAATTTGTGATCACCGCATGTTCACTGGTAGGTACGGACTTATTTCCAGGCCGTGTCACGAGCACCGTAAGCATCCCGACCGCAGCGGCGGCATCGAGTTCGGCGGACACATCGGACAGGAACACGATCGTGCGCGGCGCCAGCCCGAACTGCGCTGCGATCTGCGTATAGCTCGCAGCCGCCTGTTTCGGACCCATGGTGGTGTCGTAGTGGCCGCGCAGCCACGGCGTCAGGTCACCGTACTCAGTATGTGCAAAGAAAACTTGCTGTGCCGTGCTGCTGCCTGACGAGTAGATCCGCACGTCCAGGCCTGCCTGGTTCCACCCCGCCAGCGCCGGCGGCACATCGGCGAACACGTGCGACCGCAGTTCCCCGGCCGCATAGCCGCGCGCCCAGATGAGGCCCTGCAGGGCCTTCAGCCCCGTGGCCTTGACGTCACGCGTCATGAGATCGTGCAGGTGAGCCACGAGCGCGCGTTCGTCCGTAAACTTCGCGCCGGCGTCCGCCTCGACCTGTGCCCGGGCCTGCCGCACCTCCGGATCCGCGCCGTGCAGGGCGAGAAACTCCGCGAGCCGCGCGCGCGCGTACGGAAAGAGCACGTCGTACACGTAGGACACCGCCGAGGTCGTGCCCTCGATATCGAGCAACACCCCACGGACCCGGTAGGCCACCATCAGCGCACCAATCCCGGCAGCGCGCCACCGGGCGGCAGGTAACTCGGCCCCCAACAGACGGGCTCGAAGTTGTTGTGCAGCCCCTGCTCTTCGTAGAACGGGGTCCAGCCGGCCGGGTCTTGAAACAGGCGGATTGCACGGATGGTGCGGTCGACACACAGGTCGAACCAATGCCGCATGCCCGCCGGCACGGTGAGCAGGTCGCCACTCTCAACGGTAATCGAGAACACGTCATGCCCTTCGGGGTGCAGATGAAACAGCCCGCGGCCCTTCACGATGAATCGCACCTCGTCCTCCGTGTGGCGATGCTCGCGGCTGAACTTCGCGAGCAGCGCATCAAGCCCCGGCAATTCCGGCTTGATGTCAATCACGTCGGCTGTAACGTAACCGCCGCGCTCCTTCAGCGTCGCGATCTCCGGTGCATACGCAGCAAGAATCTCTTCCGCGGGTGCATCGGGGGAGCACTTCTCCTGCACCGGCCAGCGCTCGTAGGTCAGGCCGAGCGGCGCCAAGAACGCCTGGATCTCCACGGCCGCATCCAGTGTGCGGTTCTGCGCGGGAATGTAAACGGCTGCCATACGGTCGGCACCTCCGGGCCCTTGTTGTGGCCCATGTGGGGAACTACGGGCGGGTCCGAGTCCATTCATCCCGGCGCGCCGCGAGTTCCAACAGGAATTCGAGGATCTCCACATGTCGCCGGGCTTCGGCGAGGTCGCGGCCCCACGTGTAGAGCCCGTGACCGCGCATCAGGAAAGCATGTTGCGGGGGTTGCCCGGGCGTGGCGAACTGCGAGCGCAACTGCTCAGCCAGCGCCGGGATGTCCTGCGTGTTGTCATAGATCGGAATGTGCACGCGCGCGTGGTGGGTGGTAATGCCGGCCAGGCCCTTGAGCATCTCGAAACCAGCCAGCTCGACCGCCCCGGCCGCAAAGTGCACTTCCGAAAGCAGCGTGTTCCAGATCGAATGCGTGTGCAGGATCGCGCCGACGCCGGGTTGCTGCGCCAGCACGACATGCAGCCAGGTTTCCGCCGAGGGCTGCGGCGCACCCCGACGCACGGGGCGTGCCTGGGCATCGACGACCACGAAGTCGTCATCGCGCAGGGCGCGTTTGTCACGTCCGCTCGCAGTGATCAGCAAGCGCAACGGCTGGCGCGCCAACACCACGCTATAGTTCCCGCTTGTGCCGTACGCCCACCCGTGTTCGTAGAAAAGCGCCGATACATCCTGCAGTGCCCGGATGGCGGGCAAGTACTGCCGCACCTCGCGCTCCGCCGGTGTGAAACGCAGCCGCAGCGCGGCCAGCAACCCCGGCACCGCGGCCGGCGTCGGACGCGTATCCGCAGCCGCTCCGGTCTTCCCCGGCACGAATGTGGGCACTTCAGACATGGACGGCAGCTCCTCTGAACTGGCGGATGCGGCCGACGGCCTCCCGCAGAATGTCGTCTTCCTTCGCGAAGCAGAACCGCAGCAGCTCCTCACCCGTCGCGCCCTGGTAGAACGCTGTGCCGGGGATGCTCGCGACGCCGCACTCCTCGAGCAGCGCCATCGCCGCGGCCTTGGCCGACGTGAATCCCAGGTGCCCGATTTGCGCCAACACGTAATACGCGCCCTGTGGCACGATCGGGTGCAACCCTGCCGTCGCCAGCCCCGCGCACAGAATGTCGCGTTTGCGCTGGTAATCCGTGCGCAGGTGCTCGAAGAATTCCGGGGGAGCGGCGAAGCCCGCCGCGGCTCCGTGCTGGAGCGGCGTCGGCGCGCAAATGTAGAACAGGTCGTTCACCAGTGTCAGCGCGCGTGCCTGCGGCTCCGGCGCCACCGCATAACCCAGGCGCCAGCCAGTAATGCTGAAAGTCTTCGAAAGCCCCATGATGCTCACGGTGCGCTCCCGCAGCCGGCCGACCGTCGCAGGACTCACGTGGCGCTGTCCGTCGTAGGTGATGTATTCGTAGATCTCATCCGTGATCAATAGCAGGTCGTGCTCCGCCAGGACCCGGTCGAGCATGCGGAAGTCTTCTTCCCCGTACATCCGGCCGCTGGGATTCGACGGTGTACACAAGACGAGCGCCCGCGTATTCGGCCGAATCGCGGCGCGCAGCCGCGCTTCGTCGAGGGCGAAATCGGGTGGGGCGAGCGTGATGAATTGGGGCTCGAGCCCGGCCACGACGGCCGTGTTCAAGTGGTAACCATAGTAGGGCTCAGGCAGCAGGAGTCCGTCACCGGGGTTGAGCAAGCCGAGCAACGCGCAGCCGAATGCGCCGGAGGAACCGACCGTGACCACGATCTCGCGCTGCGGGTCGGCGATCAGATCATTGTCGCGCGCGAGCTTGGCAGCGATGGCCGTGCGCAATTCCGCCACGCCCTCGGGGAACGAGTAGGTACTGCGGCGGTCGCGAATCGCGGCAATGGCACCCTCGCGGACGAGTGGCGGGGTCGGCAGATCGCCGAGCCCCTGGCCGAGGTTGAGGCCACCCCGGCGCTCGCATTCGCGTGTCATGTTGCGGATCTCGGATTGCACCATGCCGGTCAGTCGGTTCGAAAGATACGGTCGCATGCAAGCATCCTGCGTGTTCAGAAGGAAACCGGGACGCGGAAGGACGGTCTCAATCGGTCAGGAAATCAGGAAATTCAGGGCGAATGTTCGATCCTGGGGCGCGCCGCGCCGACGGGGAGCTTTAACAGGTGGGACAACAACAGCGTGGGTAGATTCCTGCGGCCATGCGGGGAGGATAGCGGCGGTACGAGTGAAAATCCAGCACAATGCAATCCCCCCACCTCGGGCTTGCGTCTTGCCCCACCCGGGCCGCGGAGCTACACTGGCCCCTGCTAGTGAGGGGGCATCCGGCCTTTGACGACGGAGAGCGTGCATGGCTTCGACGGCGGCGTTACACCACAAGGCAGTGGAACTTGGCAAACTCGCGGTTCGCATGACCACCAAGTCCGGCTCCGGCCACCCTTCGAGCGCCCTCTCACTCGCCCATCTCATCACCTGCCTGATGTACCGTACCATGCGATACAACGTCGCCGACCCGTGGCACCCCTCCGCCGACCGCCTAGTGCTGTCCGAAGGTCACGCCGTGCCGATCGTCTATGCCGCGCTTGCCGATCTCGGCGCCACCGTCGGCAAATCCAGGGCGGCGGCCTCGAAGCTGACTCACGCCGAGCTCGACCAGTTGCGCGCCCGCGACTCCGTGCTCGACGGACACCCCAACCCAGCCGAGGGCATGCCCTTTTTCGATGCCGCCACCGGCAGTCTCGGGATGGGGCTGAGTGTCGCGGCGGGTTTGGCGGCGGCCGCACGGCTGGATGGCTCCAACCGCCGGGTGTACTGCATCATCGGGGATGGCGAAGCCCGTGAAGGGCAGATCTGGGAAGCGGTTGACTTCATCGCCGACCACAAGTTGGCCCACGTCTGTGCCATTTTCAATGCGAACGCCCAGGGCCAAGCGGCGCCCGTCTCCGAGCAGCAGTCCGCCACGACTCTCGCAGCCAAGATGCGGGCCGCGCATTGGGAGGTCGTCGAACTGGACGGCCACGATCCGGATGCGATTCTGACCGCCCTCGCCAAGGTCGGCACCACGCCGCGCCCGCTGGCCTTGATCGCCACAACCGTCAAGGGTTGGGGCTGCGAACCACTGCTCAAGGGCAACTGGCACGGCAAGCCCATCCCGGAGAATGAACTCGCTGCTGCCCTGGCGGAACTCGATATGACGGCCACCCGGCTCGGCAAGGCCGCAAGTCTGGACGGACCGCCAGCCGCCCCCCCCCTTGGCATGGGCAAGCGTACGGAACCGGAGGATGTGACATGGCCGGCCTTTGACGCTGCGATGGCCGCGAACGGTCTCGCCACCGCGCTTGAGAAGGGCGCGCTGTCGACACGGCGGGCGTACGGGGCCGCGCTCAAAGTGGCCGGCGACCTGCTGCCGCAGGTGGTGGCTCTCGATGGCGACGTGAGCAATTCAACCTTCTCCGAGGTTTTCGGCAAGGCCTACCCGGAGCGCTTCTTCGAGTGCAAGATCGGCGAGCAGAACATGATCTCCGCAGGCGCGGGCCTGGCCGCCGGGGGCTACATCCCGTTCGCCAATTCCTTCGCGAAGTTCATCTCCCGGGCGTACGACCAGATCGAGATGGCAAACATTTCGCGGGCCAACCTGAAGATCGTCGGATCGCACGCCGGCATCTCGCTCGCGGCCGATGGCCCCAGCCAGATGGGCCTCGTGGATGTCGCTTTCTTCGCGAGCTACACGACCGTCCGCGGCGATGACCGCGAGAGTCCGTTGCTGTGGTTCTTCCACCCGGCCGACGCGCTGACGGCCTATCACTGCACGCGCCATATGACCACCCTGCGCAGCATGTGCTACATGCGAACGCACCGTCCGGACGTCCCGCTGCTGTACGAAACCAGCGCGACCTTCGAACTGGGTGCGTGGAACGTGCTCAACCCCGGCGACGACCTGACAATCATTGCGTCGGGCTACATGGTCCACCCGGCCAAGCAGGCGGTCGCCCTGCTGGCCAAGCAGAACATCCGCGCCACCCTGATCGACGCGTGGTGTTTGCCGGTGCAACCGGAGCGGCTCGCGGAGCAAATCCAGCGGGCCGGCTGCCGGGCCCTCGTGGTCGAAGACAACTACGGCGGCGGGTTCGGGTCGATCGTCGCGGAGATCGCGGCCCGCACCGGCAACCTGCGGGTCGAAACGCTCCGCTGCCAGCGCATCCCCAAGTCGACCCGTTCACCCGAGGAAGTGCTCGACTACTGTGGCGTCGGTGTTGGGCAGATTGCCGACCACGCACTCGCGATGCTGCGCCGAGCGCGCTGACGCAGCGCCGGGTGCATCCCGCACCGGACCTGAGCTGCTGCGCCACCAGTGGCGTGTGCTGCGTTCTACGCTACACTCTGGCCCTTTGGGTCGTCGCGCGGCGCGCACCGCCGACGGTAGTTTCGGGCCGTACCTGGTTCCCGCGGAGTCTACCTACCCATGAATCTCGTCACCGGAGCCACCGGGCTGCTCGGCAGCCATATCGTCGAGCAACTTCGCAAACGCAACATGCCGGTTCGGGCGCTCGTCCGGCGCGGCGCCGATCGCACCTGGCTGGAAACCCAGAGCGTCGAGTTCGCTGAGGGCGATATCACCGAGCCGCAGACGCTTGCGGCCGCCTGCCAAGGTGTGGATGTGGTCTACCACTCGGCGGCCAAGGTCGGCGACTGGGGCCCGTGGGAGGATTTCCAGCGCATTACGATCGACGGCACCCGCGCCATGCTTGATGCCGCTATCGCCGCCGGCGTACGACGCTTCGTGCATATCAGCTCCATCAGCACCTACGGCTACCACACCCACGAAATCACCGTCGATGAGACCTTCGACCTCGGATACAAGCTCTACCAGTGGGCCTACTACAGCAAGTCGAAGGTGGCTGCCGAGCTGCTCGCCTGGGAGGCCTTCAAGGCCGGGCGCATCGAGCTGACCGTCATCCGTCCGGCCTGGATATACGGTGAGCGCGACCGCGTGACGATCGGCCGGCTTTACAACATGATCAAGGGCGGCAAGGCCAAGATCCTGGGCGACGGCACCAACCGTCTCAATGTCGTGTACGCCGGCAACATCGCCGAAGCCGCGATCGAGGCCGCCGGCCGTGCCGATTGCAACGGCGAAGCGTTCAACTGCAGTAATGACGGGGAAATCACCCAGCAGCAGTACTTCGACCTGCTCGCCAAGGCGATTGGTGCGCCTCCCGTGCAGCGCCAGGTGCCCTACAAGCTCGCGTATACGGCCGGCTTCGTGCTCGAGTGCCTCGGCCACCTTTTCCGGACGAAGGAACCGCCCTTCATCACGCGCTACGCGGTCTGGCTCATGGGCCGTCGCTCCTTCTTCAGTGCCGAGAAGGCCCGCCGCATGCTCAACTGGCAGCCAACCATCACCTACGAGGTCGGTGTACCCAACACTGTGCGCTGGTACCGCGAGCAGCTCGCGAAGGGGTCCTGAACGCGCGGGCTCTCCGTAGGCAGCTCTGCCGGGCGGTCGTACAATGGAGCAGGTTCGCGCCACGGAGACCGACGATGCGCATACGCGAATTCCAGCAGCTCATCGACCGCATGTACTCCGACAAGGATCGGGCGCGCGGCGCCGCAAAGACTTTTCTCTGGTTCACCGAGGAAGTTGGAGAACTCGCCCGGGCCATCGCGCGCGGCGACGATCGCGCTAATCTCGAAGAGGAGTTCGCGGACGTCCTCGCCTGGCTCGTCACGCTCGCCAACGTCGAAGGGGTGGATCTCGAGAGCGCCCTGCGGAAGTTCACCACGGGCTGCCCCGGTTGCGGAGAACTGGTGTGCCATTGTGTCGCCAAGCTAACGTGAGGGCGCCCGCCCGTACCGCCCTGGGGAGTGCCTCGATGACACCCAGCCGCACTGCGCTCCTGTCGCTTGTAGCCGCCGTGCTGACCTGCCAGGCCGTCCCCGCGACCGCGCAGCGGAGCGCAATCCAACCGCTGCGCACCATCGAAACGCGCTACTACATCCTCCATACCGACCTCGACGACGACCATGTCCGCGAGGCCGTCCAGCGCATCACCCTGATGGCCGAAGAGTACCACCGCCGCACCAGCGGACTCGGACGCACCGTCACCCAGCGATTGCCCTTCTATCTCTTCAGCGATTTCCGCGCGTACGAAGCCAATGGCGGGCTCCCGGGCTCCGCCGGAGTTTTCACGGGCGACCGCTTGATGGCCGTCGTCATGCCTCAGAATCCCGCCTTTACCTGGTACGTCGTCCAGCACGAGGGCTTCCACCAGTTCGTCTACGCCGCGATCGGCCCCAACATACCCATCTGGGCCAACGAAGGACTCGCGGAGTACTTCGCCCAGGGCATCTTCACCGGCCACCGCTTCCTGCTGGGGGCGGTGCCACCAGAACGTCTCGCACGGGTGAAGCTCGCGATTCGCGAGCAGAAGTACCTGCCGCTGGCGGAGATGATGCGTCTGCCACAGGTAGCGTGGAACATCGACCTGCGCAGCTATCACTACGACCAGGCGTGGGCGATGGTGCACTTCCTCGCCCACGGCGACAACGGCCGCTACCAGGATGCCTTCTTCGACTACCTCCGCGACGTGAGCCGCGGCGTTGCGGCCGAGCGCGCCTGGACCAGCCGCATGGGGACGGACATCCGCGCCTTCCAGCAGCGCTGGGAGGCCTACTGGACCAGTCTGCCGGACTACCCCACCGAGGAACTCTACGCCGAGGCGGCGACCGAGGTGTTGACGGCATTCCTTGCCCGGGCCTTCAGCCAGCGGCAGTACTTCGAGGAGTTCGAGCCATTCGCGACGGCCATACTCTCCGGTGAAATCCAGATGCACGCACAAGACTGGTTGCCGGCTACACTGGCGCAGCGGGTGCTCGAAGACCGGGCTCGTTTCGGTACATGGGCACTGGTCCGCCGACCCGGGCAACGACTGCTAACACTCACCCGCCCCGATGGAACCGTGTACGAGGGAAGCTACCGGGTCGAGCGCGGGCAGGTACGACGCGTGGAAATCAAGGTGCGGCCGCCCGCGCGGCGGCGCTAGCCGCGCGGATGGAGCACACCCCGAGCAGCCGGGTAATGACACTGTCGCGGTGGGGCGTGCGTTCGCACAGGAGCAAACCATGAACCGAAATGCGCAGTCGGTGGCGGAGTATCTCGCGGCGCTGCCCGCGGACCGGCGCGCGGCACTGGATGCGGTACGGACGGTAATCTGCGCGAACCTCAGTGGGGGCTACGAGGAGGGCATGCAGTACGGGATGATCGGGTACTACGTGCCGCACAGCATCTACCCGGCGGGCTACCACTGCGATCCGAAGCAGCCCCTGCCCTTTGCGGGTCTCGCATCACAGAAGAATCACATGTCGCTGTACCTCGGCTGTGTCTACGGCAACCCGGAGCACGCGGAGTGGTTTCGTACGGCTTGGAAAGCGACGGGGAAGAAACTCGACATGGGCAAGGCCTGCATTCGGTTCAAGCGGCTCGAAGACCTACCGCTCGACGTGATCGGAGAAGCGGTCGCCCGCGTACCGGTAGAGAAGTACCTCGCGAGTTACGAGGCCAACCTGCCCGGGAGCGTGAAGCGGGCGAAGCCCACCAAGTACGCGGCCGCGAACGCAAAACGAGTGACGAATCGAGGAGCTGCCAAGCAGACCAGCAAGACCGTGCGCAAGACGGCCGCCAAACGGGTGCGGAAGAAAGAGTAGCAGAACGGTCCGGCGTGCTGGCCTGCAGGCCGGTCCGTCTCTGCCGCAACCGACCGTGGACAGCCGGAGTCTGACTCAATGTCTATCTGGTCTTCTTCTCGCGCACAGGGATCGCTTCCCCCATGGAGAACACCACAATCTCTTCGCCGCGCACGGTGCTGATATCATGATGCATGCTCAGCGGCTTCGCCCCGGTAACGCTCTCGATGAGCTGCTCCAGGATCGGTCGCGCGGTTTCGATCAACTGGGTCCGCACCTGCTTGAGCAGATCGCGCCCTTTTTCCGGCGGATAGGTTCCCACCAGTTGCTGCTCGGCTGATGTCAGAACCCCCTGCAGGCGGACGACGAGCAAGTCGCCAATCAGATAGGCGTGTACGCCCTTGGGACCACGGCCCATGTACTCCTGCTCGAAACGACTCATCGCCTGGCAAACTGCGGCCTCGATCTCGCCCTGCGTGTTCACCGGTCAGTCTCCAACCCTCGTCCTCTCGACCTAAGCAGGTTACGTGCGACAAATCGACAGCAAAGAACAAAAACGCCTCCTCGCTATTTTGTGTGGGTAACCTGAGCGATGGCCGGCAGCTTGAAGTCGAGTTTTCCGGCGATCAGGTAGACCATGGTGATCAGGTAGTGGGTCGAGCGGAAGCCGCGGGCTTTTCTCTTGGCCGACTGGATCAGGCTGTTGATCGCCTCCAGCGGTCCGTTACTGATTCGCGAAGTGAACCGCAGCACTTGCCGCCCAGTGCTTCTTGATCGTCTTGGCCGCCTTGATCATGGCCGGAATCCGGCTGTGGTGGCGCTGAAGTACCACTGCTTGAGCAGCGGTTCAGCCTCTTCCACGGTGTCGCAGGCGAAGAGATCCTGGAAGACACTCTTCATGTGCGTGGCCCGCACGGTCGCCAGCTTGCTGGAGCGCAACTCGTCAAAGACGCGGGCCTGCTTCTCGGTGCGGTTCCAGTCGTTCTTCAACCAGACGTAACGCGTGCCCTTGAGTTCCGGGTGTGTCCGCTGTTCCTCACGCCGGACCTGATCGACCGCAGCCCCAGCAGCTTCATCAGGTGGGTTGTCGAAGGTCAGTTGGGCCTCCGGGAACTGCTCGCGCAGACCGTTGATGAACGCCGCCGACATGTCCAGCAGGCCTCCTCAATCTGCTCGGCCCGCCCGCCGTGAGCCTCCAGGTCGCGCTTGAACGCCGCGACGGTCCGGGCATCCTTGCCTTCGGTGGCGAACAGCACCCGGCTTGGCTCGTTGCCCAAATCCATGAACACGCTGATGTAGTTGTGGCCGCGCGGAAGTCGTCCACGCCGATGGCGGTCACCGGCGAGAAGTCCGCCGCGGCGCGGGCCCGCTCGACATAGTGCTGCAAGACCCGCCACACCCGCGTGTCGTGCTCACCGATCAGAACGGCCACCTGCGCCGGGCGTCATGCCGCCCTGCACCAACATCAGGATGAACGCCTCCATCAGCAGCGTAAAACCCGAACCCGGCCGCGACCACGGCACTTCAACCGTCTTGACCCCGTGGTCCGGACACTCGACCCGCGGTTGCCGGGCGTGCAATAGCGTCTTGTGCTGAAAGAAGTTCAGGTGCCGCCAGGTCCGCTCCGTGCCTGTCGTAGGCCCCGCAACCGGCGGTCCGCACTCCGGGCAAGCGAAGCGGCTGCCGGAAGGGAAGTCCAGCCAGAGTTCCAGCTGCTGCCGGTCCCCGGAAAACTCGATCTTGCTGACGACCCACGGCTCGGCCAGCCCCAATGCCACCCGGAACAGCTCCTGCATCTGATCGCGCATCACTCGGCTTCCTTGCAGTCTGGCCGCGAACTCTCCGGCGGCTTCCTTCTCACCGGAGGAAAGAAGCCGGGGTTCAGGGGCAGAGCCCCCGGCGGGGTTTGGGGCGGAGCCCCATCGGATGCCGCTGCGGCCGCCTGATCCGCCGCATCCTCTCCGACCGCCGCCCGATCGAAAAGCGCCAGACCCCGCACAACTTACGTCACCAAGCTCACGGTCTTACCCACACAAAACAGCGAGGAGCCACAAAAACTCGGGGGGGGCCGAGTTCCGGATGATCTGCGCATGGAGATGGTATCGCAATACAATGCATTCGTAAAGGGCCGAGAAAAGTGTAGATTTGCTTTCGCCCGCACATCTGCTACAATAGATTACAGCGAGCTGGAGTGTTACCGCAGGCAACACACCCAGCTAACGCTTCGCAGCGTTCGGACGACTAAGTAAAGAGCAGCCCCGACTTGAGTGGTGGTGGCTCGTTATTGAGTAGGCCGATGTGGTCAGGCACTTCCAAGTGCGCAACCGCATCGGCCTATTTTTGTTTCAGGTCTGACATGTACGCGAGTGACGCAATGAACGGCAGAGTTCGACGGAGCGCTGCGAACCGGTTCCGTCCGTAGCGAACTGCACCGTCGTCACTTATGGCACCGCTCCCGGTTGCGGAACCGCTTGCGGGTTGAAGCGTATTGCCAAGAGGCAACGCGCGACCAGCAAGACTAGTAATTCGGATGACTGATTGAAGGGCAACCCCACTTTGCGGTTGGTGGCCCGTCAAGGAGTAAGCCGACCCGGCGACACGCTTACAGAGCATGTTGCCAGGTCGGCTTTTTTTGTTGGCTGTGTTTGCCAGGGCGCAACGGCCACGATGAACAGGATTTTGTGATGAAAAATGCGGGCCTGACTATGGCGCAACAGATCGCCGCCGCCGCCTCGGCCTTGGAAACGAAGCGCTCGGGGCTGATCCCCAAAGCTGTTACGGTGGTACAGAGCGATGGCACCCTCGTGGTCACGCTGCACGGCGTGCTTTCGGCAGCGGAACAGGCGCTGGCCCAAACCCCTGCCGGCGCCGCGCAGGTGCAGGAGTTTCACCGCCAACTGTTTACGAGCAACGCCGCCGGACTGCGCGCAGAAATCAAGCGCATCACCGGGGTCGAAGTACGGCAGGCAACTGCGGAAGTGGAACCCAGTTCCGGAGCCGTCGTGGCGGTTTTCACGACGGGCACGATCGTCCAGGTCTTCCTGCTCGCCGGACACATCACTCCGGAAGCGTGGTCTGCGGGTGAGGCCGTCAGGACATGACAGCACGAACATACCAATCCAGGCGCTTGTTCGCGGCATTGGCCACACGAACACGACGCCAGAAGGAGTAACACCATGAGAGGCAAACTTACAATGCGACGGATGACGATCGGGGTCACGGCGGCTCTAGCCGTGCTGGCACTCGGCGGGCTAGCACTGGGCCAGCAACAGCGCGGCTCGGGCACCCCCACGACACCTGCGGCGGGGGCCGAACGCCGGGCAGATGCGCCGATGACCGCCGCGCACTGCGCGGCGATGCTCAAGAACGCGAAACACACGCTTGCGGAAGGTATCGCCGCGGCGGAGAAGCACTGTGGCGGACGCGCGGTCCGGGCCGAGTGCATGATGAAGGCGGGCGCCGGGGAAGGGCCAGTCTGCGTCGTCACGCTGCTGGTAGGTGAAGACCGCCTGGTCGAAGCCACCGTGGACTCCAAGACCGGCAAGGTGATGAATCAGCGCGATCTGGACGGCCCGAGCCAGGGCCGCGCTGACCGGTCCAAGGACCACTGGGACGATTTTGCGATGGCGCGGAGCTGGCAAAAGTCGTCCAATCTGACCGGAAAGAAAGTGACCAACCCAGCCGACGAGGACCTCGGAACCCTGCAAGAAATCGTCGTGGACGCGAACTCCGGACGCATTCTCTACGGCGTGCTGTCGTTCGGCGGCTTCCTGGGCCTCGGCGACAAGCTCTTTGCGATTCCGTGGTCGGCGCTGCCGCTCTCGGGCGACGCGCATGCCTTTGTGCTGGACGTCGATAAGGAGCGACTGGAGAAGGCGGTCACGTTTGACAAGCGCCAGTGGCCGAACTTCGCCGATGAGCAGTTCGCCCTCGCCACCTTCAAGCACTACAACCAGAAGCCCTACTGGCAGAACGAGGACGGTGACGTACGCCAGGCGTCCGACGTTGACCGTCGCCAGGCCAACGCCTACCGGGCGCGCTGGAATCAGCGTGCCACGGTCTGGCAGAAAGCCAGTGATCTGGCCAGCAAGAATGTCCGTAACCGGCAGAATGACGACCTCGGCAAGATTGTCGATCTGGCCATCGATCCGCAGGCCGGCCGTATTCTCTACGCCATTCTTGCGACCCGCGGAATGCATTTCGCAATTCCGTGGCAGGCGCTGAGTCTGAGCGCCGATTACAAGCATTTCATCCTGGATATCAACAAGGACCAGCTTACGGACGCCCTCGGCTTCAGCAAAGACAATTGGCCGAACATGGTCGATTCGCGCTGGGCCACCGAGACGCACACCTACTTCAAGGTTGAGCCGTACTGGACCGACGCGCGGAGTGAACACTCAACCGCAACGCCCTGACGCGTTGCGAAAGATCCAACCTCCGGGGTACGCCGAGGACTCAGAGGGGAGTCGTCCGGCTCCCGGAGGTTTCCTTCGACACCGCGCCACCTGGCAGCGTATGCCGGCCGAGGACCGTCAAATGGAATCCATTGAGAAACAGGCAAGATCGTTTCTGCCGATCGAGCAGTGCGGCGTGCTGGTCGCGGACGATGAACCAGCCATTCGGGAATGCCTGCAGGTGGGACTCGCACGGGAAGGTTTCTCGGTCTGGCTTGCGGCCGACGGGCAGGAAGCGCTGGAAGTGTTCAGGGCCCACAGCGACGCCATCGACGTACTCCTGCTCGATGTGCGCATGCCGCATCTGGATGGGCCGGCGACCCTGGCGGGCCTCCAGCAACTGTCGCCGCAGGTGCCCTGCTGCTTCATGAGCGGCCATCTAGGGTCCCATACAGCCAACGAACTGCTCAGGAGTGGAGCGCACGCGCTGCTCCCGAAGCCGTTTCACTTGTCAGAGGTCGTCCAACTGCTGCGCGCGGCGACCCGCGGCAACCATTGTTCCGCGGCTTGCGTGCCGCGCAGCGCCGCGGCGTTCGCACCGGCGTGGACTCAGGATCACGGGGTTTTGTTCGCTTGAAGTGCGGCGTGGGCCGTGCCAGACGAGGTACCGTATCATGCTGTGGACTCTTGCTCTGATCCTTGTGCTGTTATGGCTGGTGGGCCTGATCACCTCCTACACGTTGAGCGGCTTCATTCATGTACTGCTGGTGGTCGCACTCATCGTCGTGGTGATTCGCCTCATACAGGGCCGCCAGGTTTCGATCTGAACGCTGCGGGCAGGAAGGATGCAGCCCCGTGGTGGGCTGCCCTGCCCGCTGTTTCAGGGAGGTAAGCAAGATGTGCAGGACTGGACTCATGAACTCTCGGCCTTGGGCAAGTTTCCGCCGGATGCTGGGGGGCGCCCTCTGTTTGGGCGCGCTGGTGTGCATTTCCGGGTGCGCCACGCTGGCCGGCCATTGGACCGGCGAAGCGCTGGCGCCGGAGATGGCGCGCGACCAGTTCAAGCTGCTGCGGCCGGCCGAGCAGTCCGGCCGGCTCGTGCGGGCGGAACTCCGTTTGCAGGATGACGGCAGTTACACGGCCGACCTCAATTATGACGGGCGCGTGGAACAATCGCGCGGTACCTGGAGCATGGACTCCAAGGGTGGATACCTCACCTTCGTCGATACGCAGGGACGGAGCTACGGCTATGCCGTGCGGCGTCCAAACGACGTAACGCTCGAGGTGATCAAGGGTGTCAAGGGTACTGATGCGACGCTGACGCTGAAGAAGCAGCCGTAAGGCGCTCCTCTGGACCCGTGACCGCTGCGGCCGCCCGGAGCGGTCACGGTGTCGGCGGGGGGACGCGGTTGCAAGCGGGCGGGTCCGACAGACACCACGCGTGGTGGCGGCTTTGGTAGGACGTCGCCCGCAATCAGTTAAGGGTACACCCATGAACAAGACCGGCATCGGCATTATCGGCGCAATCGTCGTCGTCCTGCTCATTGTCCTGCTGCTCGGCGGCACGAAACTCTCGTGCAAGGAGAGCTTCTGGGACAAGGACAAACAGGTCATCACGATCGAGAAGTGACAGCCACACGGGCGCGCCAAGAGCCCGCGCCAGCAGCGAGCTGGAAGTGGTTGTGACGCTGCCTGGCACGAAGATCCACTGTCACCTTGCAGCAACTCAGCAGGATCAACGCGCATAGCCCCGAGGTGAAACTTGCAGATCACGCGTCCGCTGTTCGTGTCCACATATCCACCGGAGGAGTGCGGCCTGGCCACCTTCACGCGGGACTCGGCGGACGCGCTCGACCTGGCCGCGGGCGCTCCCATCGCGGCGCTGGCCGCGATACAGAAGTCCGGTCCGGTGGAGTACGCGGATCCGCGTGTTGTGCATGTCATCGACAATGGCCGGGCTGACGCCTATCGCGAGCTCGCGCGGTTCGTCGACCACAGCCCGTACGACGTGATCAGTCTGCAGCACGAATTCGGGCTCTACCCGGGCGAATGGGGCAATGCGGTGCTCGACTTCATGCTCGCGTGCCGCAAACCCATTGTCACCACGTTCCATACGCTGATGTCGGAACCCGCACCGTTTCCACGGTGGCTCACCCGGCACGTCGCGGCACTGAGCCGCGCGATCATCGTGATGACCAAGAGCGCGGCCCATCGCCTGGTGAGCTCGTACGACGTACCCCGGCGCGGTACACGTCATCCCGCACGGCGTCCCGCAGCTCGGCGACCGGTCTGACGCGGACTGCAAGGCACGGCTGGGCCTGGCCGGTCACCGGGTCATCTGCACGTTCGGCCTGATCGACCGCGGCAAGGGGCTGGAACACATGATTGCCGCGATGCCGCGCATCCTCGCGGCCTTCCCCGACGCGCTTTATGTCATCGTGGGCGTCACGCATCCGATTGTGAAACGCGCCGAGGGCGAAGTGTATCGCGAGTCGCTGGTCGCAGCGGCCACAGCGCTCGGCGTCGAAGGCCGCATGTCCGCTTTGTGAACCGCTTCCTCAGTCTCCCGGATCTGCTGGAGCACTTGCAGGCGTGCGATGTCTACGTGACGCCGTACGCCGGCAAAGACCAGATCTCGAGCGGCACGCTGGCTTATGCCGTCGCAGCCGGCCGGCCGGTCGTCAGCACGCCGTACCTGTATGCCGAGGAAGTGTTGGCCGAAGGCCGGGGCCTGTTTGTGCCCTTCGGGAACAGCGCTGCGCTGGTCGAGGCAACGCTGCGCTACCTGAATGACGAAGAGCTACGGGTGCGTACGCGCCTCAAGGCATACGAGTACGCCAAGCTGATGCGCTGGCCCAGTGTCGGCCGGAAGTACCTGCGCGTCTTCCAACAGTTGATGGTGCCGCCGATGCAGCGCGACCACGACCAGCGCGTCGTGCCCCCCGTCTGGCAGCGGGTTGATGCGTCAGTGGGAGAGGTGCGTGATGCCCGTGTCCGGTGAGATCGCCCTCGACCACCTCGACCGCCTGACGGACTCAACCGGGTTGATTCAGCACGGCATCTACTGTTTGCCGCGTCGGGACAGCGGCTACACCATCGACGATAATGCGCGCGCCCTGCGCTTGTGTGTGCATCTCTGGGGACGGCGGCCGGAACGGAGCATGCTGAGTCGCATCACGGGCTATTTGAGTCTGCTGGAATACGCACGTCGTCCGGGTGGCGGATTCCACAACCTGATGAGCTACCAGCGCCAATGGCTGGACACGGATAGTTGGGGTGATTGCCAGGGACAATCGGTACGTGCGCTGGCCGAAGTGCTCGGCAGTGAATTGCCCGACGGTTACCGCGCCTTGGCCCGCGAGCTGATTGACGCGGTAGTGCCAACGCTCGCAGAACTGAAGAGTCTGCGTGCCCAGGCCTACGTGATTCTGGCCTGTGGGCACCTCTGGTCCGAAGCTGTGCCGGACATCGCGGCGCTTGAGCACGTGGCCTGGTGCGCCGCGGAACATCTGGTCGAGTGCTACCGCCGTTCTCGACGCCCGGACTGGCACTGGTTCGAGTCACGGATGACCTATGCCAACGCGGTCATGCCGCATGCCCTGTTTGTCGCCGCCGCACACTGGCCGGACACGCCTTTCCTTGAAGTGGCCGAGGAGTCCCTGGCGTGTCTGAACCAGGAGACGACCATCGACGGTTTATTCTGGCCGGTGGGGAGCAACGGGTGGTACTCGCGCGGGGAGTCCAAGGCGGCCTATGACCAGCAGCCCGTGGAAGCGGGCACGATGGCGGACGCGGCGGTGGCGGCCTTTCGACTGCATCCCACGGAGGGGCTTCGCGCCCTGTATCGGCGCGCCCACGGCTGGTTTTACGGACAGAACAGTCTGGGCCTGGCACTCGTCGATGAGCGCACGCGCGGTTGCTATGACGGGCTCCAGGCCAGCGGTCTGAATCGCAACCAGGGGGCCGAATCGACACTGGCACTCCTCTGGACGCAAGTCTTGCATCGCGATTGCGGCGACGTGAGCGGCGCCGCGACGATCTCGCCGCAGACCCAGGCCTAGCAGTCTGCCACCAAGAGAACAGGAACCTACGATGCACCGAGATGCGCAGCCGGCAAGTCTCTATACGGAGTTGTTTCAGCGCCATCCGAACAACCCGATCCTGACCGCGCGGGACTGGCCCTATCCGGCCCACACCGTTTTCAACCCGGGTGCTTGCCAGGTGGACAATGAGACCGTCCTGTTGGTGCGCGTCGAAGACCGTCGCGGACACTCTCACCTGACGGCCGCGCGCAGCAACGACGGAGTGTCCAACTGGCACATCGATCGTCACCCCACGCTCGCGGCGGACCCCAAGCGATGCTCCGAGGAGGCCTGGGGGATCGAGGATCCGCGCCTCACATGGGTGGAGGAGCGGCAGGAGTGGCTCATTGCGTACACGGCCTTCTCGGCCAGTGGGCCGCTCGTTTCGCTGGCGCGCACCACGGACTTCGTGGACTTCGCACGTCTGGGGCCGGTCATGCCACCGGAGGACAAGGACGCCGCACTTTTTCCACGCCGTTTCGGCGGCCGCTACGCGATGATTCATCGGCCGGTGTCCGCTGGCAGCTCCGGGGCGCACATCTGGCTGTCGTTCTCGCCGGACCTGACGCACTGGGGCGATCACCACATCTTGCTGCACGCACGGCGCGGCGCGTGGTGGGACGCGAACAAGATCGGACTCAGCCCCCCGCCCATGGAGACGCCGGAGGGCTGGCTGCTGCTGTACCACGGTGTGCGACACACCGCGGGCGGGTGCCTCTATCGCTTGGGGCTGGCCCTGCTGGATCTCGATGATCCGCGCCGCGTGCTGCACCGTGGTGACGAGTGGGTCTTCGCACCCGAGGAACCCTACGAACGGCACGGCGACGTCAACGGCGTCGTGTTCCCGGGTGGCTGGATCCTGGACAAGGCCACCGGCGTGATCCGCATTTACTATGGTGGCGCGGACAGTTGCGTAGCGTTGGCTACGGCACGCTCAGCGACCTGCTCACCTATGTGCGGAAGTGCCCTGCTCCGCCGGCGTAATCGTTCGGTATGGCGGCGAGGTCGTGCCCAGCGAGTGGAATCAGACTGGACGGCGTCGGCCGCTTCGCGGAGCGAGCCGGGTTGTAGCCGTGTGTGGAGCGAATACCGCGCGATGGAGCCGCAGATTTGTCATCCTTCGGGGGGCCTGATTGACGCCTGCGACATGTGCTGGAAATCCACCGCGCTCACCCGGGGCGCGAAGTCACGATCGCCAGCAAATTGCACCCCGGCGGTTGACCGTGGACCTTCTCCTTGCATAATAGAACAACGTGGAGTTGCCCGAAGCAGCCACGTATGGCCTTCAGTAGTGAGTAACCGCGTTTTGCGGGCGTAATTCAGTGGTAGAATGCCAGCTTCCCAAAACCGCGCGCCGCAACTTAGGCACCTCAAAAACCGCCTTGGCGCTATCAGGAACGCGGTTTTGTCGGGTCGATTCAGGGTGGTCCAACTGCCTAAGTTGTGTCGACTCGATCGCTTAAGTTGTGAAAGCCAAATTGGTGGCGTCCGCGACCATCCGGTCCTGAAGGCTCCCCACATCTATCCCCAGACGAATCGCTTATAACTCCATCAAGTGCATCTTATCCAACACGGCAGAGACACGGTCACGCAATGCCGCCTGATCAGACGGAACCTGTGCACTCCGTGCTATTCCTGCGCTTCCCGGAAGACAGTGATCGTTGAGATCAGTAAGCGATGCTCGCAGCGGCACCGGAAACCATGCTGGGGCGTACCACGCGAGGCACATGAAAATCGGTATCCAAACGAAGCCGATGCATATCCCGTAGTAGCTGGCCATGCAGACACCGACCATGTTAGCCGCCATGAGGCACCAATAAGGCGATAGTCTTGGTTGGCCGTCTATCTGTCCCGTGGCGACGCCGCCACCAGCCAATGTAGGCGTTGCCCGTTCTTGCCAACATAGAGCCAATTCAGTCGTCCAGCGACCAACACTCCAACTGCGGTCAATCACCCATACATCTCGCAGCAGCTCGGCACGTTCGCGACGCCTTCTCGCGTCGAATACGATGGCGTCAGCCGCGTCCCAGATAGCACCGATCCCCACCACAAGATGAGGCAGCCCTCACAGATCGATTCGGGGCGATCATCGAGAATTGCTTCACACGATTCCCGGATCCACGGGCCGCATTGTAGTGAAATCAATGCACTTGTCGAGACTGGCATGGGGGCTGCGGCTGGGGATCTCAAGTCACCAGCTTGATACCAGCCGCACCGCTCGGATGCCTGTGCTGCGTACGTGCTCCATCTGGATCGAATTCGAATGTTCGTGCGCCCAGACCACCCAGATGGCCAGAACGCGGCGGCCAAACAGGAAATCCGAGAGGCAACAGCAGGTGCGGGGGAGGACTGAACACTGTAGCGCCCCACGGAGCTCCAATCGCCTGCAGAATCGCCGCTAGTCTGGTCACCGACAAGCTCAACTTTCGTCGCACAGGAACAGCCAGATCATTGAAAACCGTCCAATCTCGGTCCGCAAGCATAACGATGCCCGAGTAGAGGGCAGGATCTCGAACGGGATCGTAGTCCCCGCCCATCGGTTTGAGCATCTGGGCTGCGTGGCATGCTCGGTCCTTCGCTGCACGCGTTGCGTCTCGCTCTCCGACGCGCCCCGTCGCGAAAAGCAGTCAGCGGGTCTGCCACTCATGAACATGGACACCGGGGTTGTGGACCCCGAGCACATCCACTTGACGCAGTACACAATAACGGGAACTAATGCGGGTCCGAGAAGCACAATGCTTGATCCGTACGCACTGACGAAGACGCCGGTCGCGATAAGGGCTAACGGCGGCAAGACTACGTGAGCAATCAGCCGCGAAAATGTCGCGGATCGCCACGGCACACGGCCAAAGTCCAACCGGCTGCCGAGTTCGTCGCGGGCTGTGTAGGTGCCCAGGAGGAGTTTGGCCGAGAAGCGTAAGATTCTCCCCGAGGAATTGAGCAGAACGATGATGCGTTCAGGCACGTTGTCCTCAAGAATCGTTGGCATCTTCAGGTTCGAGCGAGTGAGGCGTCGTGGTGTCGAATTCCTGCGCAACGACCATGCTGGGCCGGCGCGGAGCCTTGGCCAAGGGCTGGCGGCCGTCCAGAAAACTCTCGACGAATGCGCGGCTCGTGGCGACATAAGATCGCCAGCGGCGATTCGCCCAAATCGTGAAGAGTAAAGGGGACGTGGTCAATAGCATCCCAAGACAAGAGTTACCCACCGCACTTCCGTCCGGGTAGCCGTCACGGGACCGGAATTGCAGCCCAAGGCCCATCTCGCGCGACAAAGCCGATTCCGAGCCCCAGTGTCACGAGTCCGATTATCAGGATCGTCTTCAAGGTTATTATTCCGGCCAGCAATTAGTGACGGAGTTTGTCACCCGGATGACGGAACTCCGTTCCAGACCAACCCGGTTGGCAACCAGCTCAACCCTATAGTCGCGGGACTCCAAAGTTCGAATAGGGCGCCAGAGCCAATCCACGGAACACCGATCGCACGCAGAACCTGTGCCATACCGAACACCGCTGCTATGACTCCGACCAAGGTCAGGGAGCACATCGGGGCACCTCGTTCGATTCTGTCAGCTCTTGTTTGCGAGGCGGCTGGTCGAACCAGGTACGGAGTACGTGAACGCCCCGCTTGCGGAGGTCGCCTATCTGGCTTGGATCATCCCGTCGGGCGGC